>CAYSWZ010000095.1:0-9170 GCA_964434945.1 uncultured bacterium | reverse complement strand
CCGGCCGGTGAGCCTGAAGCCCACGACCTGGGGCGTGAGCATGTAGAGCGGCTGGCCCAGCATGACCGCCTCGGCCTCGATGCCGCCGACCCCCCAGCCCACGACGCCGAGGCCGTTGATCATGGTGGTGTGCGAGTCGGTGCCCACCAGCGTGTCCGGGTAGGCGACGGGGGCGCCCTCCTGCTTCGAGGTGAGCACGGCCTGCGCGAGATACTCGAGGTTCACCTGGTGCACGATTCCGGTGGCCGGGGGCACGACCCGGAAGTTCGAGAACGCGCTCTGGCCCCAGCGCAGGAACTCGTAGCGCTCCTTGTTGCGCTGGAACTCGATCTCGGCGTTTCGTTCGAGCGCCGCGCCGGTGCCGAACACGTCCACCTGCACCGAGTGGTCGATCACCAGGTCGACCGGGACGAGCGGGTTGATCCGCTTCGGGTCGCCGCCCATCCGGTGGACCGCATCACGCATGGCCGCCAGGTCCACGACGCACGGCACGCCGGTGAAGTCCTGGAGGATGACGCGAGCGGGCTTGAACGGGAGTTCCACGGGCTCTGCGCCGGCGGCCCCCCAGCGGGCGAGGCGCCTCACGTCGTCCTGCGTCACCTGGTAGTCGTCGCAGTGACGGAGCGCGGCCTCGAGCAGCACGCGGATCGAGTACGGCAGTTTCGAGAGATTCACGCCGAGTTGCGAGGCGAGCGCGTCCAGGCTGTAGAGGAGGACGGGGCCGGAGGGCGTGGCGAGCGACTTGCGAACGCCGAAGGCGTCGCGCGGTGATGCGTTCATGACGCGTCCTTTCCAGTTGCGGCGGCACACAGGGCCGCCGGGAAGACGGGGAGGCGCACAGGGCCTCCGGTGAACGAAATCTACTCTACAACATCGGCAGGGGTGAGTGCAGCTTGAGTGGGGCATCGCCCCGGCCGCCGGCCGACCCTCCGTCGGCGCCGGCCGACCGCTCGTCGGAGCCCTGAGGCGCCCCATCGGGTTCCGCTCGCGGAGCGCCCCGGCCGGGCGCGAACCTCGTGCCTCGAGGCCGGCCCGGATGCCCGCTCCGCGGCGAACGCCGCGCGCGAACCGGCCGCCTCGCAGGGGAGGTGTCCATGTCGCTCCGAAACCCGATCCCGATTCTGATGGCCGCGCTCCTCCTCCTCGGCGCCACCCGCGGCGAGGCGCAGGGCCCGCCCGACTCCGCCGCGCTGCTCGCCGCGGAGCGCGATGCCTTGAAGCCGCTCGCGTTCATGGACGGCGTCTGGCGCGGACCGGCGTGGACGATCCTGCCCTCGGGCGTGAAGCACGAGGTGACGCAGACCGAGCGCATCGGGCCGTTCTTGGACGGCACGGTGAAGGTGATCGAGGGCCGCGGATACGACGCGAGCGGCAAGGTGACGTTCAACGCGTTCGGCATCGTCTCGTTCGACCCCGAGAAGAAGGGGTACACGCTCCACTCGTACGCCAAAGGCCTGGCCGGTGACTTCGCGCTCACGCCCTCCGACTCGGGGTACGTGTGGGAGATCCCGGCGGGGCCGACGACGATCCGCTACTCGGCGGCCATCCGTCGCGGGAAGTGGCGCGAGATCGGCGAGCGCCTCGCCCCGGGCCAGCCATCGGAGCAATTCTTCGAGATGAATCTCGTGCGGGTGGGCGCCACGGGCTGGCCCGCGGCAGGAGCGGTCGGGATGAAGTGAGCCGGCGGGTGGGGACGGGCGCGCGCCCGTGTTACGGTGCCGTCGCTCCCCCGCCCCCCGGCTCACACGAACCCAGAGGCCTTCACGATGTCCCGTTCCGCTCGCGTGTTCCGCCTGGCCGCCGCTGCAACGCTGCTGGCCCTCCTCGCCGGCTGCAAGAGTTCGGGCCTGCCGGTCACGCACATCAAGGCCCTGCTCGACGACCCCACGCGCTTCGACAAGCAGACCGTGCGTGTCGCCGGCGACGTGACGCGATCGCTCGGCGTCCTCGGCTACGGCGCGTACGAACTGGACGACGGCACGGGCACGCTGCCCATCGTCACGAAGGAGAACGGCGCGCCGCGCACCGGCGCCAGGGTCGGGGTCGAAGGCGAGTTCCGCGCCGCGTTCACACTCGGCTCCACGACCGCCGCGGCACTCCTCGAGACGGGGCGCTACACGCCCAAGTGAGGTTCCGGTCCGGCCCGCGCCTCACGCCAGCAGCTCCTTCAGCCGCTCGTGGCCGGCGCGGCTGATGGGAAGCTGGCGGCCGTCGTGCAGCACGGCGACGCGCTGGTCCTTGGCGAGCAGCTCGATGCGCGCGATGCGTTCCACGTTCGCGACGAACGAGCGGTGGATCCTCACGAAGCGATCCGGGTCGAGCGCCTCGGCGAGCTCGGCGAGTGTCTGGTGCTTCAGGTGCGTCTTCCCGGACTCGTGAATCGCCACGTAGTCGTCCTGCGCCTCGACGTAGTCCACGCGCTCCGCGGGGATCACGTGCACCTGCGCGCCGTCGCGCACGACGATCCGCTCGGCATGCTGGCCGGGCCCGCGCGCGGCCGCGGCGAGCGCGGCGCCGCTCGGCGGCGCCCCCGCCGGCGCGCCGGATCGGGCCGCTCCCGGCGCCAGCCGCTCCCGGGCGCGCTCCAGCGCCGCGGCGAGCCGTTCGCGCCCGAACGGCTTCAGGAGGTAGTCCACCGCGTGCACCTCGAACGCCTGGAGCGCGTACTCGTCGTACGCGGTGCAGAAGATCACCGCCGGGCGCGGCTCGAGCAGCTCCAGCACCTCGAATCCGTCGAGCTTGGGCATCTGCACGTCGAGGAACACCAGGTCGGGCGCGAGCTCGGCGATCGCCTTCACCGCCTCGAAGCCGTTCGCGCACTCGCCCACCACCTGGGCGCCCCGCTCCGCGCCGAGGTATTCCCGCAGCAGCGCGCGGGCCGGGGCCTCGTCGTCCACGAGCAGCACCCGCAGGGGTTCAGGCATGGCTCGCCTCCTCCGCCCCGGCCGCCGCGAGCGCGGGCAGCGTGAGCGTGACCCGGAATCGCTCTCCCGTGCGCGCTGCGGACAGGTGCGCGTCGCGCGCCCCGAACACCTCGAGCCGGCGCCGGACATTCTCGAGTCCCACGCCTTCGCCCCGGCGTGAAGGCGCGTCGGCATCCACCGGGTTCTCCACCGCCACTCGCAGCAGCGCACCGTCCCGGCGCGCCTCGATGCGGATGGTGCCGCCCTCGAGGCAGTCCTGGATGCCGTGCTTGATGGCGTTCTCGACCAGCGGCTGCAGCAGGAGCGGCGGTACGTGGCACACGGCCGCGTCCGGGTCCACCGCGCGCTCGACGCGCAGGCGGTCACCGAAGCGCGACTGCTCGATGTCGAGGTAGCGCTCGACCAGCGTCAGCTCCTCGCCCAGCGTCACCGAGTCGCGGGCGCCGAGCGCGAGCGTGCGGCGCAGGAAGTCGCCGAGGCCTTCGCACATCCGGCGCGCGCCCTCGGGATCGCTCCCGACCAGCGCGTTGATCGAGTTGAGGCTGTTGAACAGGAAGTGCGGGTTCAGCTGCGCGCGCAGCGCGCGGAGTTCGGCCTCGCGCGCGCCGACCTGCGTCTCGAGGATGCGCCGCTCCGCCGCGTGCGACGCCTCGAACGCGAGGTACAGGTAGTGCGCGATCGCGCTCAGCAGGTAGAGCGGAATGCCCGCCACGAACAGCACGCCCAGGTCGCGGAAGATCGCCGCCCGCGAGAGCCCCGGATCGAGCCAGTGACCGATCGCCACCGACCAGAACGCCCCGATCCCCACCCACATCGAGGTCGCCTGGAGCGCGGCGACGAATTGCGCCCCGACCGCAGCCCCCGTGGTCTCGCCGCCGATCGGGTGGCGGCGGCACACCCACCACGCCGACAGCACGATGAAGCTGTAGAACACCTGCATCGGGATCGCGAACGCCAGCGCGGCGCTCCACGGCCGCGGCTCGAGCACGCGCAGCACCCACGCCAGCGGCACGCCGAACAGCGCGGCGATGGCGACGAGCAGCAGCAGCCGGATCGGGCGCGCGAGCAGGGGATGCATGCGTCAGGCCGTGGGTGGAGGCGGGGGCGGAGGCGGAGGCGGGCCGTCGTCGCGCGTGATCGTCACGCCCGAGGCATCGACGCGGGCTTCCTTCCGGCGCCCCGAGCGGCTGGTCGTGACGACGCCCACCTTCACGCCGCGGAACGGGCTCTCGCTCTTCGTGTTCTTGATCTCGAGGCCGCCCATCACCACCATCCCACGCACGACCAGCGTGGTGGCGCCGCCGCCCTCGGCGAGCCGCGTCTTGTCCTCGACGCCGCCCATGATGGGCATGACCTCGGACACCACGCGCCAGTCCTCCGGCACGATCAGCTCGATCCCGCCCCACCACGCGAACACCTCCACCGCCACTTCGCTGCCGCGCGCCCGGGCGCCGCGGAGGTCGGCCTCGACCCCGCCCATGACCGCGGTGGCCTCGAGCCCCACCAGCGACTGCGACTCGATCGTGCGCACGTTCCCGCCCATGAACGCGAACGGCCGCGGGTAGGCGTGCGCCTCGGCAGTGTCGCCCGTGCCGCCGGGGCCGCGCACCGAGCGGAAGACGAGCGAGCCGCCGATCGCGATCAGGAAGACCGGCCACAGCCGGAAGAAGCTGACGCTCACGATTCCCAGCGAGTGCGCCAGCATCCAGCCGCCCGCGAACACGAACAGGATGCCGCTCACCGGCCGGCGCGTGCCATCGAGGCCCGTCACGCGCAGCACTCCGTAGACGATCAGCGCCGCCGGCCACCAGCGCAGGAACTGGTCCGCGTCGGCGAGCCCGAGATTGTCGAGCGTCCACAGCACGCCGAGCGTGACGAGCAGCGCGCCGAACAGGAGGCGCCCCGTGATCCGGCTGCCGCGACGCTCACTCATCACGCCGCGCGGCAGGCCCGGGTCGTTGCCGTAGTCACCGCCCATCGTGCACCTCCCGCCCGCCGTTCCGTTGCGGCTCGGCCGGAGCCTGCACCAGCCACGCCGCGAGTGCGAGTCCGAGCGCCACCGCCAGCACCAGCATGAAGAGCTGGCCGCCCACCGTGATCGCCGTCCGCGCGATCTGCGTGCCCGCGGCCAGCGCGCTCGCCGGGTGGCCCCAGGCCGCGAGCGCGAGCAGCGCCATGTTCTGCAGCACCAGCCACGCCGTGCAGGTCGCGAACGCGGCCTCGCGCCACCGCCGCCAGGCGCTCCCCTGCGGACCGTTCGACTGCCGTTCATTGAACATGATCGTTCTCCTCGCGCGGCCACACGCTCTGTGCCAGCGCCCGGGTCAACGAGCCGAGCCCCGCGGCGACGAGCGCCAGCGGCCAGCTCCGGCTCCAACCGAGTCCGTACCAATCGTTCGCCGCGACCAAGAGCCACGCGCCGATTCCGAGCGTGCTCACCGCCGAGCCGATGGCCTTCGGGCTGCGCGCGCTGAGCAACGAACCGGTGCCTGCCGCGATCACGAACACCGGCCACCAGGTCCTCATGAAGTGGACGGGGATGAACCCGAGCGTCGCCAGCAGGAAGAACACTCCGAGCCCGATCAGGATGACTCCCCAGACGAGCTTGTCCCATGCCCGTTCGCCGTCGTGGATCAGGTATGCCATGCCGTCCTCCGGATCACTTGCTGTGGCCCCTGGCGCGACCTGCGCTCACTGGCCCTCGCTCACGTACTCAAGTTACGGACGCCGGCAAGCCCGGTCGCGTGGCTTTCGGCCAATGCCGTGCCGGTGGCGGTGAATGACGCCGGCGGGCGGTGGAGTGGGCGTGTTCGAGCGCTCAGGCAGGTCCCGGCGGACGGGCGCCACGTGCGCGACGGAGCGCGAGCGAGAGCGAGCCGAGCGAAATGATCGCCGCGAACGCGAACCACTGGATGGCATAGGAGAGGTGCATGGCCTCGTCGGGCACCTGGTAGGGCTCCGCGATGGGCGCGGGCTCGCCGCCGCGCGCGTGCGACCGGGCGGCTTCCGGCAGCGCGCGCAGGAGCCAGGGTGCGAGCGGGCCGCGGATGCGCGCGGCGAGCGAATCCCGCTCGGCCGCGCGCGCCGACCAGAGCGTGACGCCCGCCGAGTCCGACACGAGACGCGCCCATGCCACGGGGTGCGCGCCATGCGCGAGCGGCAGCGCGATGCCCATCACGTCGGCATCGCTGTCGGGAGACGCTTCCGGGTGGGCGGTGCGTCCATCGGCCGCGGGAATCCAGCCGCGCTCCACCAGCACGGCTTCGCCCGATGCCAACCGGACCGGCGAGAGGAGGCTCACGCCCGCGGCGCCCAGGTGCGTGCGGCCCGAGAGGAGGACGTGCACCGACCGGTCCCAGCGGCCGTGAACGTGCACGCGCCGGCCCGCCGCGGGTGTGGAGTCGGGCAGCGCCTGCGTGAGCTCGAACGCGGGCTCGGCGAGGAGCGCCCGCTGGGCAGCATGCAGCACGCGCTTCTCGTGGAGGCGCGCGAGCTGCCAGATGCCGAGCCGGATGCACGTGGCGGTGGCGGCCAGCACCACGAGCACGCGCAGCACCGCGCGAACGCTCACCTCGTCAGCTCGCGGGCTTCGGCGCGGGCGGCTCCAGGTCGATCGCCACGATCGTGGACTGGAAGCCGCAGGTCTTGTGCGTGCTGTCGCAGAACGGCTTCCGCCCCGACTGCCCGCAGCGGCAGAGCGCGATCTGGGTGCGGCCGGCGAGGCCGAACGGCTTCCCGTCCTGGTCCACCAGCTCGAAGTCGCCCTCGATCCGGAGGGCACCGTTGTTTCTCACCACGATCCGGGTAGCCGCCATGGTCGCCTCCGGTAAGTGTCCGTGATTGTTTGGGTTGTGACTCTATCAGCAGGCGCCCGGCGGGGCGAGCGCGGGCACGCGCCCTGGCGTCCTGGCCGGGGTTGGCGGATTGCAACACGCCCGGCCGGGCATGCGTAGAAAGCTCACCGGCACCCCCGTGGCCTCGTGGCTCCGCCCGCCGGCGAAACGGTCCTTTTCCGGAGGTCCGCAGTGGTCGAGTTGGTCGTACTCGCCGCGCTCGGGTTCGTGGCGCTCATCGTCGTCGGCGTGCTGATGACAGCGTTCAGCGTCGTCGGCTGGTTCCTGTGGCTCCCGTTCAAGGTCATCGGCTGGGCCTTCCGCCTCGTGGGCCTGCTCTTCGCGCTGCCCTTCATTCTCATCGCCGGACTCCTCGGCGGATTCGGACTGCTGCTCGGCACGGGCTTCATGGTGCTGCCGTTGCTGCCGCTTCTCGCGATCGGGGCGATCGCCTACTGGCTCTTCCGCGATCGCAGCCGGCAGCACTCGCAGGCGCGCGTCGTGAACTGAACCACGCACCTCGAAACTTCGCCTGACCGGGCGAAGGCGCGGCGGTGTCTCCCACCCGGAATGGGAGCGCCGCCGTCGCGTTTTTCGGGGCGGCGCGCCGCCCCGCGGCACCCGGCTGCCGGCTTGCGCCCGGCGCTCGCACGCGGCATTCTCGCCCGGTTTCGCCCCCGACCGCCCACCGGCCTCCACGGCGCCGCGCGCGCCCATCCGATAGAGAGAACGCCCCCATGGCAGCCGACCCGTCCCGACCGTTCATCTACGTCATGAAGGACCTCCGCAAGGTGGTCCCGCCGAAGCGCGAGATCCTGAAGGGCATCTGGCTGTCGTTCTACTACGGCGCCAAGATCGGCGTGCTGGGCCCGAACGGCGCGGGCAAGAGCTCGCTCTTGAAGATCATGGCCGGCGTGGACCAGGAGTTCATCGGCGAGGCGTGGCTCGGCAAGGGCCACACGGTGGGCTACCTCGAGCAGGAGCCGAAGCTCGATCCGAAGAAGACCGTGCTCGGGAACGTACAGGAAGGGGTCGCCGAGAAGGTGGCGATCGTCCACCGCTACAACGAAATCAACGCCAAGTTCGCAGAGCCGATGAGCGACTCCGAAATGGAGAAGCTGCTCGCCGACCAGGCCAAGGTCCAGGAGCAGATGGACCACCAGAATCTCTGGGACCTCGACCGACAGCTCGACATTGCGATGGATGCGCTGCGGTGTCCGCCGGGGGACGCAGACGTCACCAAGCTCTCGGGCGGTGAGCGCCGGCGCGTCGCACTCTGCCGGCTGCTGCTGTCGCGTCCCGACCTGCTGCTGCTCGACGAGCCCACCAACCACCTCGACGCGGAGTCGGTGGCGTGGCTCGAGCGCTTCCTCCAGGAATACGAGGGCACCATCGTCGCGGTCACCCACGACCGCTACTTCCTCGACAACGTCGCCGGCTGGATCCTCGAGCTGGACCGCGGCGAAGGCATCCCGTGGGAAGGCAACTACACGAGCTGGCTGGAGCAGAAGAAGAACCGCCTGGCGATGGAGGAGAAGCAGGAGTCCGCGCGCCAGAAGACGCTCGAACGCGAGTTGGAGTGGGTGCGGCTCGCGCCGCGCGCGCGGCAGGCGAAGAGCAAGGCCCGGCTCCAGGCGTACGAGAAGATGTTCGCCGAGGAGGGGAAGGAGAAGCTCGACAACGTCGAGATCTACATCCCGCCGGGGCCGCGCCTCGGCAACGTGGTCATCGAGGCGTCGAACCTCCGCAAGGGATATGGCGACCTGCTGCTCATCGACGACCTGTCGTTCAAGCTGCCGCCCGCCGGGATCGTGGGCGTGATCGGCCCCAACGGCGCCGGCAAGACGACGCTATTCCGCATGCTCGTGGGCGCCGAGAAGCCGGATGCGGGCACGCTGCGCGTGGGCGATACGGTGAAGATCGCGTACGTGGACCAGAGCCGCGATGCGCTCGATCCCGAGAAGACCGTGTACGAGACGCTCTCGGGCGGCAACGAGATCCTCACGCTCGGGAAGCGCGAGGTGAACGCGCGCGCCTACTGCGCGTGGTTCAACTTCCGCGGCGCCGACCAGCAGAAGAAGGTCGGCATCCTGTCCGGCGGCGAGCGCAACCGGCTGCAGATGGGGAAACTGCTGCAGAGCGGCTGCAACCTGCTGCTCCTCGACGAGCCCACGAACGACCTCGACGTGGACACGCTGCGGGCGCTCGAGGACGCAGTGCTGGCGTTCGCCGGCTGCGCGGTCGTCATCTCGCACGACCGCTGGTTCCTGGACCGCGTCGCGACGCACATCCTCGCGTTCGAGGGCGACTCGCAGGTGACGTTCTTCGAGGGCAACTTCGCGGACTACGAGAAGGTCCGCCATGAACGCCTGGGTGCCGAGGCCGACACGCCGCACCGGATCAAGTACAAGCC
>CAYSWZ010000094.1:0-3229 GCA_964434945.1 uncultured bacterium | reverse complement strand
TCCTCGTCGATCTTGCCGTCGCCGTCGTTGTCGTGGCCGTCGAGGAAGTCCTCGTCCACGAGCGGGTCGCCGGTGAGCGGGTCGAAGTCGTTGTCGTCGTTGACGAACCGGGCCCCGTTCACGATCCCGTCGTACGCCCGGTACATGCGGTCCACGGGATCCAGCGTCGCCGGACGCCATTCCGTGAGATAGCTCACCCGTCGAACCGCATTCGGGTCGGTGGCGAACGGGTTCACGGCGCCCACGGCGATGCCGAAGAAGTTCAGGTACTCGACCGCGGAGGCGCCCGGCCACTGCCCGGACGGGTCGCTCGACACGTTGGTGAACGGGTTACCGCAAAGCCCGTAATTCGTCACCTTCATGACCACGTCACCGACGTTGAGCACCGAGCCTTGCCCGAAGATGTCCGGGACGTCCATCGGCCTGGGATTTCGCCCGGATTGGTGCGCGTTCCAGCGCGCGGTCACCTCCTGCTCGTAGGCATCCAGCGCCTGCTGGTCGGGATCGTCCGGCCGGAGCCTCGCCCACGCCGGCACGGCGAACACGCCGACCAGCGCGAGCGCCAGCAGCACTCTCGCTCCCCACTTCGACCGTGCACACATTCCCTCACGCTCCTTCAACTCCCCGGTACTGATCATCAGGTGGTGCCCATTGTGGCGGAGGCCACGGCGCTCCAGCTGCGTGCCCGCACACCTGCGAAGTGGCCCCGGCCCCGAAGCCTTCGCGCCCGTGAATCAAGCGCGATCCGGATCCGCATCAACGACGAACTCCCGGAGCACGCGTTCCGGGCGCGCTCCTGGACCATGAGGGTTGGCCACGAGCGCAGACTGCTTGCCCCCTTTCATGACGCGAGGGTGCCGCGCGGAGCAGTCGGCTGTCTGTAGGCGGACGCCTCGACTTTGTGTAGGGGGAACCCCTAGCTGGGGAACCAAGGAAGGTCTCCCCGCCGCAACCCCGAGCCGGCCGCGGTCGTAGTGGGGGCATGCTCCGACTCCGCTCGCGTCCATTCCGGCCCGGTCTTGCTCGACCGCTCTCCAGACCGCGGTTGCGACCGGCGTCACGGCCGACGCCGACGTCCGCTCGCCTCCACCGATGACTCCGGTCCACACGACCGCGCTCGCCCTACACATCCTCGCGGGCGGCGTCGGGATTATCTTCGGATTCCTGGCGCTCTTCGCCGCCAAGGGCGCCTGGCTGCATCGCCGGACCGGTATGGTGTTCGTCTACGCGATGCTCACCATGGGACTCGTCGGAGCGACCATGGCGGCCATATGGGGACGGCAGCCGGCCTCGAACATCCCGGTCGGGCTCCTGACGGCCTACCTGGTGGCGACATCGCTCATCACGGTCCGCCCGCCCTGCGGAACATCGCGCGCCCTGGACCTCGGGTCGATGCTGGTGGCCCTGGCGCTCGCATCGGCATTGTTCACCGGAGGAATGGTGGCATCCCGGAGTCCCGGGGGAAACCTGAAGGGCATCCCGACGGTGCCGTTTTTCATATTCGGCTCGATCGCCCTGCTGGCGGGCGTCGGCGATCTCCGCATGATTCGCTCGGGAGGAGTTCGAGCCATTCGCGGCACGCCTCGACTCACGCGGCACCTCTGGCGCATGTGCCTCGCGTTCCTGATCGCGGCGTTCTCGTTCTTCGTGGGCCAGGCGAAGGTCATCCCCAAGCCGGTTCGGATCTTTCCACTTCTCGTGATGCCACCGCTGGTCGTGCTCGCGGCGCTCCTCTACTGGCTGTGGCGTGTCCGCATCCGGAAGACGTTTCACGGCATCGTCGGAGACGAGCGCGGATTGCCGTTGAGCGGCGCGGGGGAGCGAGGTTAGTCTCGGTGGCGCCCTGACGGCCGCGGGTGCCCGCGAGCGGCCTGGCCTCGGGGCTGCCTGCCGTCGCCCACCGTGCCGAGGGCCAAGCCCGTGACTCCACCCACGATCCATCGTGCTTCCGGGACGCCGTATGCCCTTGCGTCGGGCGTCACCGGAGCGTCGGTGACCTTAGGACGGTCCTGGCGATGAGCGAGTCCGACACCTTGTCGACCGACGTCCCGCCCGAGGATCCCAAGGGACCGCTGGGAGACGACGTCGAGTTCCCGGTCGTGGAGCCCGGGCACTACGAGATGGGCTCGGAGTTCGCCCGCGGCGGCCAGGGGCGCGTGATGACCGCCCACGACCGGCGATTGCACCGGCAGGTCGCCATCAAGGAACTTCGGCTGACGGGTGACCCCGAGTGGCGGAAGCGGTTCCGGCGCGAGATCCTCATCACCGCCCGCCTCCAGCACCCCTCGATCGTGCCCATCTACGAAGCGGGCTTCTGGCCGGACGGGCAGCCCTTCTACGCAATGAAGCTCGTGACCGGCCGGCCGCTCGACAAGGTCGTCGCCCAACTCGGCTCGCTTGCGGAGCGGATCGCGCTCCTGCCGAGGATCATCCGGCTCGCGGAGGCGCTGGCTTACGCGCACGACCAGCGCATCATCCACCGCGACCTGAAGCCGGGAAACGTCATCCTCGGCTCGTTCGGCGAGACGATGGTGATCGACTGGGGCCTCGCGAAGGATCTCTCCGGCTCGATCGCGAGCGACGACGACACCACCAGCGGCATGCTGACGACCGTGGGCCTCGCGGTGGGCACGCCGGCGTTCATGTCGCCCGAACAGGCGCAGGGGAGTGACGTGGACGAGCGCACGGACGTCTACTCCCTCGGGGCGATTCTCTACACCGTGCTCGCAGGCGTTGCGCCGTACGAAGGCAAGGGCGGGCTCGAGACACTCCGGCTCGTGCTGGCCGGTCCCCCGGTGCGGCTCGACGTGCGCCAGCCGGGCCTACCGCCGGACCTGGTGGCGATCGTCCACAAAGCGATGTCGCGTGACGCCCGCGATCGCTACCGGACGGCGAAGGAGCTGGTGGAGGAGCTGCACCGCTTCCAGACCGGTCAGCTCGTCGCGGCGCACACCTATTCCACCCGGGAGCTCCTGTGGCGGCGGTTCCGGAAGAACCGCGCCGCGTTCCTCGTCGGCGCGACGAGCCTGGCGCTCCTCGCCGTGCTCGGGAGCTGGGGGATCGCCCGCATCATCAGCGAGCGTGACCGCGCCGAGATCGCGCGCGCGCGCGCCGCGGACCGCGCCGACCAGATCACGCTCGTGCACGCGCGCTCGTGGCTCGAACACGATCCGGTGAAGGCGCTCGCATGGTTGAAGTCGCTGCCGCTCAACTCGACGCGCTGGGGTGC
>CAYSWZ010000093.1:0-14266 GCA_964434945.1 uncultured bacterium | reverse complement strand
GCGTCGACTTCGAGGGGCGCCAGCTCCGGAAGGGCGCCACCGACGCCATCGTGAGGTTCGTCAGGGAGCAGGGCGGACAGGTCCCGACGGAAATCACGGACATGTCCGACCGGATCGCCCGCATGGGCGGCACGCCGCTCGCGGTGGCCGACGGCCCGCGCCTGCTCGGCATCATCCATCTGAAAGACATCGTCAAGATCGGGATGAAGGAGCGGATCGCGCAGCTCCGCGCCATGGGCATCCGCTCGGTGATGGTGACCGGCGACAACCCGCTGACCGCCGCTGCGATCGCGTCGGAAGCAGGCGTGGACGACTTCATCGCCGAGGCCACACCCGAAGCGAAGATGGCGCTAATCCGGAAGGAGAAGTCCGGCGGCAAGATCGACGCAAAGACCGGCGACGGCACGAACGACGCGCCGGCGCTGGCGCTCGCGGACGTCGGCGTGGCCATGAACACGGGCACGCAGGCGGCGAAGGAAGCCGGCAACATGGTCGACTTGGACAGCAACCCGACCAAGCTGATCGAGGTCGTGGAGATCGGCAAGCAACTGCTCATGACGCGCGGCTCGCTGACCACGTTCAGCATCGCGAACGACGTCTCGAAGTACTTCTGCATCATCCCGGCGATGTTCGCCGTCACGTACCCGATGCTCGCGCCCATCAACTTCCTGCGCTACGGGCCGGGGAGCGGCGGCACGAACCCGCAGTCGGCCGTGCTCGCCGCCGTCATCTTCAACGCGCTCATCATCATCGCGCTGATCCCGCTCGCGCTGCGCGGCGTGGGCTACAAGCCGCGCGGAGCGTCCGCGGTGCTGCGGCGTAACCTGCTGATCTACGGCGTGGGCGGGGTGCTCGTCCCGTTCCCCGCGATCTGGTTGCTCGACCGGCTGCTCGTGCTGCTGCGGCTGGCCTGAACGGAGGAGACGATGCTGAAGCAACTGAGACCCGCGATCCTGAGCGTGCTGACGCTGGCGGTGGCGTTCGGACTGGTGTTTCCGCTCCTGATCACCGCGATCGCCCGCGTGGCGTTCCCGCACCAGTCCGCAGGCAGCCTCGTCGAGCGGGGCGGGCGCGTCATCGGCTCCGAGCTGCTCGCCCAGGCGTTCGGGAAGCCCGGCTACTTCCACCCGCGGCCCTCGGCCGCGGGCGCCGGCTACGATGCCACCGCCTCCGGCGGCACGAACCTCGGACCCACCTCGGACAAGCTCATCCACGGCATCCACAAGAAGCTACCGAACGGGCAGGACGACCCGGGGAACTTCGACGGCATCGCCGACCTCGCCGCGGCCTACCGGCAGGAGAACGGGCTTGCCGCCGGCACGCCGCTGCCGGCCGATGCGGTCACGCGCTCGGGCAGCGGCCTCGATCCGGACATCAGCCCCGCGAACGCGGCGCTCCAGATCTCCCGCGTGGCGAAGGCGCGCGGGCTCACGTCGGCGGCCGTGCAAGGCCTGGTGGCGGCGCAGACGCAGCCGCGCCAGTTCGGCGTCCTCGGTGAGCCGCGCGTGAACGTGCTACGGCTGAACCTGGCGCTCGACGGCCTGTCCCGCGCGAGCGCCGGCGTCTCCGGCCCGGCCGGTCGCGCGGTCGCGACGCGCCCGTAGACGGGTGGGCGGGCACGGGACCGCCGCGTCGTGACGGAGCACTCGCGCTCCCCCGCGTGTTCCTCCCGTCGAGCGCCGGATGGTCCTTCCACCGACCTCACCGCCCGTCCGACCCCCGCCCCGCGGTCCGCGCCCACGCGCGGTTCGGGATACGGGCGGTGCGGACCTTTGATCATCGCCCACAGGACGTGGTTGAAGAGTTCCTGGTTCGCCGGATCCTCCCGACGGAGGTCGAGCTGGCGCATCTCGCTGGCGCGGGTCGTGTCGGCGGGGCTCCGTTCGTCGAGCGGGGCGCCGGGCCGAAGTGCCACGTACGGGCGCGGGTCCGGCGTCGCCGCGAAGATGTCGCCGAGCGGGCGCCCGAAGTGGTCGAATTGCGACAGGGGTGCGAAGTGCAGGATCCGCCCCATCGTCGCGAGCACGTCGGTGGTGTTGGCGAAGCGATGGACGACACCGGGGCGATTCCACGCCGAGATCACGAGCAGCGGCGAGCGGTGCGAGTCCACGTGGTCCGGCCCGTCCTGCGCGTCGTCCTCGAGGACGAACACGACCGTCTGCTCCCAGAATCGCGAGTGCGAGACCGCTTCGACCACGCGGCCGAGCGGCGTGTCGGCCGCGCCCGCCGAGGGCGCATCGGCAGTGACGGGACCCAGCGCGAAGATCGCCGCCGCGTCGTGGTCCGCCTCGGCGACGTAGAGCCGGTCGCCCGCGGCGGAAAGCGCGAGGCCGTGGGGAGAGAGCGCAAGGCCGGAGGGATAGCGCGTGCCGTGGCGGCCAGGGGCACCGCGCGAGAGCCCCAGACTGTCCACGAGGGCGGCTGCGCCATCTCGCCACGCGTAACGATAGACGACGTCCCGATCGCCGCCCGAGGTGTAGAGCGTCCGCCCGTCCGGGGCAAACGCGAGCCCGGGAAACGCCGCGGGCTGGGTCAGCGTCTGCGTCACGCGGCCGGAGCGGACATCGACCACCTGCAGGCTCTGTTCGCGATAGCCGCACAGCAGCACGAGCACGCGCGTCGAGTCCGGGCTGAACGTCATCGCCGGCGGCATCGAGCCGAGCGGAATGGAACTGCCCACGGGATCGAGCACAACCCCGGTGGGCAGGCGGTGGACCTCGAGGGTGTCAGGCGTGCGGACGCAACCCGCGAGGACGATCGCGAGCAGGCCGGAAACCAACCGGGCTGCAAGTCCGGCCCGCGGGGATGTCACGAATGCTGCCCGCCGGGCCACGAGGTCGGCATCCAACCCGCCCTGGGACGGGCGCCCGGGGCCGCGGCTGCGCCGAAGGCCCGGCTCCTCGAAATGGCGCTCGGCAATTGCATCGGCAAGGAAAGAGTCCGCCGCGGCTAGGGAGTAGGGCCGGACTCCGTGGTGGCTGCTTTCGCTGGGGCCGAGCCCGTGGGGCTCGACGTGCGCTGGTCCACGAGGATGATCGCGATGGCGAGGAGGAGGAGCACCACGTAAACCCAGAGGCGGTGCCGCATCCAGTTCACCGGGAAGGACGAGAGGTCGGACTCCTCGACCTCGGGGTCGTCCACTTCGGGCGACACCGGCATCGGCGTGATCGATGGGACGGACGATCGGCTGCTCCACTCGTGCATAGCCAGAAGCTAGACGAGCGCGGTTACCAGCCGGTTACGCCCGGGTGTCCGGGCGGCAAACGCCCCGTGCTCGAGCCCTTCTTGTGCGAATCGCGCCCCGACGCATCTCCGGCAACCCGACATCAGGGTCCCGGGACACCCACGCCGGGGCGGGTTCGTGAACGAGCTGAGCAGGGCGCAGCGCTGTGCCCGGACGACCGATCACGCGGAGAACGTGCTGCGCGATGAGCGGTATCGATCCGGCAGGCTCGCTTCGCGCGCTCCGCGGAATGGGCGGAGAGTGCGATTGCGCGATCCTGTCCGACCTCGCCGGGAGCGACCAGCTCGCGCGTGCCTGAAGCGGCAAGGGTCCGGATCTCTCAGAGCTTGAGCTTTCCCGATTCCCGCGCGCGCACGAGACGGCCGAAGCCCTCGGAGAGCCCGGCGTGCAGCGTCTGGATGTCCTTTGCGCTCCACGCGCCGCGATCGGCGCGTACGAAGCTCGTCTTGTCCACGCGATTGTCGAATCGCACCGCGGGCAGGTGGTGGACCGATCCCCGCGTCTCGACGCGCACGGTGTCGGGGCGATCGGACTTCTCCATCAGCCACGACATGTCGTCGGTACCGTAGTCGCCGAGCATCACGGCGCCGGGGACGCCGTGGTGCAGGATGGAGCCCGGGTCGTTCGGGTTCGTGCGCGCGATGTTCCGGCGCCGCGACTCCTCCGGCGTCACCCAGACGTAGAAGATCGCCGCCCGGGACAGGATCGCGTCGCTGAGCCTCGCGAGCGAGTAGGCGTAGCCCATCGGGGCCGCGAGCGGGAGCGCCGCACGGTCCGGACCGCCGCGCGCGAACTCGATCACGACCGTGCGGCCCTCCAGGGAGTCGGCGATCCCGGCATTCTTGTTCTGTACGAGCTCACGACATTCCTTCTCCAGCGCTTCCGTCACGCCCGTGCGGATGGCCTTTGGGAGCTTCGCGAACGCGGGCTCGGCCCCGACCTTCGCGCGCGCGGCATCGAACCGGTCGAGCAGCCAGGTGGCGGCCGCGGCCGGCGCGGGGCGGCGGCGCCGCACGAGGTCGTCGAAGTCCTCGTTCAGCAGCTCGATCAGCGTGCCCCAGTCGAGCGGCTGCTTCATCGGCAGATCCTGGGAATCGAAGAACACGCCGTCGCTTCCCGCCCGGATCAGCTCCTGGCTCACCCGCCGCATCAGGTGGACGTAGGGATAGTCGTCCAGGTCCACCGTCTGGCCGAGGTGCATGTCGTTCCGGCTCTGCTCCGGCGTCAGGCTGCCGAGGTAGCGCCGGATCTCGGACTTCCCCGAGGCGGGCAGGGCGAGGAGCAGGACCACATCCAGGAGCTGCGGCATGGAGCCTCCGTATACGGTGAAGTGCAGGCGCGCTCGTGGGCGAGCACGACTGGAACCCGGGAGCGGACAGCGACGCGGCTCAATGTACAGGATTCCCGCGTCCCGGCGCCTCAGGAATGCCGGCTCACTCCCGCTCCGCCCACCCCGGCCACGGGGCCGGGAAGCGTCCCCGGCGGGCCCGCCACCAGCCGCACGCGGGTGGCCTCGAGGTGCGCGAGCAGCGCGACCGCCATTCCCACGAGCACGAGCGACACCCAGTCGGCCACGCCCGGCGGCGGCAGGTGGAACCACGCGGTGAGCAGCAGCGTCGCGGTGATTCCCGCCAGCAGCGAGGTGATGCGGTTGACGAGCCCGGCGAACGTCGCGGTCCGGCCCTGGAACATGAACAGGAACACCGAGAAGAACGCGATCAGGCCGTAGGGGATCCCCGAGACGATCGCCGAAGCGTCGGGATGCGCCGCCTCGTGCGACAGTGCGAGCAGGCGTGCGTCGCTCCAGCCGAATGCCCGCGTGGCCGCGATCAGGGCACCGGCGCACAGCACCATGGTGAGCGTCGCGGCGACCTGCTCGATCGCGAAATATCCGCGATTGTCGAGTTGCGGTCCGCCCCGGCGCGTGAGCTTGAAGTAGTTCATCCAGTAGAGCCGGATCGAATAGGCGACGACATAGGCGCCCAGCACGCCCACCGCCAGCGGGGAGTGGAGGAACTCGAAGTTGCCGTTCGCGCCCGCCGCGGGCAGGGAGTTCCCGGCGCCGGGCAGGAGGCCGTGGAGGAATCGCAGCAACGGGCTCAACAGGACGTTCGTTCCGACCGCCAGCAGGGCGAAGACCACGGCCCAGTTCTCCTCGGCGCGCACGCGACGATGCAGCAGTCCTTGTTCCGCGAGGACGGCATCGACCGCGCGGCTGATCACGATCACGCTCCCGCGCATGATCACCATCGCGACCATGACGGAGACGGGGAGGGTATAGAGGAGGGTGGTGGCCGGGATAACGATGGCGGTGCAGATCCCGGAGGCGACGATGAACGGAGTCTCCACGGGCAGCGCGAGCCCGAGCCAGCGCCGGGTGCGAACGGCGGGCAGGCGGAGCCATCCCATGACCAGAACGGCGAGCACGCACAACACGCTCGAGCCGAGCGTGTTGTCGAAGAGGAACGCCATGTCGGTGAGGCGCGGCGTGCGCAGGCCGCCCGTATACCACTTGACGAGGATGCCGGTGACCACGTACGCGCCGAAATAGCCGAGGCAGAGCTGGTTGAGCCGCGCGGTGGTCCCCTCCGCCACGCTGGCGACCGCGCCCGGCCGGGCCGCGGCGGCAGCCGGGGCGCGTGCGCTCATGGCCGCCTGACTCGCTGCCAGCGGCCGTCGTTCTCCATGCGCAGCGGATCGTGGCGGCGCAGCCAGCGCTCGAGCACGTCCCGGTCGGTGAAGCCCGCGACCTGCACATCCTCCGACGGGAGCGCGCGCATCCGGTCGAAGCCGCTGTTGCCCTCGGCCAGGTAATCGGTCGTCGCCACGGTGTAGGTCCGCGTCGTGTCGAGGGGCGCGCCGCCCACGGTGACGTCCAGGATCCGGGCGCCATCCGGAAGCGTGGGATCGAATCGCACGCGGAGTCCGGAGACGAACACTCCGCCCGCACGGCCACGCAGCCGGTCTTCGAGCATCGCGCGCAGCATGCCTCCGGGAACTCGTGCCAGCACCATGCCGTTTCCGAACGGCGCCACATCCAGCAGGTCGCGGGCGGTGATGGGTCCGGTCGAGAGCCTCCCCCTCACGCCCCCGGTGTTCTGGATCGCCACGTCGGCGCCCAGTTCCTCCCGGAACGCATCCGCCATCACGAATCCCAGCAGGGCGCTCTCGGCGGGGCCGTTCGCGAGCGGCACCTGCGTGTGCCCGACCACGACCCCGAGCCCGCGCTCGGATTCCGCCGCCTGAGCGCTCAGGATGCGGTCCTCGGTGCTGTCTGGCGGCGCGTCCTCCTCGGTGAGCGTGAGCAGCGCGCCGCGGTCGAAGTGCGTCTCCGATCGCGTGATCTGCCGCGTCGCCACGTCGATCGTGAACGTCACGTGCCCGAGGCTCGAGCCGTTGGCGTAGGGCTCGTACACCAGCGCATGCGTCACCGGATCCTCCCACCGGCTGTCGTAGCCCTGGTGCGTGTGCCCGCAGAAGAACGCGTCCACCCCGGGAACCGCGCGCGCCAGCTCCATCGCGTCCATGTCGCGATGGCGGAGCTGCCCGGCGGCCTCGCGCGCCACCATCGTGTGGTACGTGGCCTCGAGGTCCCCGGGCCAGGGCAGCCCGTGGTGCACCAGCACGAACACCAGGTCAGCGCCGGCGGCGCGGACCCGCGCGACGTCGCCGGGCATGACCTCGATGATCGGGCGGAAGTCCAGCCCGGCGATGTTCTTCTCGAATGCCATCTCCGGTGTGGCTTCGGTGATGTAGCCGAGCACGGCGATCCGGATCGGTCCGGCAGTGAACCACGCCACGTCCTTCGCCCAGTCCACACGCCGCCCGGTGGAGCGGCTCCAGAGATTGCTCGCGAGGATGGGGAACCGCGCGCGCGCGGCCAGCGACTCCGCCACGGCTTCACCCTGGTCGAAGTCGTGGTTGCCGATCGCGGAAGCGTCGTAACGCTGGCGGTTCATGTAGTCGATGACGGCCTGACCGTGCGTGCCCTGGCCTAGCGGCGTGCCGGTGAACCAGTCCCCCGAGTCGAAGAGCAGCACGTGGCCGCCCGCCGCTTCCACGGCGGCGCGTGTCCGCTGGATGTAGCCGGCCGCCGAGGCGCCGCCCCCGAGCGTGGGGGGGAACTCGGGATTCAGGAACGTGGCCACGTCGCGGGCGAGGTGACCGTGGATATCGCTCGTGTAGAGAACGTCGAGCCGGACCGTCGGCCGCGGCGGCACCCGCCCCGCTACGGCCGGCGCGGCGATGCCCGCGGCCAGCAGCGCCGTCACGAGCGCACCGAAGGCGCGGGCGCGGTTCATCGCGGCCCCCCGTACAGGCTCGCTGCCGCTTCCGTGGGCGGCCAGTGCTGGCTCAGGGAGGGCTCCACCGCGACTTCGTAGCTGCTGCCATCGGTCACGACCGTGACATTCTGTCCCGCGTCGCCGCTGGTGCGGAGATCGAGGGGCTCGGCGCGGTCCGAGGCGTAGATGTCGGCGCCGATGGAGCGGAGCCGCTGCAGAACGATGGTCGAGGGCAGCGTGCCGCCGTAGGATTCGTACGAGGTGATCGGGATCAGCGCCGCCCGGGGATGGACCGCGTCGAGATACGCCTGGTCGCTGGCATTGGCGGACCCGTGGTGGTGCACTTTCAGCACCGACGCATCGAGCGTCACGCCCTGCGCCACGAGCTGGCTCTCCACCGGGCTCTCGGCGTCCCCGCCCATCACGAATGCGACGCTGCCGTAGGTGAGGCGCATCACGATCGAATCGTCGTTGAGCCACTCGTCGTCGTCCGTGCCCCCGAGCGCACGACCACCGCCCGCGTGCAATATCACCACGTGGACGGCGGGATCCCAGGCGAGTGCGGGGTTGGTGGTCTCGCGGTCGCCGCCGTCCACCCGGTGCCGCGGGATGCCCTTCGCCGAGCACAGCGCCACCAGCTCGTTGTAGGCGCTGCGCGGGGCCGAGGGCGGCGGTCCCTCGACGAGCTCACCCGCCGGCATCAGCTCCAACACGCCATCGTTGGTGACGTGACTGTCGCCCACCATGCCGCCGATGTGGTCCTCGTGGGCGTGCGTCATGAGCACCGCGTCGAGCCGGGTGACGTTCCGTCCCGCGAGGAACCGCAGCACGTTCGCGGCATCGCGACGCTCGCCCGCGTCCACGAGCACCTCCTCGTGGGTGGAAGGCATGGTGAGCAGGTGGGAGTCGCCGAACCCCACGTCGATCATGCTCCAGGTGAAGAGCGCCGGCGTGGCGGGCGCGACGGTCACGCGGAACGCCTGCGGGCGGCCGATGACGAAAGATCCACCCGGGAGTCTCGACAGCGTCTGCAGGTACACGCTGTCACTCGCCGCCACGGTCAGGAGTTCGACCGCATGCTCGGTCGCCAAAGCCCGATCCGCGACCGGTGCGCTGGGGTAGGAGACATGGTCGTATCGGCCCGCGTGCGCGCTCCAGCGCAAGGCTCCCATGGCCGGCTGGGAGGTGCTCCAGGTCACGGTGCGGCCATCGAGTCGCGCGTCGGAGACCGTCACGGGGGTGAGCGGGCTCGGGGCGGAGCATCCGACGGGCGCCAGCAGGGCGATGCAGGATGCGATCTCCACCGCCCGCCGCACGGCACGAGGCACTCGGCGGTGAGGACGCGCCCGTTCGAGCTCTCCACGCGCCGGGTTCACAGCTTGACCTCGAGGCCGAAGCTGACGCGAGCGGTCGTGTCCTCCACCCGATCGAGCCCGGCTCCCACGGCTCCTGCCTGTTCGTCCCGCGGCCAGATCGGCTCCTGGCGGCTGACGCGCTTGCCGACCTCGAGTGCGCCGTTCAGCAGGAAGCGGCTGATGCGCCAGCCGCCTCCGAACGTGAACCAGGCACGGTCGGCTTCTCGCATCATCGGCGAGCGCTCGTATCGGAACCCGATCCGGCCCGGCAGGTCGCGCTGGAACTGGTGCTCGAGGCCGAAGCGGAAGTCCCACGTGTCGAGGAGTGCCTGCGCCGGATCGCCGGGGAGCGTGACCTGCGACCACGAGCTCCACACCACGTCGGCCGCGAATGTCGTGCGCAGTGTGTTCCGCGGGTGATAGGCGCCGCTGAAGTGAACGCGCGCGGGCCGGAACTCCGTCTCACCGGCATCCGGGCCCACGACGACGGAATCGTCCTGCCAGGTCGTGACCTTGCCCGTGAGCTTCGGCCCGCTCTCCCAGGCCACCGCTCCGGTGAGCCGCTCGTTCGCGTGCCACCCGAGCCCGAGCGAGAGCGAGGCTCCGTGCAGCTCGCGCCGGGTCTCGTCCACCTTGCCCGAGATGCCGTTCTGCCGCGGCACGAGCGCGTCGCGATCGGTGATCGTGCCCGAGTAGTAGTGCCCCGCCACGCCGCCCATGAGGCCGAACGGGAACGCGCGCGAGGCGGCGAGCCCGGTCTCGCGGAGCGAGCCGGCGGTGCTGATGAACTTCTCCGACACGATCTGGTCCGTGGTCGCGGTCGTGCGCCGTTCGTCGTAGTAGTCGTAGCGCGGGTCCCATGCCTCGGCGCTCGAGAGTCCGAGCACCACGCCGAACAGTCGTCTGGGCATGAACGTGGCGCCGTAGTCGAACGCACCGTAGGCGTGATCGTTCACCGCGATCGCGGTGTCGTGGACGTAGGAATCGAACGTGTCGTAGAGCGGGACGGAGCGGGTCTCGCTGATCCGGCCGAGCCCGCCGGAGATCTGCAAATGCAGGCTTCCCAGCACGGCATCCCCGCCGAGCACGGGCGAGGCCGGGTTGTCGAGCAGCCCGAGCCCGCCATCTCCGAGCGCGCCGCCCGCACCACCCATGCCGCGCAGGCGCGCGGAGACGCCGAGTTGCGGAGTGCCGAACGGGCGGTCGAGATACGACTCCGCGTGCGCCGCCGATGCCGCGAACGCGCCGAGCAGCACCGCCACGAGGGCGGCTGGCCACCGGGTCCGACGGATCATGGCATCCTCCTTTCGCGCGCGGGTGCTCATAGCGAGAAATCGAGCTGGAAGAAGAACGCGCTCGTGTCCAGGCGCGCGTTGGTTCCGTCCGGCGTGGGTGGGACCAGGCTTCCGTAATTGCGAATATCGACATAGGTGCGGGGCATCGCGTGGTCGGTCGTGTACTTGATCCGCCACGACAGGCGGGGCGACAGGCGGCTGCGCAGCATCACCCAATTGCGGAAGCCCTTGCCGTCCACTACGAGGAACTCGTTGTCTTCGTAGTTCCACAGGAATCCGTCGTAGACCTCGCTCGACAGGCTGATCGCGAGGTCGTTGTTGAACTGATGTGCGAACAGGGCCTGCAGCGCCTGTGCCGGCGACCCGCGCTGCGCGGTCGTGTCCGACTGCACGTCACCGCCCGCGGCCGGTCCTGACAGGCGCCCGCGCGCCGCAAACGTCACGTTGCCCGTGGAATAGAGGAACCGGAGCTGGTCGTAGTTCGATAGATTCGCCAGCAGCTCGATGCGCGAGTCCCACGCCTTGTAGGCGCGCACGTCGTCGATCCGCGTCTGGTGTCGCTCCGAAACGGCATGGCGCAGGCGTATCCGGATCGGGAAGATCGGCCGGTATTCCAGGCGGGCGACCACGCGCGACAGGTCCGCGTCGTCGGCCTTGCGGTTCCACACGTCGTATTCCAGACCGCTGACGAGGAACTGGCGCAGGGGTTGCCAGCGGGTGTTGAAGTACCAGCCGCGCTCCGCCTTGGGGGTGGGATCGTCACGCGCCAGCATCGCCCAGTAGGGATTGTTGAGGCGGTAGGCATTGCCGTCGAGGATGGTCTGCTGGTACCGGCTGTCCTCCGAGAACGCACGATTGTACGGATCGTCGTACCCGATGTCGTAGTCGCGGTAGAGCGCGAGCAGGGTGAGGTTCTCCCACTGCGCATAGGCCTGGGTCAGGAACGCCTCGGGCCCGTTCGAGAACACACGCGCGAGCGCGTTGGACTTGGTCGACGTCTCCAGCTTCCCGTATTCACCCGCGATTGACAGGTTACGCCAGACCGCCTGGCCCTCGCTGCCCCAGACCCGCCGGTAGTTCCCGAGCTGGCGGCTGTCGTACGCGGCCCCGATCTCGGCGTCCCGATCCTCGATGCGCGCCGGGTCGATCACGAGCGTGAGCGGGTCGGGGTTCCAGCGGTCCATGCCGGGGAACGCGAGATTGCGCGTGCGGATGTCGACGCCGGTGGCGCCCACGTACGTCCCGGGCGCGAACTCCCAGCGCAGGTTGGAGCCGAGGACGCGCTCGTCCATCACGTCGCGCATCGGCAGGAACGCGGCCGGGTCGCCCCGGCCGGCGAACACGCCACTCTCGATGTCGTTGCGAATTCCGGCCAGCAGGTCGTTCGAGACCCGCGGGATCATGCTCATGTAGCGGTTGAACGACCCGTCCGGATTGAGGATCGCGTCCTTCTTGTCCTGCGACGCGAACACGGTCGCCCGCATGTGGCCGAGACCGGCCTCGACCGCGGCCCCGCGCAACCCGAACTCGTCGTCGCGCGACATGTCGCCGCGCAGCCCCAGCGGGCGCACGGAGTACCCGAGCCCCGTCCGCCGCGCCGAGAAGAAGTCCGTCGCATCCATCACCAGGCCGAGCCCGAACGCGACCGAGTAGGAGCCCAGCACCGCGCGTTCGAGCGTGAGCGGCCCGAGGCGTGTCGCCACCGGGCCCAGATCCTGGACCGAGGCGAATCCCCTGAGCGTCGAGTTCCAGGCCTGCTCGCCCACGTTGCGGCTGGCGGCGAAGCCGGCGGTGACGTGGGGGCCCCAGCGCGCGCGCAGCCGCTGCGTCAGCGCGGGGTCGCTGCCCCCGAGCGCGAGCCGGCCCGCGTAGGTGTTGAGATCGTAGTTCCGGAACGCCTCCGCCTGCGCGGGGGTCAGGCCGCTCGTGTCGTTGATGATGTTCTCGTTCAGGATGTCGAGGTCATCCGCGACATAGGGCGTGTTGTAGACGCGCCACTGCCCGTCCACGTGCAGCCGATTGGGAACCGTGGTCGTGGACCCGTACGTGACGTAGTCGCGGAGGTTGCGAAATCCCCAGTACGTGAGACCGGGCGTCGCGCGGAGCTGGCGCTCGTTCTCGATCCGGCCTGCCAGCTCGCGCTCGCGAACGATGGCGGCCGCGTCGACGGGAGAGATGTTCTGGTAGGAGGCGATGTCGAAGTAGTCCAGCTTGTTGATGTCGTAGGGATCGCGGATCCGGTCCACGTACGCGTTCACGAGGCCCTCGTTGGCGCCTTCCTCCGAGAGCAGGCGCTGGATCAGGTCGCCGAGCTCTCCGGACCGCCGCTCCTCCAGGTCGAACTCGCTCCGGGTGGTCTCGAACGCCGCCTCGACGATGACCCGGTCGCGCAGCTTCGCGAGCAGCTCGGGCGTCACGCCCGGCACGTCGAGCAAGTCCCAGACGCTGGTGAACCAAGCCTCGTACGTGCGGTGGTCGATGATCGCATCCGCAATCGCGGGCGTGATCGGCAGCGCGAGCAGCTCGTCGCGCGAGGCGTGATTGAGGTCTACGGTCGGGGACGTGACCGGCGTGGACGCCGCGTTCTCCCGGGCGGCCCGGGTGGTGTCCGGCGCCGGCGCGGCCCCGGCGGTCCCCAGCCCGATCGTCAGGGCGACGAGCGCCATGAGCGCGGGGACGAGGTGGGCCGGGCTCATGGCCTCGGCTCCCATGGCGAGCGGACGTGCACCTCGAGTCCGATGTGGTGCGTGTCGTCCAGGACACCGCCGCCGCTCGAGTATCCGTAGTCCAGGTGGATCCCGTGCACATTGAGCCCGAAGCCGGCGGTGAACTTGTTGGGCGCGGTGCCGAGCCCGGTGCGCAGCCACAGGATCTTCGCCGCCTCGAACTCGATGCCACCGCGATACTCGATCTCGGAGCCGAGCTGCGCGTTCATGTCGAGCACCGTCGTGACGCCCGGATACGGGCTGTAAGCGAGTCCGCCGCGGACGTGGCGATTCAGGTCCTCGTGATCGCGATCGCCGATCGAAGGGTTATTCGCGTTCTCGATCGAGAATCCGACGCGCGTCCGCTCGCGCACCGTGGCGACGGCGCCGAGCCCGAGACCGAGCGACGTGGCCTTGCCGGGATCGAGCCCGGTCACCGAACGGCCGTACCCGAGCGAGTAGAAGCTCACGCTCCAGCCGAATGCCAGCTCGCTCTGGGCATCGTGCATCAGCTTGAATCCGTGCGCGATCGACAGCGTCATCTCGTCCGTCATGTCCACGTCCATGTAGCGGACGCCGAACTTTCGGATTCCGAATCCCAATCCGCCGGCCCCGCCCGGCAGCGGCATCGAGCCCGCGATCGCGCTCTGCGAACTGAACGGCAGCGAGAACGGCTCGAGGTACGAGACCGCGCCGGAGACATCGTCCGACCACGCGAGCAGGGCGGGATTGTGCAACGGCGCGTAGGCGTCCAGCGCGACCGCCGTGCCGGCTTCACCCAGGGCACGCAGGCGTGGCGAGACCTCGATGTCCTGAAACGCCGCGCGCGCAAGCCCCGGCGCGACCGCGGACAGCGCGATCAGCAGGATAGCGAGCACCCGATGGCGCATGACGCACCTCACTGGAGACGCACCGCGACCACGATGGGCGCGTGCGTCTCGCCGGTATGTCCACTCGGATCGGTCGTGAGCAGATGACAGACGTAGAGCCCGGCGGGCACGAACTCGAAGGACTCGTCCCGCGCGTCCCAGGTGACGGTGTGGCGGCCGTTGGCCGGCAGCCGGCTGTCGAACAGCACCTTCACCAGCCGCCCGCGCAGGTCGAACACGCGCAGCACGGCTTTGCTGTTGGGCGGCCCCGCCGCCTCGATGGTCGCGACCTCGCCCTGGCTCGAGAGTCCGCGCACCACGGTGCGCGCGCTCACCGTGAGCCGGGCGGTCGGCGGCGCGGACAACGTGGCGGTGAAGCTGAAGTTGGTTCCCGCCAGGACGGGGTTGCCGGCGACGTCCGTGACGCCGTTCACCGCGACGACGTAGACGGTGCCTCCCGAGAGCGGCGCTGCGAGCGTCAACGTGACGCTGCGCCCGCTCGCGGCCAGCACGAC
>CAYSWZ010000092.1:0-7211 GCA_964434945.1 uncultured bacterium | reverse complement strand
CACCGCATCGATCTCGGCGGACATCACGACCTCCCGTGTGGACTCCCGACACCAAGGAGACGCGGAACCTCCGGGAAGTTCAATCCAGCGCGTGTGCTCCCAAGGGATGCCGGCGTGACGCCGGGCCGGGTCGCGGGGGCGCGGCGACTGCCGGCCCCGCCGCGACGTCAATGCAGGCGGAAGAGCAGCATGCAGCCGCCGGGCATGGCGTCGGGCTTCCGACCCCAGAGTGGTTTGAAATCGAACTGGATCGGCTGCTTGGTACGGCCTTCGCGAAGCATCATCCGTTGCGATAGCCCCACGAAGTAGTAGCTGCTGACGGCGATCCAGTCGCTCTCGGGCCCGGGCGTGCCGCCCATGTACGGAATGTAGTCGATGCCGTAGACCGACGGCTCCGCGGTGCCATGGTAGGCGAGGTGCACGCGCCGGATTCCCCGGCGTGCGAGTTCCTCGCGGAGCGCGATCAGCCCCTGGCCCCAGTCCACGTTCGAGTCATTCACGATCCACTGTCCCCGCTCCGGTCCCCCCGCAAGCACGTTGAAGAACGACAGGTGCCACGGCGCGTGCGCGCACGCTTCGATCGCCTGCACTGCCACGAGCGCCACCGCCACCCGCCGCCACGCCGCGGCATCGCCTGGCCGCTGCGCCGCGAGCGCGCCGAGCAGCACGGCGAGCGCCGGTAGGATGGGGAAGACGTAGCGGATGCCGATGCCGAGCCGGCCCACGAACATCCCGATCCACAGGAACAGGATGACCAGCGCCAGCGGCCACAGCGCCGCGTGGAGCCGCGGCCGGCGCCGCGCGGCATAGAGCGCGAGCGCCACGAGCGCGGCAAGGAATCCCAGCGGCCACTTGACCGCGAGCGCCACGGGGAAGTAGCCGAGTGGCGCTTCGCGGTGCAACCTGCCCAGCAGATAGCTGGGAGTGGTCCCCGCCTGCGACTCCACCGCCTGGCGATCGAAGCCGCCGATGTAGCTGTCGGGCAGGGGCAGCCGCAGCCCGGGCAGGCGCTGCCGAAGGGCCTGAAACGCGTGCGAATCGAACTGCCACGCCCGCAGCGGGTCCATCGTGGTGCGGCCGAGATACCCGATCTGCAGCGCGGCGAGCGTACTGACCGCGAGCAATGCGAACCCGAGCCAAACGCGGCGCGGGTGGCGCGCACGTTTCCGGACGAGCTGGGCGATGGCCAGAAGCAGCAGCAGCGGCGGCAGGAACACGGCGGTGAAGCGCACCAGGAACGTGAACCCCACCGCCAGCGCCGTGGCCGCCCACGCGCGCCAGCGGCCGCTCGTCACGAAAGCCTGCCACGACATGAGCGACCAGACGAAGCCGAGCCCGGTGGGCAGGTCCATCGTGACCACGCCCGCGTGCGCGAGCGCCTCGGGGGCGAACGCGTAGAAGCCCAGCGCCACGAGCGCTCCGACCGGGCCCCACAGCCGGCGAGCCCAGCGCCACACCGCGAGCGCCAGCAACGCGGACAGCAGCACGATCGCCAGCCGCCCGGCGACGAAGATGCGCTGGTAGCGATCGGCGTTTGCGCGCATGAACGCGATGCCCACTTCGCCCTGCTCGTAGCTCCCGAGCGCGGATGGACTCGGCACCCGCGCCCCCGCGGCGAGCGCGGCCGCGCCGGCGAGCGCCTTGACGAGCGGCGGGTTTACCGCGGACACGCGTAGCTCGCCGCGCGATGCGATCAGCATCCCGCTCGGAAGATGGAAGTTCTCGTCGAACGTGACGCTCTGGCGTACCGCACCCCAGACCGCGAGCGCGACGTGCGCAGCCACCAGTACCGCCACCCAGACCTTCTCGTGGGCGGGCCGACCGCGCGGTGCAGGTGGGCGCGTTGCAGGCGGCCCCACCCTCCGCGCGGCGGCGCTCACGTCCGCCGCACCAGCATCACGGTCACGTCGTCCTCGAACGCCCGGCCGTCGCCGTACTCGCCGATCCGCCGGAGCAGCTCCGCGACGGCCTCCTCGCACGACAGCGTCGCCGACTCGGTGAGCCAGGCGCCCAGCCGCTCGAGGCCGAAGATCTCGCCCTTCGCGTCCTCGCGTTCGAGCACGCCGTCCGAGTACGCCACCAGGCTCGCGCCGCGATCCACGTGCACGAACCCCATCTTGTAGGTCGCGTGCGGGTCGGGCCCGAGCAGCATGCCACCGACGGTCAGCTCGCGCGTGCCGCGCGTGTCCAGCAGCAGCGGCGGCGGATGGCCGGCGTTGATATAGCTCAAGTTCCCGTTTCTCTCGAGCTCCCCAAAGAACAAAGATATGAATCTCGACGTCAGCCCGCTCTGGTGAATGACTCGATTCAGCCGCTCGACCATGCGCGTGATCTTCAGGTCGCGCTCGACGCCCATGCGCAGCCCGGTCGCGACGTCGCGGGCCTGGAGCGCGGCCGGCAGCCCGTGCCCGGAGGAGTCGGCCACCGCGATCCCGAGCGTTTCCTCGTCCACGTTGTAGTAGTCGTAGAGGTCGCCGCCCACCGACTGCGCGGGCGTGCTCGACGCGAACACGTCGTATCCGGCGAACTCGCGCCGGCCGTCCGGCAGGAGGGAGAGCTGGATGGTCCGCGCCTGCTCGAACATGTCCTCCAGCCGCCCGCGCTCCAGCCGCTGGCGGATCGCGTACACGATCGAGTTGAGCGCCGACAGCAGCTCGGGACGCGTCGGAACCGAACGCAGCCCCCCGCCCGTGGAGGGGAAGACGACGATCAACGGGCCGTCGAGCGCCCCGACCGCCAGCACGCCGGCGAGCCCGCCGGAGGTGTCACCCACCCACGGCAGTTCCCGGATGGCGTTCTCACCCCGCGAGGACAACCGCGTGGCGAGTTCCTGGTGCAGGTCGGTGTGACCTTCGCCCCAGCGCTTCGCGGCAGTGAACGAAGTGCCGCGGCGCTCGTAGAGGTGGACCGCGACGAGTCCCAGCGCCCCGCCGAGTTGTTCCAGCAGGCGCGGCGCCAGGCGCAGCGCGAAGCGCTCGCGCGTGGTCGCGCGCTCGCTGCCGGCGAAGGCTTGCTCGATCTTCCGATAGAAGGCTTTCGACTCGATCATGGGAGGGCTCCGGGCGGCGCAGATTACGCGCGCCCGGAGCCCCGCGCCAGTTGCCGCTACCTGGCGAGCGAACCGGCTACGGGAAGATTCCCCGCACCTGCGTCGCCTCGAGCACACGCTGCACCGCGAGCACGTACGCGCCGCCGCGAAGGCTGCACTTGTGCTCCCTCGCCTTCTCGGCGACCGAGGTGTACGCACGCTTCATGTAACCCTCGAGCCGGCGGTCCACTTCGTCGTCGTCCCAGAAGAACGTGTTGAAGTCCTGCACCCACTCGAAGTAGCTCACCGTCACGCCCCCGGCATTGGCGAGGATGTCGGGGATCACCACGCGGCCGCGGGCGAACAGCATGTCGTCGGCCTCGGGCGTGGTGGGTCCGTTCGCGGCCTCGGCCACGATCTTCGCCTGGATGCGATCGGCGTTGTCGCCGGTGATCTGGTTCTCGAGCGCCGCGGGAACGAGGATGTCCACCGGCAGTTCGAGGAGCTGTTCGTTCGTCACGGGCTTGCCGCCCGGGAACGTGTGCAGGCTCGCCTTGGTCTTCTTGTGCGCGGCGAGCGCCGAGGGATCGAGTCCGTTCGGCTGGTAGACGCCGCCCTTCGAATCCGAGGCCGCGACGAGAATCGCGCCCTCGTCGTGCAGCAACTGCGCCAGGTGGCTGCCGGCGTTGCCGTAGCCCTGGATCGCGACCTTGGCGCCCTTGATCGTCATCTTGAGACCGGCGCACGCCTGGCGCAGCGTGAACTGCACGCCGCGAGCCGTGGCGCGGTCACGGCCCTTCGAGCCGCCCAACGCCACCGGCTTGCCGGTCACCACGCCCAGCGTGGTCGCGCCCTTGGTCATGGAATACGTGTCCATGATCCACGCCATGGTCTGCGAGTCGGTGTAGACGTCGGGCGCCGGGATGTCCTGGTCGGGCCCGATCAGCGGCAGGATCTCGCACGTGTAGCGGCGTGTCAGCCGCTCCAGCTCGCCCTTGGACAGCGAGTGGGGGTCCACCTGCACGCCGCCCTTGCCGCCGCCGAACGGCAGGTCGAGACACGCGCACTTCCACGTCATCCACGACGCGAGCGCCTTCACTTCGTCGAGATTGACGTCGGGATGAAAGCGAATGCCGCCCTTGGCCGGGCCGCGCGACATGTTGTGCGCGACGCGGTGCCCGATGAACACGCGGTAGGTGCCGTTGTCCATGCGCACCGGGATGCTCACGGTGAGGCATCGCTTGGGCGTGCTCAGGATCGCGCGCATGCCGGGGTCCATCTTGAGGCGGCCGGCGGCCTGCTCGAAGTAGTGCTGCGCGATGGCGAAAGGATTCAGGGTCTCGGTCTGCATCAGCTCCTCCCGGGTGTGGTCGAGTCCGCGAGTGCGGCGTAGGCGAACCCCACGTTCTCGGCGTGCACGTCGTTCATTGCGATCTCATCGTTCCCGGCATCCTTGCCGAGGTAACTCATGTCCGCCAGCTCCGCGCGCGTCTCGTCCAGGGACAGCCCCTTCTTCTTGGCAGCCCCGACCCGCTCTTCCAGCTGCAACAGATAATTCATGTCGCGCAGCAGCCGCCGGTAGCCGTTCGCGCGCCCGTGCGCCACGGGGCCATGCCCGGGCACCAGCACGCGCACGTCCTCCTGCTCGAACAGCCAGTGCAGCGACTTCAAGCTCGAACGGTATACCCACGGCGGCCCGTCGAGCCACGGAATCTCGATGTCGGAGAGTAGATCTCCCGCTACCAGGACGCCCGGGGAAGGTAGCCAAAGGGCTAGGTGGCAGCCGCTGTGGCCGGGCGTGTCGTAGGTCACCACCTCGAACGGGCCCAGCTCGACGCGCGTCGTCCCGCGCGCGGTGAGCCTCGGCCGAAAGGCCCGAAACGGGTGCGGCAGCTTCTCGCCCTTGGCGGCGAGTCCCTCGGCGGTGCGGGCGATGACGTGCGCCAGATCGTGCTCGAGCTGGTCGGCGAAGCCCGCGTGCGCGAACGTGGTCGCGCCCGGGAACCACGGCGCCCCGAGAACGTGGTCCCAGTGCGGGTGAGTGAACGCCAGCGCCACACGCTCGAAGCGCGGCGCGATGCCGTGGACCACCGCCGCGATGTCGTCCAGCTCGCTCGGCAGCACGCCCGCGTCCACCACCAGCGCATGGCCGTCGGATTCCGCCACCAGCGAGTTCATGGCGTAGCACCGGCTCGTGCGTACGCGCACGCCGGCGGTGACTTCTGCCCAGGCGCTCACGGCTCCGTGGGGACTTTGATCTTGCCCGCCACGATCGCCGCCTGGAGCGAGTCCACTTTCGCCTTCACCGCGTCCGGGATGAGCGCCTTGTTGCGGTCGTCGTACACCCACGACACGCCCTGGTCGCCGAGGCCGAACTCGCGCACGCCGCTCTGCCACTTGCCGTTCTCGAGGTCGTGGATCGTCTCGAACACCGCGACGTCCACGCGTTTCACCATGGACGTGAGCACCACGCCGGGCGCCTCGTCATACTGGTCGGAATCCACGCCGATCGCGAGTTTCTTCATCTCGCGCCCGGCCTCGAACACACCCAGGCCTGTGCTGCCGGAGGCATGAAAAATGATATCCGCGCCCGCCTGGTACTCCGCGAGCGCCAGTTCTTTGCCCTTGGTGGGATCCTTGAATGCGGCGCCCGTGTTGCCCGCGTATTTCACCATGACAGTGGCTCCTGGATTCACGGCCTTCACGCCCGCCGTGAAGCCGGCCTGAAATTTCCTGATCAGAGGTATCTCCATGCCGCCGACGAACCCGACCTTGCCGGTCTTGCTCAAGAGCGCGGCGAGCGCGCCGACGAGGAAGCTGCCCTCCTCCTCGCGGAACTTGAGCGCCACCAGGTTCGGCGGCAGCGTGTCGCCCGGGGTCACGGTGTAGTCGATGCAGGCGAATTTTTGCTTTGGAAATTCTTTCGCGAGCGCCTTGATGTCGTCGGTGAACAAGAACCCAACGCCGAACACCACCTTGGCGTCGCCGGCGGCGAGCTGGCGAAGCTGCGCCTCGCGGTCGGAGCCCTCGCTCGTCTCGAGCGTCGTGTACGTGACTCCCAGTTCCTTCTGCGCGCGCTCGAGGCCCGCGTAGGCGGCATCGTTGAAGCTCTTGTCGCCGCGGCCGCCGATATCAAAGACCAGCCCGACGGGGAACGCCGTGCCGGTGGCGGCCGGCTTGGGAGCCGGCTTACTGCACCCGCTTGCGGCGAGAAGGAGCAGTGCGGCGAGCGCGCGAGCGAGCGGCAGTCGTGTGAGGGATTCCATCAAGATCTCCCGGGGTGTCGGCCGCGGGTCGTGCCCGCCGGCCCAGCTCGAAGCAGCGCCGGCAGCGCGCCTCGTAGATCTCGGCGCCGCCCACGACCACCCGGCCACCGCGCTGCACCTTGCGGTACGTGCGATTGGCCGGCGCGCCGCACACGACGCAGATGGCAAGGGTTTTCGTAATGTATTCCGCGACCGCGAGCAGCTGCGGCATGGGCTCGAACGGCCGGCCGAGGTAGTCCTGGTCCAGCCCCGCCACGATCACGCGCTTTCCCATGCGAGCGAGCCGCTCGCACACCTCGACGAGGCCGGGCCCGAGGAACTGGCCCTCGTCGATGCCGATGACCTGCGCCTCGTGCGCGTGCCGCAGCACGTCGCTCGCCTTCTTCACCGAGCGCGACGGGATTCGCAGCTCGCTGTGCGAGACGATGGCGTCCTTCGCATATCGGTCGTCGATCGCCGGCTTGAAGATCTCGACCCGCTGCCGTGCGATCTGCGCCCGGCGCAGGCGGCGGATCAGCTCCTCCGTCTTGCCGCTGTACATGCTCCCGACGATCACCTCGATCGAGCCGGTGCCGGGGAAGCTGCGGGTGGGTTCGTTCATGGGACGCGCGACGCTACGCGGGCGGTGCGGGGGCGTCAATTGCGGGTGGAATTGGGCTGGACCGGCCCGCCCGGTCCCGAGCCCGCTCCCGCTTTCCACGCATGAAGCCGGGTCCGAACGTGCATTCGGCGGCGTGCTGATTGTGCGCACGGCACAGCAGCCGGACTCCGGCCAAGGTGCTGCGGCCGCCGCGCGCCACCGGGTCCACGTGGTCGAACTCCAGTGACTCGCGTGCATCGCAACGCCTGCCACCGGTTCCCACGAACGTGCACCGGCCTTCGTCGCGCTTCCAGACCGCACGCTTGATCTCGCTCGG
>CAYSWZ010000091.1:0-42728 GCA_964434945.1 uncultured bacterium | reverse complement strand
CCGCAGCCGCTCGAGGGGAAGCTCAAGGCCTCGCGCTGGGTCAGCGAGGCGGTCATGCTCGGGGACAAGCGACCGTTCTGCGTCGCGCTGCTGGTGCCCAACTTCGCCCACCTCGAGGCGGAGGCGAAGACGCGGGGCTGGGACGCGGCGAACCGCCGGGCGCTCCTCAAGTCCGCGCCCGTGCGCGCGCTCTACCAGGGCGTCATCGACGAACTCAACGCCGGGCTCGCGCCGTTCGAGACCATCAAGAAGTTCGAGTTGCTGGACCGCGAGCTGAGCGCCGAGGCGGGCGAGTTGACGCCGACGCTCAAGGTCCGGCGGAAGATCGTGTCACAGGCATTCGCCGACGTCATCGAGGGTCTCTATTCCGGCGCCCCGGCGCCGGTGGCCTGAGCAGGCTCGTTCGTGCAGCACCCCAGCGGTTCCCACTCCCGGAGGGTTCCATGAAGACGTCTCGCCTGGTGCGGACGCTGGCCGTGGTCGCGCTGCTCGCACCGGCCGCCGCGCACGCGGCCGGCTATGCGATCTACGAGCAGGGCGCCGCCGCGCTCGGCATGGCCGGCGCGGTCGTGGCGTCGACCGACGACGCCAGCGCGCAGTTCTACAACCCGGCCGCGCTCACCCGCATCCCGGGCAAGCAGCTCATGCTCGGGGGCGCATGGCTCAACACGAACACGAGCTTCGCCGGCGTCCCGCCGTATCCCGGCTACGGCGTCACCGAGGAGATGAAGAGCGGGAGCTTCTTCCCGCCGAACGCGTACTGGACGAACCACCTCGGCTCGCAATGGGCCTACGGCGTCGGGCTGACCGCCCCGTTCGGCCTCGGCGTCGAGTGGAAGGATCCCGAGCAGTTCACCGGCCGCGACATCATCACCAAGGCGAGGCTCCAGACGGTGGGCGGATCGTTCGATCTCGCGTGGGCCGTGCGCGACCACCTGAGCCTCGCCGTGGGCGCGAACGTCCTCTACGCGAAGGCCGAGCTCGACAACATCACCACGCTCGTCTCCACCGGCGGTCTGCCGGTCAACGTGACGAACGTGAAGCTCGACACGGACATGAAGCCGGGCTACGGCTGGAACCTGGCGGCGCTCGCGAACCCGGCGGAGGGCTTTCGCGTGGGCCTGTCCTACAAGAGCAAGGTGAACGTGAAGATCGACGACGCGCGCGCCACGTTCTCGCAGATCCTGACCGGCGACGCGGCGCTCGACGCGGCCGTCGCCGCGGGGATGCCCGCGAACCAGGGCCTGAAGACCGAGCTGGTGTTCCCCGCCTCGTTCACGTTCGGGCTCGCCTGGAACGCGATTCCCAAGTGGACGTACGAACTCGACGGCGTGTGGACGGGCTGGTCGGCGTTCGAGAAGCTTCCGCTCACGTTCGAGAAGGACGCTTCGCTCAACCGGGACCTGATCGAGAACTACCACGACCAGTACCAGGTGCGCGCCGGCGCCGAACACCACGGGGACGCCTGGACCTACCGGTTCGGCTACTACTACGACCAGGCCGCGGCGCCGCCCGAGTCGGTGACGCCGTTGCTGCCCGATGCGACGCGCCATGGCGCGACGATCGGCCTCGGCACGACGCGCGGGAAATGGACATTCGATTTCTACAACCTGTTCCTGTTCGTCGAGAAGCGCTCCACGGAGTCGAGGGAGCGTGACGGCTACGACGGCGTGTACAAGACCTACGTCAACGCGCTCGGGGCGAGCGCGGCCTACCACTGGTGAGAGGGGAGACGATCATGAACACGTCCATGCGGATCAAGCTGGCGATCGTGCTCGCGCTCGCCGCGGTGCTGGGGGGCTGCTCCGGCCCGTGCTCGAAGATCGAGCCCATCAATGGCCCGACGCTGGCGGCGAACGGCGTCGACCTGAGCACGTACGTCGCGGTGGGCACGAGCCTGTCGGCGGGCTACCAGTCCAGCGGGCTCGTGGACCGGCACCAGGTCCACTCGTTCACGGCGTTGTTCGCGACCCAGATCGGGAAGACGGTCCAGATCAATGGCCAGGGCACGTTCACCCAGCCGACCGTGAACGGCGATGGCGTTCCGCCGCTGCTCGAGATCAAGTCGTATTCGCCCCTCATCATCAGCTCCGCGGGCCGGACCTTCGGGGCGCCCACGAATCTCGCGCAGAACTTCGCCTACCACGACCTCGGCGTCCCGGGGGCGTTCATGGTGGATCTGCTGGACAGCACGTTCTACGGCACGAATTCCTACTTCGCATTCATCCAGCGCGGCCGCGGGACCATCCTCTCGCAGGCGCTCTCGCTCGCGCCCTCCATCATGTCGCTGGAGTACGGCTCGAACGAGATCCTCCTGCCCGCGCTCCTGTTCGGCGTCGCACCCGACCCCTCCACGGGCGCGACCTACGCCCAGCTCATGACGATCGCGCTCAACACCATCCATACGGCGCTCCCCGGCACGAGGGTGGCGGTCTTCAACGTCCCCGACGTCACCAGCATCCCGTTCTTCACGACCTTCCCGCCGTTCACGGTGAACGTCGCGACGGGGGCGCCGCTGCCGCTCATCGGTGAGTCGGGGCCGCTGCAACTCGGGGACCTGGTCCTCCTCTCTCCCACCGCCGACTCGCTCGCGCTCGGCACGGGCATCCCGCCCGGCGGCTTCAACTACGTGTATCCCCCCGCCGGCAGCAACGGCCGGCCGCTGCCCGAATCCCTCATCCTGCGCGCGTCCGAAGTCGCCGACACGCGCACCCAGATCGACAAGATCAACACCGTGGTGGACTCGGTCTCGACGCGGCCGTTCACGACGCGTGTGGATTTCGCCGGCCTGCTCGCGGACATCGCGGCGAACGGCGTCCAGATCGGGACGAATCACTACACGTCCGAGTTCATCACCGGCGGCCTGTTCGGCCTCGATGGCGTGCATCCGAGCGATCTCGGCTACGCGCTGATGGCGAACCGGATGATCGACGCGGTCAACACCCGGTTCGGGTCGGCCATCCCGCAGGTGAATCCGCTCCAGTACGCCTCGCCCAACGCCTCGAGCGCCCGGCCCGCGGCGCAGGCGCGCTATCCGGCGGCGATCGAGGGGCTGCACCAGGAACTGGAGAGACTCTACTCGCGGCGGCACTGACGCGGTCCGCCGACAGCGCGGGGGCAGCGCCGACGGGCGCTGCCCCGCGTCCCTGCGGAAGAGGCGCTACTTGTTCGCAGCCGGCGGTTCCGGCGGCTGCGCCGCCTTCATCATCGAGGCGACGCGCGTGAACCATCCGCCGAGCCGGTCGTAGTAGCCCTCCGTCTTCTCGATCCCATCGTATTTCGCGTCCGGCAGGATCCAGCGATCGACGCGCGACAGCGTGTGGCGCGTCATCTCCTGCGTCACCGCCGCCGGCCAGGCCTCGTCCTTGCCCGCGATGGTCACGTGCAGCGGCACCATGAGATTCCCGACCGTGCTCGTGGGTTCGTCCGCCGTCTCGACGAGGAAGCGGTGCCGCTCGGGAACGCCCGGCACCTGCGCCAGCCCGCGTGCGCGCAGCAGCTCGGGAAGCGTCCGGAACATGCCCTCGCACGCGATCGCGTCCACGCTGTGAGCGTCGCGCCCCGCCGCCGCGACGGCGATCGCCCCACCGATGTCCTGCGTCCACGCGAACACCGGCCGCTTCCCGGCCCGGGTGCGCGCGAAGCGCAGCGCGCCCTCGGCGTCGTTCACCCAGCGGGAGGCGAACGCCAGCTGGACGAGCGTGTCCACGGCGCCGGGGCCGGCGGGGCCAAAGTCGCGATAGTCGAACGTCATGACGTTGAAGCCGCGCGCCACGAACCCCGCCGCCACCGGCAGGAGATCGCCCATGTTCCCCGTCCCGCGGTCGAACAGCACGAGCACCGGGGCATCGGGCGACCCGTCGAACCACCAGCCGTCGAGGTCGGCCTCGTCCCGCGTGGACTTGAACGAGACCGCAGACCACACGAGCCCGGTGGACGCGGGCTTGGCGGCGTACTTGTCGGAAGGGGTCACCGCGGACGCGGGCGGGGCGACGCCGAGGGCGATCACGGAGGCGAGCGCCAGCCATGCGAGCGGTCGAACCACGCACATCGCGTGGGAGGGATTCGGGCGGGCGGCCGCCGTCACGTGAGCCCCAGCCGGGGCCACAGTTCCTCACGCACCAGCGCCGGCGGGATCGTCCCGCTGGCGAGCAGAGCCGCATGGAAGTCGTGCAGGTGGAAGCGTGGCCCGAGGCGTTGCTGCGCTTCCGAGCGCAGCTCGAGGATCTGGAGTTTCCCGACCAGGTTGCTCATGGGTACCGTCGGCGTCATGCAATAGCGCTGCACTTCACTGCGCGCGAGCGAGGGGTCCAGCATCACCTGGTCGACGAGGTAGTCGACCGCCTGCTCGGGAGACATGCCGCCCGAATGGAGCGCCGCGTCGAGCACGACCCGGCAGGCGCGGAACAGCAGGTCGCGCAACTGGAACAACCGCGTGAGCGGATCCGCCGTGAAGTAGCCCTGTTCCCACATCAGCTCTTCACAATACAACCCCCAGCCCTCCGCGAACACGTCGCTGTGCACGATGCGGCGCAGGCGCGTGGCGGCGCGGTTGGCGTGCGTGAGTTGCAGGTGGTGCCCGGGATAGCCCTCGTGGAGCGCGATGATCGGCAGCGCGGGGGTGCAGTGGGCGGCGAGCTGGACCGCCTGCTCCTCCTTGCTGCGCCGGATGTCGATGGGTGTGACGTAGAACACGCCCGCCGGATCGGCGTCGAACGGCGCCGGCGCCTGGTAGGCGGCGTACGGCAGCATCCCGCGCTCGAAGACCGGCGTGTCCAGGATCTCGAGCTTCTCGCCGGCGGGGATCGGAGCGATGCGGCGCTCGAGCACGAAGCGCTTGGCGCGCTCCATCTCGACCACGTAGGCCTCGCGCAGCCAGTGCGCTTCCGGCGTGCGGCGGCGGCCCTCGTCGATCAGCTCACGCCAGTGGCGCCGGGGATCGTGCCGGCGCGCCTCGTCCTCGAGCAGCACGTGCGCGTGCGCCACGTGCTCGCGGCCGATGCGCTCCAGCTCCGGGCACGACCAGGGCAGCATGTGCTCGCGCTCGAGCTTGTAGTTCATCCACCGTTCGCCGATCGCGAACGTGCCGCTCGAGCGCGGCTTCAGTTCGCGCTCCATCCAGTCGTGAAAGCGCAGGAATCCCGAGCGCGCGCGGTTACCCGCGTGCTCGAGGCGCTCCGCCTCTCCGGCGAACTGCCGCAGCAGGGTGCGCACCACCTCGTCCACGAACACCGGGCCGTGCGCCGCCATCTCCAGGCTCGCCTCGAGCAGCATGGGTGGCACCTGCTTCAGGTTCGGCTTCACCGATTCGAGGTACTCGGGGATGGCCATGAGCCGGGCGACCGCGGCTTCCTTCCGCTCGTCGAGCGGCGCGAACGAGCGCGCGAGCAGCAGGTGCACCGCATTGAACGCGCGGTCCAGGTAGAGGCCCGGGTTCCTGTTCGGGACCTTGATCTCCTCGAGATCGGCCTTGAGCGCCGCGATGCGCGAGCGCAGCAGTGCGTAGTCCACGCGGGGTTCGAGCGGCAGTTCGTCCCACGGCACCGACGCCACCAGCCGCTGGTCCAACTCGCGCAACCACGCCGAGCGGCTCTGGAGCCCGTCGGGTGAATCGTCGGGCATCAGGTGGTCGTAATCGTGGATCCCCGCCTCGGTGGCGGCCACGGGATGGTGCTTCATGAAGAGTTCGACAAACTCCTCACTCAGCGCCGTGAACGTGCGGATGGTCTCGATCATGCGGGAGAATTCATCGGGCCTGGGCTCGTGGGAGAGAGCGGCGCGGCGGGCGCGCGGGGTGTGGAAACCCCATCAGCATATCGGCTTTCGCGGCTTGGGGCTTGACCCCGGCGGGCACACGCTCGAACGAACGGGCGGGCCCGGTGTGACCCGGACCCGCCCGCGGAACCGCCTGTGGCCTCAGGCCTTGGAGACGTTCGCCGCCTGCTTGCCCTTGGGGCCCGAGACGAGGTCGAACTCGACCCGGTCGCCCTCGGCGAGCGAGCGGAACCCGTCCGAGCTGATCGCGGAGAAGTGGACGAACACGTCCTCCCCCGTGTCCGACGCGATGAAGCCGAACCCCTTGGCGTCGTTGAACCACTTGACCGATCCGCCCACGCGTCCCTCGGAGGGCCCGACCGGCGCCGCCGTGCGCGCGGGGCGCGTACCGGTCCCGCCGCGGCCGCCACCACCACCGTGGCCGCCACCGTAGCCACCGCCCCCGCCGCCGTAACCGCCCCCGCCCCCTCCGCCAGTACCCTTCGCCGCGTTGAAACAGTCGCGGCAAAGTACCGGCCGGCCCGACGTGGGCTGGAACGGCACCTCGGTCTCGCGCCCGCACTGGGAGCAGACCGCCGGGTACATGTGCTTCTCCGAGCGGCCGAAGCCGCCGCCGCCACCCCCGCCCGCGCCGCCGGGATGCGCCCCGCGCCCGACACCGGACGCCTTGCGTTTCTCGCGGCAGCTCTTGCAACGCGTGGGCTCGTTCGTCAGCCCGCGCTCGCGGTAGAACGCCTGCTCGCCGGCGGTGAACAGGAACTCTTCGCCGCAATCCACACAGGTGATGCTTTTGTCCTCAGAGCTCGCCATGGCGACGGTGGACCTCCCGGTACGGATTGAAGACATGCACTGGGACTAACGGGGGCGCCCGAAACACGAATGCCCCGGCAGGCATGCCTGCCGAGGCCACTCCGGCAACGAGACACACGAGCGACGCCAGGACGGGAACATCGGCGCACCGGATCTGCGAACGATCACTGGAGACCCACTCGATGGACGACCCACAGGGACGGACTGCGACCAAAGTATCCCGCCCGCCTCGTGGCAGAGTCAACGACCGAAACTGCAGGGCGAGCGCGTGGCGCACGAACGGCCGAAGGCGACTTGGGCCGCTCAGGATGCGGCCCGCGAGCCCCGGCCGCCCTCCGCGTGTCGCAACACAGAACCGCTCCGGCAGCGGTCGCTCCGCGGCCCGGCGAGCGCGATGGATCCCGGGCGGATCACTCGCGCTCGGCGCGCGACGGCTTGCACAGCGCGTCCAGGATGTCCGCCATGGTGGTGACGTCGAGCAGATTGTGGTGGAAGACCGGGACCAGCCGCCACACGTCACCGTTCCGCACGTAGTCGTGGTAGAGGCCGGGGATCTCGTCGCCCGGCACGTCGCCGGTGCGGCGGCGGCGGCAGACGCGCAGCTCGAGCGTGGTGAGCCGGCAGTCGGGCAGCTCCTCGCGCCAGCGACGGCGGGCGTGGTGCAGCAGGTCGAGATGGTGGCGCGGCAGCCTCATCGTCACACCGTGCGTGAGCGAGCGGGCGGCGAGGAACGGGGCGTCGTACGACTTGCCGTTGAACGTGATCAGCGCCTCGAACCCGAGCGCCTGCTCGGCCACCGCCGCGAGCAGCGCGGCCTCCTCGCCATAGTGGCGCGCGAAGTACTGGCGCAGCACGAAGTCCTCCCCGTTCCAGAACATGGTGCCGGCGAGGAACACCGGGCTCGACGAGAGCCCGCACGTTTCGAGATCGAGGAACAGCGCCCGGCCGAGACCGAGCGAGCGCATCGACGAGAGCTCCAGCTCGCCGGTGGGGGGTTCCGGCAGACGTCCCCAGGTCGGGCGCCGGCGCTCGATGTCGCTCCGCAGGCGCTCGTGCACGTACACGCTGCCGTGGCGTTCGTGACGCCACTCGCCTCCGGGCAGGAACGCCTCGACGCCCGTGGCACTCGTGTCGTGCGAACCCACGCGGCGCCGGCGAGCCGGCCGTGCGCGCGTCTTCCGCTGCGCCGGATCGACGGGTTCGGAGGCACCCGCGCGGGTGGTGACCGTCTCCCCCGTCGCCGCGACCGGTGGTGTGCCCGCGCGCCGGCTGCGAACGAGCTCGCCGAGCCGCTCCCGCAGCGTGGCGGGGCCGGGCTCCCCGCCCGGCTCGTGGCCCCCGGCGTCGTTCACGCGCGTCGCTCCGCCACGATCGCCAGCCGGCGGCTCTCGGTGCCGTAGGGCTCGCCCCCGGCCCCGCCCGTCACTTCGGTCACGGCGAGCCCGTGTCGCCGGAGCAGCGCCGTGAGCTCGGCGCACGTGTACGTGCGCAGGAAGAACTGCTTCGTCACCTGTGTGCCGCCCTGCGGGTCGATCAGCAGCTGCCGCGAGACGACGCGCGATGGCACGAGCTCGAGCGTGGACTCCTCCATCAGCAGCATGCCGTCATCGCGCTGGCTCCACGTTCGCTGTTGCGGGTGCGTCAGCAGCCAGTCGCGATTCATCATCTCGAGCAGCACCCGGCCGCCGGGGCGCAGGGCCCGCGCGATACCCGCCAGCACGCGCTCGTTGTCGTCGTCGTCGAAATACCCGAACGAGGTGAAGTAGGAGTAGGCGCCGTCGAACGCGCGGTCGTACTCGAGCGCGCGCATGTCGCCGGCGTGCCAGCTCACGTCCACGCCCGCCGCGATGGCATCGGCGGCGGCGATCTCCAGGTAGCGCGCATTGAAGTCGATGCCGGTCACCCGGTAGCCGAGCCGTGCCATGCCGATGGCATGCCGGCCGACTCCGCACGCGAGATCGAGCACCCCGCCGCCGGGGCGCAGCCCGAGCGAGGATGCGATGAATTGCGTCTCGGCCTCGGTGCGCTCGGGCAGGAACTGGGGCCGGTAGATGCGCAGGTAGTCGTCGTCGAAGAAGGCTACCGGCCATTCGGGTGTTTGGCTCATTGCGAGCGAGACTCCAAGGAGGATGGGGTAGCACCGGATGATAGCTGTACTGGTGCCGTTGAAGTAGACGCCCTGATCGAGCAGCCGAGCAGGGGTGGCGGGGGGACGCGAATGAGGGGAGTCGCGAGCAGGCCGGAGGCCAGGAGGGCCGGAGGCCGTCCGCGAGCGTCAGGGAGGTCCCGCCAGGATGGCGGGACCGAGCGTTCCCCTCATTCGCGTTTCCCCGCCACCCCTGCGACGACGACTCGTGTCTGTCGCACCTACTTCCCCAACCACCACCGCAGCAAAAACCTTGCGGCATCCTTCGTCGGGATCTCGCGAGCGTTCTTGATACCGTCCCAGTCCTGCTGCTGGGCGACGCGGAGGACGGTCGTGCCGACGCAGGCGGGGCAGCCCTCGCCGCACGGGCAGCCCTCGAGATGCGCGAGCGCGGCTTCGGCGAGCTCGTCGAGACGGGACCAGCCCTGTTCGGCGAAGCCGAGCCCGCCGGGGTAGCGGTCGAACAGGAACAGCGTCGGCCGCCCGGTGTTGGACGAGTCGAGCATCCCGCCGAGGTCCATCGGGTCGCACATCGCCATGAGCGGCAGCAGTTGAACGAACAGGTTGCGGACGCCGCTCAGGGCTTCCCACGGGTTGAGCCCGTTCCGGGCGAGTTCCCGGGTCGTGTCCTCGTTGGGGGCGAGCCACAGCCCCGCCGTCTCCAGCGTGAGGCGGGGAAGTTCCAGCGGGTGGTAGCCGATGGCGTCGAGCGAGCGGTAGCGGATCTTCTTGAACGCGATCGTCTGCCAGCTGTACGTGAGTTCGCCGAACGGCACGCGTTCGCCGCGCCAGTCGCGTGCGCGCAGCTCGTTCCGGACGCGGACATTCGTGTCGAGCACGGGTTGGGTGTAGTAGTCCACCGTGCGCGGCTCCACGGTGGCGACCTTCTGCTCGAGGTCGAGCGAGCGCACCCACCAGGTCTCGCCCTCGTGCAGGTAGATGGCGTCGGGATACACCAGCTCCAACCCGCTGATGCCGTCCACCGTGCCGATCACCGCATTGGCGTGCGAGGCGTCCACGATCGTGTACGTGTCGTCGCTCATGCTGCGCAGGGACACCCGGGCGCCCGGGAACTCGCTCCGGGACCAGTACGCACGCCCGTCGATCACCCGCGTCTCGCCCGCCTCGTCGAGCGCGGCCAGCACGTCGCGCATCTGTTCGCCGAACGCGGTCTCGTCGCCATCGCCGACCGGCAGCTCGTAAGCCGCGCACGCGAGTTGTTGCGCCAGGATGTACGGGTTGTGCGGGTCGATGCACGCCGCCTCGGTCGGCCGCCCGAACAGGTAGGCGGGCCGCCGCATGAGGTACTGGTCCACGGTGTCGTTGTAGGCCACCAGCACCACGAGCGAAGGCGCACCGCTTCGCCCCGCACGCCCCGCCTGCTGCCAGATGCTCGCGAGCGTCGGCGCCGCACCGACCAGGATGGCGACGTCGAGCCCACCCACGTCGATGCCCAGCTCGAGTGCGTTGGTGCTCACGACACCGCGCAGCTCGCCGGAAAAGAGCGCCTGTTCGATGGCGCGGCGCTCCTCCGGCAGGTAGCCGCCACGATAAGGCCGCAGCCGCTCGTGGAGCGGCGGCACCGTGCCCGCGAGGCCGTCGCGCGTCTCGCCCGGCAGGCGCGCACGCGAGCGCTCGAGCTGCTCGCGGGTGTAGCGATAGACCAGCTCGGCGCTGACGCGCGACTTGGTGAACGCGATCGCCTGTGCGCCGCGTTCGATGACCCCGGCCAGGAGCTGGCATCCTTCCACGTTGGAACTGCGCCGCTCGACGAGCGTGTCGTCACGAAACGGGGGGTTCCAGAACGCGAAGTGCTTCTCGCCCCGCGGCGCGCCGTCGTCGTCGACGACGACGACGGGCCGGCCAATGAGCGCCGTCGCCAGCTCGCCGGGATTGCGGATGGTGGCGCTGCACAGCACGTAGCGGAACTCGCCTCCGTAATGCCGGACCAGCCGTTCGAGGCGCCGGAGCACGAGCGCGACGTGACTGCCGAAGATGCCGCGATACGCATGCATCTCGTCCACGACCACGAACTTGAGATTGCGGAGGAACCGCGCCCACTTCGCGTGCTGCGGAAGGATCCCTGCGTGCAGCATGTCCGGGTTCGAGAGGATGACGTTCGCGCTCTCGCGCAGCTTCCGGCGGGTGGGCGCCGCCGTGTCCCCGTCGTAAACGCCCGCCTCGAGGATCGCCGGCAGCTCGACTCCCGCCTGTGCCAGACGCGACAGGCTCTTCAGCTGATCCTGCGCCAGCGCCTTCGTGGGAAACAGGTACAACGCCGTCGCGCCCGGGTCCTCGAGCAGCCGCTCGAGCGCCGGCAGGTGGAAGCACAGCGACTTCCCGCTGGCGGTCCCCGTCACGACCACCGTGTCCCGCCCGGCCCGCAGCGCTTCGATCGCGCACACCTGGTGGGTATAGAGCCGGGTGATGCCACGGGTCTCGAGCGCCGAGGCGAGCGCAGCCGCGAGCGGCGGTTGCAGCTCGCCGTAGCGCGCGGCCCGCGCGGGCAACGTTTGCCAGTGCACGAGCGCACCCTGGTTCTCCGCGCGAGACCCGAATTCCAGCAGCCAGCGGGCCAAAGACGAACTCTGCAACGACGGATCCGCGAGGAACGAGGTCGGAGGAACCTGCACAGGACACCTCTTGGCCGTGCGTGGCGCGGCCGGGTTGATTTCCGTTGCGCGAGCGGGCGCGGGACTGCACAAGTGGGCAGTATAGCGGCAGGGGCTTGGCATGCCAGCTGAAAAACCTCCCGAGGTCGCGCGGGGCTGAGGGGGGTCGCGAATAAGGGGAACGCTCGGTCCCGCCATCCTGGCGGGACCTCCCTGACGCTCGCGGACGGCCTCCGGCCATCCTGGCCTACGGCCTGCTCGCGGCTCCCCTTATTCGCGACCCCCCTCACCCCCGCGAGGCGCGAGAGCCCCTCATCCGATGTCCCCTCACCCCCCCTCGTCACCAACTCAGGTAGAACTCACCGGATGATCACGAACTTCCCGATCTCGTGCCCGCGGGGTGAATCGACCGTGAACAGGTAGATCCCGGACTGGATGTCCTGGCCGTTGCGCGAGATCAGGTTCCAGGGCGCCTCGCCGTCGCCGTTCGTGCCGTCGTGGTCAAGCTCCTGCACGAAGTCGCCCGCCAGCGTGTAGATCTTGATGCGCGATTTGGCGCGCGGCAGGCCGAAGAAGTCCACGTGCCGGGTGAACACGTCGCCCGGCACCGGGTCGCGTTCCCAGGGAGCCTTCGCGCGGTACGGGTTCGGGACCACCCACACCTTGCCGTCGTGGGACTGGTCTCCCGCCTCGATGCGCGGGCGGACGATGCCGCTGAACAACGTGCGGAACGGGCTTTCGATGAGGTCGGTGCGCGGCGTGTTCGAGACCACGATCGTGCGTTGGGCGACCGCGGTGACCACGTAGTGGTAGTCCCAGCCGTCGAGCACCTGCGTGTCCACGAGCCGGTAGCGTCCGACCGGGTAGTGCTTGCGTTCGTAGGCGATCGAATCGTAGTCCACCGCAGCATTCACGGCGCGGGAGAGCGGCGTGGAGCCGAACGTGGTGTCCACGGCGAAGCTCGCGATCTGCTGCCAGCGGGAGGGCGGCGGCAGCAGCGACTCGCGGGCCCACTGGTCGAGGCGGTAAACGCGGTAGCCCCAGAACGTGTAGGGCGCGCCGGGCATGATCCCGGCGTCGGCCAGGATCTCCGGCAGGTTGTCCCACTCCACCGTCACCTCGCGGTCGCCCGGGACCGCGCGGAACAGCGGTTGCGGCGGCGCCGGAGCACCCACGTACCAGTGCGACGGCGTCTCGGCGCCGGTGAGTCCGGTGCAGGCATCACAGTCGAAGTCGGTCCAGATGCAGCCGCCGCCGTTCTTGTAGGTCACCTCGGTCGTCCCGAACGGGGGCGGAACCTGCGGCAGCGGCTGGTACGCGGGATCGAGGATGAAGAACTTCTCGGGACAGTTGGGGTCGTAGTTGAACTGCACACCCGGCGGCGGCTCGTAGCAGATCTCGTGGCCGGTGATGCCGCTCGTCCCCTCGTTGTAGTTGGCGTTCAGAATGTTCACCGGATCGTCGGGCAGCAGGTTGAGCGCGGTCCCGCGCCAGGCGAGCCGCGCCGACTGTGCCGCGGCCACGAGGCTGTCGGCGTTCTCGGCGGCGATGAACGCCACCTCGAACTCCAGCGACTGCCCCGGCTCGAGCACGCGGAATGGCCCGCACGAGAGCAGCACGGAGTAGTCACGCGGCTGATCCACCGGCGCCTGTGGATACTCGCCGCGGAGCGCCGCATAGCGATCCGCGTCGAGGTTCGGGGGTCCGCCCTGCCGCGGTGGCAGTGACGGCGAGAAAACCGAGTAGATGAACGTCGAATCGCGGCGCGGCGCGCGCGCCGCCGCGAACGCCTCCCGCACGCCGGGAAACGCGACGTTCGTGAGGAAGCCGAGCGGATCGGTCGTGTGCGACAGTCCGAGAATGGCACACCAGGGCGAGGTGGAGTTCGCCGCCGCGTCGTGCACCGCGGGCCACTCCCCCTTGAGCGTGGTGAAGCACTGCTTGATCCACACCCGGTTCACCACCGACGTGCCCTCGGACAGCGTCACCGAGTCCCGCAGCATGGAGACGAAGTCGTCCGTGTGGCCGCTGCCGCCGGAACGCTCACGCGAATCGAGGTCGGCGTACACGCCCAGCCGCACGTCGTGCAGCGTCTGCTGTCCGTGATTCGTGATCGTGAACTGGATGCCCGCGATCTTGTCGAATCCCGGGAGGGTCCACGCGTAGGCCTCCTGATGAACCGTGAGCCCGAACGGGACGTGCCGCTCCCCGTTCGCGTAGCCATAATTCACCGCCTCCGGTGTGTCGTCCGTGTACGTGCACGCCGCGGTCTCCTGCGCCGGGAAGCGCAGATCCTCGTCGATCTCGCCGTCGCCGTCGTTGTCGATGCCGTCGAGCAGCTCCTCGTCCACCTTCCCGTCCCCGTCGTCGTCGTACGTCGCGCGCGTGCCCTTGTCCCCGGCGTAGCGCCGCAGCACGACGTCCTTCGGGTCCGTGGTCGGCCGCCACTCGAGCATCGGCCCGCCCGAAACGCTCACCGTGCCGTCGTCGTGCGTCGCGCCGACCCACAACTCGGCGTGCTCCAGGCACTCGTGGCCGCTCCCCTTCGGGAACTCGAACGACGGATCGAACGACAGGCCGGTGTTGAAGAACGCGTTGCCGATGACGCCGATGTTGGTGATCCGCATGGAGAAGCGCCCGGCGTCGAGCACCGGGCCGTTGTCGCGGATGTCCATGGCGGCAAACGCGCCCGCCGGGAAGGCGAGCGCGGCGACCAACACCAGGGATGGGGGAACGGGTCGTCGGGATGGGGTCACGCGGGGTCCGGGGCATCGGGGGATGCCGACATTGGCGAACGACCGTAGCGCGCGTGAATCGTGCGGGCCAGCGGAATCGCACGCGCGCGGGATTCCGGGCGCCCGCTGTCATGACGCCACCCCAGTATCACAGCGTCAGTGTCGCGACCGGTCAGCAGCGGGGCAGCGTCATTCGACGGTGCGGGTCGTCGCCTCGAACCCGAGCACCACCCAGCCGCCACCCCGCGCCTGGAACGTGACGTGGAATGCGTCGGAGCGGCCGCGGAAGAAGACCATCTCCGGCGCGTTCGCCTCGGTGCCCGGCGCTGCACGCCAGCGACCGAGCGCCGGATCGTGCCACTCGTACCGTCGCGCGAACTCGACCAGCGACGGATCGGCGACGAACTTCTCCGCCTCGCTCCGGTCGCCCGCCACGAGCGCGTCGACGAACGAGGTGAACGTGGCGTAGGGCGAAGGCACCATGCGGTCGTCGTCGCGCACGAATCCCTGCGGTTCCCAGCGGAAGTGGCGCTCGTGATAGACGTGCGGGCAGGTGGCGCACTCGTCGAACGACGGCGTGGCGCGGAACGTCTTGCTGATCAGGTCCTTGTCCACGAACTGGCCCGAGCCCGTGCCGCCGAGCGAGTCCGGTCCGAGCGTCTGCGCGAGATCCCAGCGTCCACCGCGCGCGTGCCGCCAGGTGAGCAGCAGCGGTTGCTGGCCCGCCGCGGCCCGCCGGCCCCACAGCACGGCGAGTTGCGAGGAATCGCCCGCCATGCCGCCCGGGAAGTCGCGCACCGCGGCGTCGAGGAGCCGCATGCCGCGGCCTTCGAGCAGCTGCTGGCGCACGTCTCCCGCCTCGCTCCAGAAGAAGTACGGCCACGAGCTGCCTTCCGCCTCGGAACGCGAGAACAGGTTCACGACCGCGGCGTGCTCGCTGCCCGCGACCTCGCAGGCGATGCCGAGCGAATCCAGGAGCGAGCGGGCGCGGTCCTCCCAAACGCCCTCGGGCGCAGCGGCGAAGCGCGAACGCACGACCCGCGCGCTCAGCGCGGCGGCCTGCTCCGACTGGCCCGCCTCCCAGCGTTCGGAAGCCATCCGCGACAGGATCGCGAGCGAGTCCTGGCCCGCCGAGGTGCTGTCCGCGGACGCCGGCACGAGATGCGGCCGGCGGGTACAGCCCGCGACGGTCGCGAGCGAAAACAACAGCATCGCGAGCGAGCGCAAGGGAACGTGCTTCACGGCCGGTGCCCTCCCGTCGAGTCCTGTGCTGCGCGGCGCGCCGCGGTCGCCTGCGGCGATTCCTCGGCGATCCAGTCCTTGATCATCCAGAGGCCATCCTGGAGCGTGAAGTGGAACACCCAGTTCCGCTCGCCGGTGACGCCCAGCACGCGCGCGCCGAGCCACCGCGGCCAGCGCTGGCCCTCCTCCTGCCGGTCCACGACGAAGTTACCCGGTGAACGGGTATCGGCCCAACCCGCCGCGAGCGCGAGCTGGAGAAAGCTCGGATCCACGAGCAACCGGCGGGCCTGGTCGCGATTGCCCTCGCGCAGCGCCGCGACGAACAGGCGCAGCGTGGTGATGGGCCCGGGCACGACGCGCGCGTCGTGCACCTCGAAACCCTCGCCGCGATCGGTGTAGATGGCCTCGCGCCGCGGAGGCACCACCGGGGGAAGGATCCTCAGGATGGAGTCCGGCGGTGCCGCCGAGAACGCCACCAGCTCGGGTTGCCCGTCGTGATCCAGGTCCGCGAACGTCGCATCGCCGTTCGCTCCGAGATCGGGGCCGTGCCCCTCGTACTGGATGAGCTCCCAGTAGCTGCCGTCGCCGGAGAGCCGCAGGTACTTGAACCCGAGACGCCCGGACTCGTTCCGCTCGTGGTACACGATCGCGGAGGCGTACGGCCCCCCGGGCCGGCCCGTCCACCACGAGCGCACTTTCGGCTCCCGGCAGGGCGGGAACGCCATGCCCTGCATGCGCAGATCCGGCCCGCGATACCAGAGCAGGTAGCCCACGGCCTGCATGCTGGGCCGGTAGGGGTTCCGCACGAGCACGAGGACGATGCTCGGAAGCTCGGGATCGTTCACCACCTCGGTGTCGAGCCCGAGCGAGTCGAGCGACGCCGCGATGGAGGGCGCGAACAAGGTGTTCTGGCGGCCGAGCCGCCGATAGAGCCGGCGTGCGGCCTGCCCGACCCGCTCGAACGGGGCGATGCTCCGATCCGTGATGGTGTCGGTGTCGGACTGCCGGAATCGCACCTTCGCCTCGGCCACGAGCGACGTGATCGAGTCGGCATTCGCCGGCGTCCACGGTTTCACCACCGCCGCGAGGCCCGGCGAGGGGAGCAGGCACAGCGCCAGCGCGACGCACCAGCGCGGCAGGCGGGGAGCGCGTGCGGCGGGCGATGTTCGCGGGCTCGACGGAGGCATGGGCAATGGATTAGAGGGGCCGGCTCGCGGCGGGGTCAAGTCGGGAATCCCGCCCAGCCGCCTTCCTCACCGGCGCTTGGCAATTGCCCGGGCCGGGACGCGCCGCTCCCGGCGAGAAACGGGCCTCAGCTTGCCCGGGCTAGGGGAGGCGATAGAAGCGCACCACGACCTGCGGAACCTTCGTCTGGTCGATCAGGGCGGGAGAGTTGAAGTTGATGTCGGTCAGCGTGCGGATCAGCGTGCCGGGCAGCATCGTCCGGCGGCGGTACTGCGCCTCGATGAACGCGGCCAGGCGATCCGACGTGAAATCGTTGCGGAGACTGTCGAACGCGACCGCGCTGGCGAGCAGGCCCGACGCCTCCGTGAACGGCGGCCCGCCCCCGCGCATCACGCAGGCCTGCCAGTCGTTCTGCGCCATCCACGCGGTCGGCTGCGTCGTCGGGAAGCGCCCCGCGAACGGGTCGGTGAAGGAGATTTCCATCGTCGCGCCGGCGATCCGGACATTGCCGGGGATCGCTGCGTAGTTCCAGTGGATCCCGGCGTTCCAGCTCGGCCCCGACTGGAGGAGCTGCGTGTTGCACGACTGGGTGGTGGCGGAGCTGCGAATGTTGTTGCTGCCGTAATCCTGGGCCTTCATCACCACGGAGTCGATCGGCGTGGACGGATCGAGCGTGCGAAAGCTCTGCACGTCGCCGTCCATGCGTTCGTGGGTGGTCTCGTTCTCGCTCGTCACCGCCCAGTAGATGCGTGCGCCCAGCGGCCAGGCAGTGGCGCCGAGGAACCGCCGGAACACGGTGTGCTGCAGCACCGGCGTCATCCGCCGCGCCACCGCGACCGAATCCGCGGACGCGTAGACGTCGAAGAAGACGTTCCCGTCCAGGGAACCCGAACCGCCCCAGCCGAGGCAGGCCACCGGACCCTCGAGATCGTTCACCAGCGGGTAATCGTAGGCGACGCGCCGGAGGCTGTTCGTGGTGAACTGGAAGTACACTCCCTCCGGGAGCGGCGTGCCGTCGAGTCCCTTGATGTTGGTGCTGAACTCGGCCGTGTAGGTGCGCTGGAGCGCCAGCATCACCGTCGGGTGCAGGAAGACCCGGCGCGTGATGCCGTCGTAGCTCACGGTGATCGGCACGCGCTGGCCGTCGAGCTTGAGGAACGCCGTGAGCGACGTGACGGTGCGGGGATCGAGGGGTCGATCGAACTGCGCCCAGATCTCGCTGTCGTAGAGCGCGCTCGAGCTGCGTGGGGCCGGCTGGGTCGCGAGCACGGCCGGAGGGGGGCCCTGGGAGGCGGGGGCAGCGCTCTCCGTGGCGGGCTTGCTGCACCCGGCGAGCACGACGCAGAGGATGGCGATGGCGAGCAGGAGGCGTTTCATAGGTTCGGGAGCCGGGAACGGGACCCGGCACACCCCTCCATGTTAGGCCGCGGAGGGCGCGGGAAACAATCCCGGAGGCTCCGCGGCGCGCAGTCGGGGGCCGGGGGGCGCCCCGCGCGACGGAGGCGCCGCATCGTGTAGACTGCGACGCGAATGGCGAGTTCGGTCCGGCCGGCGCGATGGCGCTCCCGCCCGCCGATGCCGCCGCATCCAGGGACCCGGGGCCAGAGCGCGTGATCCGAGCGATCGTTTTCGATCTCGACAACACGCTCACCGACTTCATGCGGATGAAGGAGGCGGCGATCCAGGCCGCCATCGACGGCATGATCGACGCCGGATTCCAGAAGTCCCGGGAGGAGTTGCGCCGCCGCGTGCAGGCGATCTATGACGCGCGCGGCCTCGAGTTCCAGCGCGTGTTCGACGAGCTGCTGGAGCTGGAATTCGGCGAGGTCGACCCGAAGATTCTCGCATCGGGCGTGGTCGCCTACCGGCGCGCGCGCGAATCCGAGCTGGTGCTCTACCCGCACGCGCAGATGACGCTGCTCGAGCTGGCCAAACGCGGCATCAAGCTGGGCGTGGTCTCGGACGCGCCCCGCTTCCAGGTGTGGCTGCGACTGTGCACGCTCGGGCTCCAGCACCTGTTCGACGCGGTGGTCACGTTCGACGACACCGGCGAGCGCAAGCCCGCCGCGGCCCCGTTCCGCGAGGTGCTGCGGCGCCTCGGCGTCGAGCCGGCCGAGTCGCTCATGATCGGCGACTGGGCCGAGCGCGACGTGGTCGGAGGCAAGAGCCTCGGCATGAAGACCGTGTTTGCGCGCTACGGCGACACCTTCCATACGAAGGAGTCGGGCGCCGACTTCGACGTCGATGACGTTTTCGAGTTGGTGGGCATCGTGGACCAGTTGAACGGTCGCGTGCCGGTTGCGGGTTCCGGAGGAGGAAGACCGAATGTCCGCTGAGAAGGTGCGCGCCGCGCGCGCGCGCGTGTACGGACCGCCCGAGGGCGTCGCCGCCGACAGCAAGGTGCACGTGTACGTGTTCGACGTCTTCCACGAGGTGTTCCTGCCCGGGAGGACGTTCGACAACATCGAGCGGGCGGTGCAACACCAGCGCCACGAGCAGGAGCGCATCTACACCGAGCAGGAGGCCGAGCCGGAGCTGTTCGACCTGCCGTTTCTCTCGAGCGATCCCGACCTGGTCGGCCGGATCGAGCGCGATGGCGAGTACAAGAAGCGCCTGGTGCGCGACCTGAAGGGCGACGCCCGCTCACGCGGCCGCCGCCACTGAGCATGCGTCTCCTCACGGCCGCGGAGATGCGCGCCGTGGACCGCGCGACGATCGCGGGGGGCACGCCGGGCGAGCGGCTCATGGAGCGGGCCGGCGAGGGTGTCGCCGAGGGGCTCGAGCGGCGCTGGGGCTCTCCGCTCGCGCTGCGTGTGCTCGTGCTCGCGGGCAGCGGCAACAACGGCGGCGATGGGTTCGTCGCCGCGCGCGCGCTGGCGGCGCGCGGGGCGCGCGTCACGGTGGCGGTGTGCGCGCCGCGCGAGGGCGTGCAGGGCGACGCGCGCGGGATGCTCGAGCGACTCGAGCAGGCAGGCGGCACAGTGCGCTTCGTGGACGGCGCCGCCGCGCTCGCCGCCCTCGCCGCGACGTTCGACCACTGGGACTTCGCCATCGACGCGCTGCTCGGCACGGGCGCGCAGGGCGGACCGCGCGGCGTGGTGGCCGACGCCTGCCGGCTCGTGAACGAGCTGCACGCCGGCGGCACCCGGGTGCTGGCGATCGACCTGCCGACGGGAGTCGGTTCGGACGACGGCAGCGTCGCCCCCGACGCGGTGCTTGCCGACGCCACCGTGACGTTCGGTCACCCGAAGCGCGGGCACTGGCTGTGGCCCGGTCGCGGGCAGCGTGGCGAGCTGGACGTCGTCGACATCGGGCTCGTTCCGCCCGAGCAGGCCGGCGTGCAGCCGGCCGATCTCGCGACCGCCCGGGAGCTGGCGGCGCGGGTGCCCGTGCGCGATCCGCGCGCGCACAAGGGCGTCACCGGTCGCGCGCTGCTGGTGGGCGGCGCGCCGGGGATGACGGGCGCGCTGGTGCTGGCCGCGCACGCGGCCGCCCGCGCGGGCGCCGGCTACGTGCGCGTCGCCGCGCCCGCGAGCCTCCAGGCCACGCTCGCGGCGCACCTGGTGGAGCCCATGGTGCTGGCCTGTGGCGAGGACCAGCACCGCTCGCTCACCACCACCGCGCTCCCGCTGATCCTCGAGGAGGCCGAGCGCGCCAACGCGGTGGCGGTGGGCCCCGGCCTGTCGCGGAACCTGCACGCGGCCTCGCTCGCCCGCGAGCTCGCCACGCACCTCGCCAAGCCGCTCGTGCTCGATGCGGACGCACTCACGGCGCTGTCGCCGGCGCAGGACATCCTGGTCCCCGCACTCCGGCTCGCTCCCGCGCCCCGCATCCTGACGCCGCACCTGGGGGAGATGCAGCGGCTCACGGGGAAGACCCCGCAGGAACTGGAGTCGCGCAGGATCGACGCGACGAAGGGCTGGGCCCAACGCTGGGGCGCCGTGGTCGTCCTCAAGGGCGCCCCCACCGTCGTCGCAGCCCCCGACGGCCGCGTCAGCGTCAATCCCACGGGCAGCCCCGCGCTCGCCACCGCCGGCACGGGCGACGTGCTCACGGGCACGCTCGTCGCGTTACTCGCCCAGGGATTGCAGCCGTTCGATGCCGCCAGACTGGCGGTGTTCGCACACGGGCTCGCCGGCGAGATGGCGGCCGCAGAACTGGGCGACATCGGAGTGACCGCGAGCGACATCGTGGCCCGGCTCCCGCGGGCCCTCGCTCGGATTCGCTCTACGCGATGACGCGGTTATTCGTTCTGTCTGCTGCGGAAAGCGGGGAGGGCGGGGGGTTGTGAATGAGGGGTACGCTCGGTCCGGGCATCCATGCCCGGACCGAGCTCTCTCGCGCTTAACGGCCTCCGCCAGTCCCTGGCTCCGGCCTGCGCGAGAGCCCCCTGATTCGCACTCCCCCTGCACCTGCCCCTACGTCATCCGGGCTTCGCCAACCGCCCTGATTCACGTCCCCCCTGTGCCTGCCCCGGCTAAACGGAATCAGTCGTGTTCCGATTGCTCGTCCTGGGAGTCAACCCCGAACGCCTTCAGCAACTCGAGCCCTCCGCCACCGCTCGCCGCCGCGTCGCTCCGCTTGTCCCATGCCTCGCGCGATTCCCGCGTGATCGTCGGGAGCTTCTTCGAGGACAACCCCGAGTTGAGCGGCGGCAGGTCCTTCGCGAGCATCGCCGCGAAGTCCGCCTCGCCCTTCTTCAGCTCGCCGTCGAGCACGTCCGCGAGTGCGATCTGGCCGTTCGTCGGGCGGCCGTCGTAGCCGTTCACCTTGCCGTAGAGATCGCCCATCTGTTCGCGCAGGCGCTCCTCGCCGGTGAGCCGGCCGCCTTCCTTCGCCGCCACCAGCGTGCCGCGGAACGCCTCCAGCTTGTCGGCGAACGCGTTGAGCTTCGTCGCGAGCGCGTCCTTGCCCAGGGACTTCGCGCGCGCACGCGCGGAGTCGCGCACCGCCTGGATGCCCTCCACGGTGTAGGTGAGGTCGCCCAGGCGTTCATACAGGTGGTTCACCAGCTTGCTCTGCTCCGCACGATCCGCGGCGCTGTGCGTCGAGCGCGGATCGGCGACGAGCGTGAACGTGGTGGTGAACGTGTCCTTGTTCTTCGTGAGCTTGGCGGTGTACGTGCCCGCCGCGGCGCGGGGTCCGTAGAACGCGAACTGGTTCGGCACCAGGTTCGCAGCCGGCGGTAGCTTCGGGCCCGTCAGCCGCATCGGCCACTCGACGCGGTTGATCCCGCGGCGCCTGCCGCCGTTGATCGTGGCGAGCTTCTTCCCCGAGGCGTCGAACACCTCGAGCTTCAAGTCCCCGATCAGGTGCCGCTTCTTCAGGTAGTAGGTCACGATCGCGGCCTCGGGCAGCTCGTCGCCGCTCCAGTCGGCGCTGCCGTCGAAGCGCTGCTCCTGGCGCGGGATCACGAGCACGTTCGGCCGCGTCGCCAGGAACGCCGCGTCGGAGGCGAGCTTGTCGCGCGTGAGCGAACGGAGCGGCGACAGGTCGTCGATGACGTAGATCCCGCGGCCGTGCGTCGCCACCAGCAGGTCGCCTTCGCGCGGCTGGATCGCGAGGTCCCGTACCGCCACGTTCGGGATGCCGGCCCGGATCTGCGCCCACTGCCTCCCGCCGTCGAGCGAGCCGTAGAGCCCCCACTCCGTGCCCGCGAACAGCAGGTCCGGGTTCACCGGATCCTGCCGCACCACGTGTGCGTAACCCTTCATCTCGGGCGTGGCGAGCGCGGACCAGCTCTTGCCGAAGTCGCGCGTCACGAACACGTGCGGCGCGAAGTCGCCGAGCATGTGGCCATCGGCGGTCACGAAGCACGTCCCCGCGTCGATCGGCGAGGGGGCCACGTACGAGATCCACGTGCACGGAATCAGCCCGGGCAGGCCCTTCGTGAGGTTCGTCCACGTCTTACCGCCGTCGCGCGTCAACTGGAGATTCCCGTCGTCGGTGCCCACCCAGACCACGTTCGGGTCCTTGGGCGATTCGCCGATCGCGTACACGGTGCAGTGGTTCTCGGCGGAGGAGTTGTCCACCGACAGGCCACCGGACTTGTCCTGCTGCAGCTTCGCCGGGTCGTTCGTGGTCAGGTCGGGCGAGATCCGCTCCCAGGTGTCGCCCATGTCGCGCGTGCGGTAGAGGTACTGCGCGCCCATGTAGAGCGCGCCGCTCGCCCCCACGTGCAGCGGCGCGTTCCAATTGAAGCGCAGCTTGGGGTCGCCCGGGCCGCGCAGGGGCTGAATGTCCTTCGTCTCGCCCGTGGACAGCCGGACGCGCGACACGTGCCCGCCCTGGTACTCGCAGTAGGCGATGTCCTGGTCCGTGAGATCCGGGAATGCCCAGACTCCGTCGCCCCCGAGCAGGCTGTCCCACATGCGGTTCGGAACGCCGCCCGAGCGCGTGCTGGGAGCGGTCCACGTCCCGTTGTCCTGGAGGCCACCGTAAACGTTATACGGAACGCGCATGTCGTAGCTCACGTGATAGAACTGGCCGACCGGGATGTTCTGGCACGGCCGCCACGTGTTCCCACGGTCGAGCGACAGGTACACGCCGCCGTCGGTGCCGATGACGATGAACTCGGAGTCCTTCGGATCCACCCACACCGCGTGCACGTCGCTGTGATAGGGCGTGCCCTGGAAGCCGCCGCCCACGGTGGTGAACGTCTTGCCTCCGTCCTCGCTCGCGGAGAGGTTGAGCCCGCCCTTGTACAGGCGCTCGAACAGCTTGGGGTCGGCGACGAGGTTCGCAAAATAGAACGGCCGCCAGGTGACGTCGGTGTTCGAGTCGTTCCCCTTTTCCCAGTGCTCGCCGCTGTCGTCGCTCCAGTAGAGCGCGTTCTTCTTCGCCTCGACGACGGCGTACACGCGGCTCGCGCGGGCGGGTGCGATCGCGACGCAGATGCGACCGAGATCGCCGGCGGGCAGGCCGTTCGTGAGCTTTCGCCACGTCTTCCCACAGTCGACGCTCTTGTAGAGTCCCGAGCCAGGTCCGCCCGACGTGAACGTCCACGCCAGGCGTCGCACGCTCCACATGCTGGCGTAGAGGATGTTCGGGTTCTGCGGGTCCATGGCCAGGTCCGCGCCGCCGGTGCGCGCATCCACGTAGAGCGTCTTCGTCCACGACCTGCCGCCGTCGGTGGTGCGGAAGATCCCGCGTTCGGGACTGTCGGTGAACAGCGGGCCGGTCGCTGCCACGATCACGGTGTCGGGGCGCGTCGGGTGGATGACGATGCGCGCGATCCGCTCGGTCTTCTCGAGCCCCATCCGGGTCCACGAGTCGCCGCCGTCCGTCGTCTTGTAGACGCCGTCCCCGTAGCCGACGCTGTTGCGCGCCCAGCTCTCTCCGCTCCCCACCCACACCAGCTTGGGATCCTTCGCCGCCACGCGGATCGCGCCGATGCTCATGGCATACTTGTCGAATACCGGCGACCAGGTCGTGCCGTTGTCCTTCGAGCGCCACACCCCGCCCCCGGCGGTTCCGATCCACAGCGTGTTGCGCTCCCCCGAGACGCCGTCGATGCAGGCGATGCGTCCGCTCATGACGCCGGGGCCGAGCGAGCGCGCGCGCAATCCTTCGAACGTGTCGGAGTCGAGCTTCCAGTCGTCGCCGGAGCTCGTGGGGCTCGCCGGGCTCGTGGGGCTCGTGGGGTTCGCGGCCTGGGCCCGAGCGCGGGCGGCCGGGCCGATGGTCAGCAGTGCGAGGAGCGAGACAACGGCGAGCCGGCGCGCCAGCGAGCGCGCGGAGGAACTCGTCAGCATGGCAGGGGACCTCGTCTCGAGGGGGACAGAATCGAAGCGGCGCGGCTCCCGCACCGGGTCGGGTGCAGGACCGCGCCGCGACTTCGCCGGGGAACTACGTGCCCTTCTTCTTCTTGCTCGTGGTCGCCTTGGTGTCGGTCTTCTTGGTCGTGTCCGCCTTCTTGGTGCTGTCGGCCTTGGCGTCGGCGACCTGCTTGTCACTGCCGGTGGAATCGGCTTTGGACGCGGACTTCGTCGAATCCGGGGCTCCGGGGAACGCGAAGCGGGAGTCGTCGAGCGGCACGTTCAGTTCGATCTTCGTGAACGTCATCTTCTGCTTCTGCGGCATCCCCTTCGCGCCCTGCTCGATCGAGAACGGCTGCATGTAGCCGTCCACGTCCTTGTAGTCGGAGAACGTGGTCTCGACCTCCATCTCGGTGCCACGCACCTTCGCGACGCCCTCGGTCTTCACGAGCAGGTACGTCTCGGCGTCGAGGTAGTGGTACTCGATCTTGCCGTTCTTCTTCGTGACCTTGAGCTTGTACGCGTCGGCGCCCTCGACGGACTCCTTGCCCACCAGCTCCACCGTGTGGCCCTTGGCCTTCCAGTCCACGAGCGTGCCGTCGAAGTCGGCGTCGTCCTGCGCGTTCTTGTTGTCCTCGTCCGTGCCGAGTTCGGGATCCTTCTTGCCCATGAACGGCATGACCGACCACGTCTTCTCGCCGTCGAACGCGCGGATGCCCGTCATGCCCTGGAGCGTGAACTCCATGCGCGACTTGCCCGGGCGCTTCCGCTCCATCGTGAACGGCGCGTCCATTCCCGGGCCCACCGCCATCGTGCCGGTGATGCGCGTGGTGTTGATCGCCTTGAGTTTCTCGAGGCCGCCCTCGGCCTGGTAGTGCTTGGCGAGGATCTCGTCGACCGTCTGCGCCCGCACGGCCGGCGCGAGGAGCAGAACAAGTGCGAACGGCACCAGCAGCTTGCGGAACATATCGGGTGAACCTCCCGTGGATCGGTGTGGGCAGCGGTGCCGGGGCAGCGCGGCGGGCGCATCGGTGGCCGGTGGCCGAGACGGATGTGCCGGCGCGGGCACGGACACTGCCGTGCGCGGCCGGGCGGGGCACCGGGAAGCGGCGATCGAGACTACGGTGGCGAGCTTACGCCAGCGCGCCCGGCCGCTACCAGCGCGGCCCGACGTGCTACCGGCGCGGTGGCTCGCGGCGATGCTGGACCGGCGGGGCTCCGAGCGGGACCGCGCGCCCCGGCCCGACGCTCTCGATCAGGCGTTCGACCGCCGCGCGCTGTTGCCCGGCGTCCTCCTCCCAGCGCGCCGAGCGCGCGCGCAGGAGTTCGGCGCGGGCCTCATCGGGACGATGCAGCAGGAGGAGCGCCGCGCCCGAGAGCGTGTGCCCGACCGCGGCCTCGGGGTAGAGGCCGGTGATGCGCTGCGCGATCTCGAGCGCGCGCACGCCGTCGCGGCGGGCGAGCTGGAATCGCGCGCGTGAGACGAGCAGCCAGCCGTCGGCGGGCGCGAGCTCCGACGCCCTCGCGTAGGCGGCATCCGCGGAATCCGCCGTGCGCTTCTGCGCCGTGCGGAGCGCACGCGCCGCCAGCGCGTCCCCGAGGCTGGCGAAGTTCAGAGCGCGTCCGGGTTCCATCGCCACCGCGTGCCACGCGGCGAGTTCGGCCGTGCTCTCGGACCCGGTCCCCGCCGCGGGCCCGCCCACGGCCACGCGGGCGTCACCGGCCTGGGCGGCCCCCGCCTCGGCGAGTGACGACTGGCATTCCAGCCGCCAGAGCGTGTCGTCGTAGGGCCACAGCGAAACGGCGCGCCGCACCGCATCGGCGTGGGCCGTGGCCAGCGCGCGCAGCACGCCGGGTCCGGCGTTCGCAGGCGCCTGGGCGTCACGCGCCGGGCGCGCCAGCGTGAGCGCGCCCAGCTCGCACACGCCGTACGTGAGTTCCAGCACGCACATGAGTCCGGCCGCCACAGCCGGCACCACCGGGTGCATCGGCCGCACCGGCAGCACCGCGCGCGAAGGCCGCCCGCGGAGCGACCCGGGGAGCGCAGTGCACACCGTGAACAGCGCGGCGCCCGCCAGTCCGACCACGTTCGTGGCGCCCGCCACGAGGAGCGCCACGAAAGCTCCCGCGAGTGCGGCGAGCACCGGGCGCGACGCGGGCAGCTCCCGCCACGAGCGCCACAGGCCGGCCGCCGCGGCGGCGAGCCAGCACGTGCCCGCGAGCATGCCGAGGAGACCCATGGTGGCGAGGACCTGGAGCGGCACCGAGTGCGCGTGGACCGGCAGCCCGATCCACTCCTCGCGCCAGAGCGCCGGCTCCTGGAAGCGCGGGTACGCGAGTCCGAACCCGTCCGGCCCGACACCGAGCCACGGCCGCTCGCTCCAGATCTGCACCGCGCCGCGCGCGATGCTCGCGCGCACGGCGTTCGAGTGTCCGCCGCCCCCCTCGCTGAAGCGCGCCACGAGCGGCGCATAGGCGCGCGCCGCGCCGAAGAGGAGCGCCGGCGACAGGCTCGCCGCGAGCGTCCATCCCACGCGCGCCGGGCGCGCCCCGGAGCGGAGCGCGAGAGCCAGCGCGAGAACCGTCCCGAGCGCGGCGGCGAGCCACGCGCCGCGCGAGAGCGTCATCAGCAGCGACGCCGCGAGCAACGCTCCCGCCGGCACCCAGCGCACGGCGTCGCTCGTCCGCTCGGCGAGCCGGGCGAGCACGAGCGGCAGCACCACCGCGAGCACGCTGCCGAGCAGGATGGGATTCCCGAGCGGGCCCGCGGGCCGGAGCGCGCTCACGCCGCTCGCGGTGTACGTGTGAACGCCGCTCCAGGCGATGGGATCGAGCCCGGCGAGCTGGAGTTGCGCATACACGGCCGCCGCGATGCCGCACAGCGCCGCCACGCGCAGCGTGTCGCGCACGTCGCGTTCGTCGCGGTGCGCCTGTGCCGCTCCCACGTGCAGGCCGGCGAGTGCCAGGACGGTGAGCAGTCCCTCGCGCTGGTCGATCTCGCCGAGGAACGACAGCCGCGGCGAGAGCGAGAACAGCGTCGCCAGCCCGGCCGCCCCCACCCACCCCATCACCGACAGCGTCAGCGCCCCCGGACGCGGCACGCGCCCGGCCCAGGCCTCGGCCCCGACCCACACCAGCAGGCTCAGGCCGATCGTGCGCACGAACACCGCCTTGAGCGGCATGAACGGCTCGAGGAGCCCCGGCGCGAATCCCAGGATGGCGGCCGCGAGTGCGACGCGGATGGCGTGTCGCGCGATGCGTTCTATCGGACGACCACCACGCGTTCGACCGCGTGCGCTCCAGCCGTGTCGCGCGCGTGCACGAAGTAGACGCCAGCCGGGAGCGGCGTGCTGCCCCGACCCGCTTGCGCCATGTGCCAGGTCCCGGCTGCGCCGCCCTCACCCCGCGCCACGCGACGGCCGCGCGCGTCGAGCAGCTCGAGCCTCACCGGGCCGACGCCCCCCGACCACGCGATCTCCACCAGGTCGCGGGTCGGATTGGGCGAGATCCGCAGGCGGATGCCGTCCGCGGGCGGCGGCGCGCCGAGCCCCAGGCTGGGCAGCGGTTTCCCGACGATCGTGAATGCGAACGCGCGCGCGGGGCTCGGGCTCCACTGATCGGTCGGCGTCGGCCGCGTGTACATGGGTCCGATGCCGGAGGTGAAGTCCGTACTCTCGCCGCCGGTCAGGATCCGGGACAGCAGCCGGTACGACTCGGCCCCCCGCACGTACAGCCAGTAGTCGTGGAACGGCTGGAGCGCGACGGCGTGGTCGAAGTCCACGGGCGATGCCCAGCGCGGGGCCGGCTCGTAGTAGAAGTAGGGAGTGAACGCCGACTCGACCAGCGTGGCGGGCACGGTGCTCGGCGGGTATACGATCGCCGCGCCGTCCACGATGCCCACGATCGCGGCGGACACCGGCATCGTGGTCAAGCCGGCCGGCCCGGAACCGGGTCCGCTCGCCACGGCGAGTTCGATCCACCGCAGTTCGACCGCCTCCGGAACGCGGAACCGCTGCAGGATCTCCGAAGTGCCCATGGCGACCATCTCATCCGTGCGCCGTACGCTCTGCGCCACGCGGAGCTGGTCGAGGTCGTCGTCTCCGGTGCAGATCGCGTGCGCGATCACCGGATGCGCGCCCGGCAGCGGGCCGTACGTGCCATCGGCGGCGATGGTGCTGGCTGCGGGCATGGCGGCGTTGCCGGCCGCGTCGTAGTACGCATTCAGCAGGGAGCCACCGATGCCCGACGAGGAGTGGACCTCGAGAGCAATGGTCTCGCGCGGCGGCTCCGCAACCCCGGTGAGGCTCCGCGTCACGATCGGCGGCACGAACTGCACCGCGGGCACGCTGTTGGTGACGTAGTAATTCATGCGCGAGGGATCGAAGTTCTCGGCCCGCAGCGCGATCGCCGACGGATCGGGTGCGAGCGTCAGCGGATCCCATTCCCGGGCGCGCAGGTCCGACGAACTCCAGCCCGTGGCCCGGACGTCCAGGCTGCACGCGGCCACCGTGGTCCCCGCCGGCAGCGGCTGACTCACGCCCGCGCCGACTCCGAACCCGTCGGCGACCGTTCCGCCACCGACCAGCGTGGGCTCCGGGCAATAGCTGAAGAGCGGCGGCGGCGCCACCGGCATGAGCGGCGTCCGCGGTCCTGTCGCGGCGATGCAGAGGAGCGCGAGCACCGCGAGTCCGGGCAGCACGCGCACGAGCATCCGTCGGCTCATCAGAGGATTCTCCGACCGCGGGGCGATGCCGGGGGTGGCCAGTCGAGTCTAGGCACTTGCCACCGCGGCCGCCCAGTCAATTGTGGTGGGGCTCCGACCCGGCGGGAACGCCTCCCGCGCCATGAGATTCCGGCGCGATCCGCACCACGATGCCCCAGCCGCTCCCGGGGCCCCCGGTCGGCACGCTGTTGCCGCGCGCCAGGTACCAGAGCGCGCCATCGGGCGCCACGCGCAGGTCCACCGGGCCCGGCACGAGCGTGCGGCCGAACGTCTCCTCGCCCACCGGCGTTCCCGGCGCGAGCCAGCGGATCTCGTTCGCGCAGTAGTCCGCGAAGAAGTATCCGTCGCGCCAGGCGTCCGGAAAGCTCGGCCGCGCGGGGGCATAGAACGCCCCGCCGGTGATGGCGCAGCCGTGCTCGTGCGTGTAGGCGTAGAGCGGATCCACGAGCTTCGGCTGCCGGCCCGGTCCCTCGAGCATCGGCCAGCCGAGGTTGTCACCGGCCTTCACTTCATCCACCTCTTCATAGCGACTGCCGCCGACGTCGTTCACGAAGAGGCGTCCCGTGCGCGGGTGGATGTCGAACGAGAACGCGTTCCGGAAGCCGCGCGCCCAGATGGCCGCGTGTCGCCCGCGCGTGCTGGTGGGGAACGGGTTGTCGGCGGGGACGCTGCCGTCCGGGCGCATGCGCAGGAGCTTCCCCGCGGTCGAGGCGAGGCTCTGGGACAGCGAGCCGTCACCGCACTCGCCCGAGGAGGCGTAGAGCATGCCGTCGCGCCCGAAGCGGAGCGCTCCGCCCACGTGCTGGTGCGCGGCGTGCGTGTCGAACTCGTAGACGATCGTGCCCACGCCGGCAGCGGTGTCGCCCGCGGCGCGGTACCAGGCGATGACGTTGTGCCGGGTCGGCTCGAGCGCAGTGTAGAGCACGTACACGCGCCGGGTGCGGGAGAACGCGGGGTCGAACGCCACACCGAGCAGGCCTTCCTCCTCGACCGCGCGCGTCGGCACGGTCACGAACGGCCGCGCCAGCAGGCGACCCGCGCGCACGACGCGGAGCCGCCCGGGCTGCTCACACACGAGTACGCGGCCGTCGGGCGCCAGCGCCATGCTCACCGGGCTGTCCAGCGAGTCGGCGACCACGGTCTCTGTGAAGCCGGGACGGATCGCTCCCACGATCCGATCACCGGCGCGTGGCAGGTGCGGCGCGGGCGGTGCGGGCGCGGCGAACGCGGCGCACGCCAGCAGCGTTGCCACGACCAGCGCGAGCACTTGCGCGCCGCGCGCGCACCGGATGGCGGGCCTTGTCATGGCGCGCAGGCTAGCACCGCCCGTGCTGCCCGGCAGGGCGCGGTTGCGATACAGTGCCCGCCGCCATGAGCCAGCCCGACTTCCGCCTGCCGGACCTGCGATTCGTGTCCACGGAAACGGTGTTCCCGCATGAGTACCACGACCTTCAGCGCACCGGGCCGCTGGTGAAGCGCCTGCGCGAGAGCGCCTCGCTCAAGAACCCGCCCATCGTGACGCAGGTCGGCGACGGCATGCGCGTGGAGCCGCGCTTCGTGGTGCTCGACGGGGCGAACCGCAGCACCGCCGCGCGCGCCGCCGGCTGGCCGCACCTGATCGTGCAGGTCGTGCGCTACGAGTCGCCGTTCGTGGAGCTCCACACCTGGTTCCACGCGCTCACGGACGATGCGAGGGAGATCCTCGAGCAGGGGCTCGGCAGGCTGCGCGGCATGGAGCTGCAACATCACGACCGCTTGCACGCGCGCGCGCTGCTGGCGCGGCGTGAGGCGCTGGCGTGCGTGGTCCTCAACGACGGCGACGTGCTGGTGGTGCGTGGCGGCCGGACGCTGCACGAGCGGAACGAACTGCTGAACTCGCTCGTCCACCTCTACCAGGATCGGGTGCCGTACACGCGCGTGACGAGCGAGTCGCTCACCGCCGCCCGGAAGGAACACCCCGAGGTGCAGGCGCTGGTCATCTTCCCGCGCTACGACCCCGCCGAAGTGATCGACCTGGCGAGCGCGGGCGAGTTCCTGCCGGCGGGGATCACGCGCCACCTGATCCGCTGGCGCGCGCTGCGCGTGAACATCCCCGTGGCGCTTTGCGAGGACCCGGCCCAGTCGCTGGACCAGAAGAACGCCTGGCTTTCCGACTGGACCGCGGAGCGGCTCGCGAAGCGCGAGGTGCGCTTCTACGAGGAGCCGACGGTGCTCTATGACGAATAGCCCGTACTCGCGATGAAGGCGGTGAGTTTCGACCGCTTCGGCGGCCCCGATGTGCTGACGTACGGCGAGCGCCCGGACCCCGCGCCCGGACCCGGCGAGGCGCTCGTGCGTGTGCGCGCCTGCGGCATCAACCACCTCGACCTGTGGGTGCGCAGTGGGCTCCCCGGGCTCGACCCCGAGATGCCGCACATCCTCGGCAACGACGTCGCCGGCGAGATCGTCGCGGTGGGCGCGGGCGTGACGCACGTGAGTGCCGCTCAGAAGACGCTCGTCAACCCGACCCTGTCGTGCGGCACGTGCGCCGCGTGCGCCAACGGCGACGACCACCTCTGCCGCAGTTACGACGTGCTCGGGCGCAGGCGCAACGGCGGCTACGCCGAGTTCGTGACCGTGCCGGCGGCGAACTGCCTGCCCTTTCCCGGGAACCTGACCTGGGAGCAGGCGGCGGCGGTGCCGCTCGTGTTCCTGACCGCGTGGCACATGCTGGTCACGCGTGCGCGTGTGCGCGCCGGCGAGGACGTGCTGGTGATCGGCGCCGGCAGCGGCGTCGGGAGCGCGGCGGTGCAGATCGCGCGCCTCCACGGCACGCGCGTCATCGCCACGGCCGGGAGCGCCGCCAAGATCGCCAGGGCGCGCGAGCTGGGCGCGCACGAGACCATCGACCATGCGACCGAGGACATCGCCGCGCGGACGCGGGCGCTGACCGCGAAGAAGGGGGTGGAGGTCGTGGTCGAGCACGTCGGGGGCCGTGTGTTCGAGGCCGGCGTGGCCGCGCTCGCGCGCAACGGACGGCTGGTCACATGCGGCGCCACCACGGGTGGCAAGGTCGGCCTCGACCTGAATCTCCTGTTCGGACGCCATCTCACGCTCCTCGGCTCGTGGATGGGACGGAGGTCCGACCTGAACGACGCACTCCGGCACGTGGCGAGCGGCGCGCTCCGACCGGTCGTGGATTCCGTGCTGCCGCTCCGTGAGGCCCGGCGCGCACACGAGCGCATCGAGGCCCGCGAGCACTTCGGGAAGGTGGTGCTGGTGCCTTGAGGAGTCGACCCCGGCTCGGCCTCCGCTACGAGCACATGCACGAGCCGCTCGCTTCACCGGCGGTGTTCAGGCAGCGCGTGCTCGCGAGCACCATGCTGACCGGATTCGTGCTGGCGGTCTCGCTGCTGCTCGGCATGGCGGGCTACCACTGGCTGGTGGGCATCCCGCACTGGGTGGACTGTCTCTACAGCGCGTCGATGATCATGGGCGGCATGGGTCCGGTCGGAAAGGAGCCGGATACGGATGCCGGCAAGGTCTTCGCATCGGCCTACGCCATCTATTCCGGCGTCATGCTGCTCGCGAGCGTCGGGTTCCTGCTCTCACCGGTGCTCCACCGGCTCCTCCACAGCCTGCACGTCGACTCGGAGGAGTAGCGGCCCCTCGCCCGCCCGGACGCGCCGGGAGGCTGCGCGAACTTGCCGCTGCTATGCTGCGCGACCGTGAGCGCCCACGATCCCGAGCCCAGCCCCCCCGCCGTGAGCCTGCCGTCGTGGTTCGACGCCGAGGACGCGCCGCGCACGCCGGAACTTCACACCTGCATCCACTGCGGGCTCTGCCTCACCGCGTGCCCGACCTACCGCACGCTCAAGATCGAGCCGGATTCCCCGCGCGGGCGGCTCTACCTCATGCGCGGCCTGGCCGAAGGGCGCATCGCCCCGAGCGACCCGCTGGTGGGCCACCTGGATCGCTGCCTCGATTGCCGTGCCTGCGAGACGGTGTGCCCGGCGGGCGTGCCCTACTCGCGGCTCCTCGAAGCCACGCGCGGTCAGCTCGCGCGGCGCTGGCGCCGGGCCTCCGCGCTGCGCATGCTGGGTCACTGGGTGCTGCGCGCGGTGCTGCCGCGCGCCGGGCGGGTCGAGCTGGCCGCCGACCTCTTGCGCGTGGGACAGGCCGGGCCGATCGCCGCGCTCCTCGCCACGCCATTCGCACGGCGCCTGCTTCCGCGCTTCGCACAACAGGGCCTGGCGATGACCCCGGCGCTCCTGCCGCGGCGCGAGCGGGCGCTCGAGGTCGTGGCCGCCCGACTCCCCCGGGGCGCGCGCATGGAGCGGCGCGACGACGGGCTCGTGTTCCATCCCGCGGGCTCCCCCAAGGGCCACGTCGCGTTCCACACCTCGTGCGTGATGCCGGCGATGTTCCCGGAGACGAATCACGAGAGCGTGCGGCTCATGGTGATCGCCGGGTTGAAGGTGAGCGTGCCGCGGGCGCAGAGCTGCTGCGGTGCGCTCCAGGCCCACGCGGGATTGCGGCGCGACGCCAAGTCGCTCGGCGCCACGAACGCGCGCGCGTTCGCCGCGGAGTACGACTTCGTGGTCTCCAACTCGGCCGGTTGCGGCGCGGCGCTGCGCGAGACCGGTCACCTGCTGCACGATTCGCCCGCCGCGGCGGCCGCGGAGGCGCTGTCCACACGCACGCGCGATGTGGCGGAGATCCTGGCGCACTACAACCTGCCGGAGGCGCCGGCGCCGCTCCGCTCGGCCACGGACGCCGCGAAACCCCTGCGCGTCACCTACCACGATGCGTGCCACCTGGCGCACGCGCAGCGTGTACGCGAGGCGCCGCGCCGGCTGTTGCGCGCGCTCCCGGGCGTGGAGTTCGTGCCGCTCCCGAATGCCGACTGGTGCTGTGGCAGCGCGGGCGTCTACAACCTGACCCACCCCGACATGGCGGACGCGCAGCTCGTCGGCAAGCTGGACGCGGTGGCGAGCGTCCAACCCGAGGTCGTGGTGGCCTCCAATCCAGGCTGCCTCCTCCACATGCGCCGCGGCGCGCGCGCGCGTGGACTCGCGCCCCGCTTCGTGCACCTGGTCGAGTTGCTGGGCGAAGCCTTCCCGGCGCCGGAGCGCCCGCGCACGTGAAGCCGGTGAAGCTGTCGCGCCGCGCGGTGGCGGCGGAGTTCCTGCGCCGCCAGTGGCTCGATCGCCCGCGCGGCCGCCGGCTCACCGAGCGCACGCTCCCGGAGTTCGTGTCGCAGGTCTGCGGCCTCCAGATCGACTCCGTGAACGTCCTCGACCGCGCCCACCACCTGACGCTGTGGAGCCGGTTCGGCGAATACGATCGGCGGGCGCTCGAACGCTTGACGTACCGCAAGCGCGTCCTGTTCGAGTACCTGTCGCACGTCGCTTGCTTCGTGGCCACGCGCGACCTGCCGCTTCACAAGGCGATCATGGACGACTGCCCCGCCCGCTTCGACGCCCGGCACAAGGGTTGGCGGAGGAGATATCGCGACGTCATCGCCGCCGTCGAAGAGGCCATTGTCGAGCGCGGTCCGCTCGGCAATGCGGACTTCGAGCGACCGCGCGCCATGGCGAAGGGCGCGGGCTGGTGGAACTGGAAGCCTGCGACCCACGCGCTCGACTACCTGTGGAAGGCCGGTCGCATCGGCGTTCATTCGCGCGTCAACTTCCACAAGCGCTTCGCGGCGATGCCGCGCGTGCTGCCGGCGTTCGCCCGCACGCCGGCGCTCCAGCTCGAGCAGGCCATGCGTGAACGCCTGCTGCGCTCGCTCGCCGCCATGGGCGCGGCGAGTATCGACGACCTCGCGAGGTACTGGACCTGGCCGGGCTGGAAGGCGCCGGCACAGCGTGCGATGCTCCGCTCGCTCGTGGACGAAGGGCTCGTCTCCGAGGTGGCCGTCGAAGGCGACCCGAAGCCGTGGGTCGCACGGACCGCGGACGTCGCCGCGCTCGAGCGCGCGCACGCCAGGCGCGCGCCGTCGCGCGGCACCACGCTGCTCTGCCCGTTCGATTCGTTGCTCTGGCACCGCGAGCGCGTGCACCGCCTGTGGGGCTTCTTCTACCGGATCGAGATCTACGTCCCCGGTCACCGCCGCCAGCACGGCTACTACAGCCTGCCGCTGCTCCATGACGGCCAGCTCATCGGCCGGGTGGACTTGAAGACGCACCGCGAGGAGGGCGTTCTCGAGGCCCGACACACGCACTTCGAACCCTGGTTCGCGGGCGGCAGGCCGGCGCCGCGCGCGACGTGGGGCCGCCTCGACCGCGACGCGGCGTTCGCAGGGCTCGCCTCTGCGCTCCATTCGCTCGCGGCGCACGTCGGCGTCGGGAGCGTCCGGCTGGGGCGCGTCACGCCGGCCAGGTTCCTGCCGGCGCTGAGGCGTGCCTTGGGGTCCTCGCTCACATTCCCGAGAGTCGGGAGAAGAACTTCTGGGCCAGCTCGGCGAGCGAGTACTTGAGCAGCAGCAACGGCAGGGTCGGGAGCAGTGCGACGACCGCGAACTCCGCGAGCAGGCGGACGTTGAACGGAAGCACCCGCATGCCGCTCACCGCGTTCAGGCTGTTGCCCAGGTCGGCGAGCGACTGGATGTCGGACGTGCCCAGCACGGGCTCGTCCGGTGGGGCGTCCGCGTGCACCCACTTCCGGTCGAATCCATTCACGTACCCCGAGGCGAAGATCATGTAGTCGCTCAGCCCCTTCACCCGGCAGGTCCAGAGCGCGGGAATGAACACGAACGCGGGACAGATGAACAGGATCACGTCGACCGCCAGGATCATCCCGAGCGTCGGGTAGATCGCCTCGAAACCGATGCTTCCCGCGGCCATCTCCGACGCGAACGCGGCAGCCTGCACCGCCGAGAGCGCCAGGATCAGCGGCAGGAAGTGCCGGTTCACGACCTCGAGATACCCCAGTCCGCCGAGGCCGTCGGGGTGGGTCGGGAGCAGGCGCAAGCGCAATCTCGCCACGCTCCACAGGAAGTGCGCCCACAGGCCCAGCCGCCAGAGCCATCGCACCGTCAGGAAGCGGAATGCCGGCAGGCAGACGAGCCAGTACCAGCGACCGGCGAGAGAGATCGTTGCCGCGGTCAGGGGCGGCTCGAACAGGGCCGATGCCTTTTCCAGCGTCGGTTGCGCTCCGAGGATGGACCACGATGCCGTCACGAGGAAGAACAGCGCCTCCGGGATCCACGAGTCCTTGAGCCGGAGGATCCGCTCCGTCTCGCGATTGAGCGCGGGCAGCTCCTCCCGCGGCACGACCCCCGAGCGCACGATCGTCTCGACGAACGTCGTCAGCCGCGGGTCCACCCACGCCTCGCACACGAAGTACGCCGGGATGGCCAGCAGCAGGCGGACGTGCCCGGCGATCACGAACAGGGAGAAGAGCCTGTGGCCGGCGCCCGCGAGCAGCGCCAGCACCACCAGCACCACCCAGCATCCCAGCCCGAGCGCGACCCCGAGCGGCACCGTGTTGGAGGTTCCACGCACCAGGCCCAGGCGCCGGCCGATCCGATGCAGCGGGCCACCGAGGAGCGAGAGTCGCTGGAGCTCTTCAAGCCGTTCCATCAGGACCCGCCGCTCCCCCGCCCGATCCCCGAACCGGGGCAATGTCGCCTGAACCTCGGGGGGCCTCGACGCCCGGCGCGCTCAGCCGGCGCCCCTCCCATCGTCCTGTGATCGCCGTTGGCCATCGGCCCGACGCCGACCACCGGACGAGGGAGCGCCCGCGCGAGCACCGCGCAGCACGTCACTACTTCTTCGCTGCGACCTTCTTGACCGAGACCGCGACCGCCGCCGTGTGGGTGAAGACGACCATTTCACCGACCGTGACCTTGTCCAGGTTCTCCTTGTGGATCGGCGTCACGACCATCTCCGCACCTTCGTACCCCTTCAACGTCGCCGTGCCGGCCGCCTTGTCGATCGCCGTGATCGAGGCCTTGTACTGCGTGCGCTGGGTCATGCTGCCGGCCGGCTTCTCTCCCGGCTTCGCGGCCGCTGTCATGGTTTCCGTCGTCGACTCGGGCGAACCCGCCGGCTCCACCGTGATCGTGAGCTTCTCGGTATACGTGACCTCGACCACGTCCCCCACGGCGATCTGGGCGAAGTTCTTGACCTCCTCGCCCGCCTTCACGCGCGCGGTGTCGCCCGCATCGCTCCGCAGCGTCACGTACCGGGTGGCCTTGTCGACCTTGATCACGGTCGCCTGCTCGGTGACCTTGTCCGAAGCCTCGAAGTACGGCTTGCCCGCCTTCGTCGTCCCGGTCTTCGCTCCCGTCTTCGCCGATTCCGCCGCACGCGCGGAAATGGGAAGGGCGATCGTCAACAACAACCCGAGTATCAGCAGCTTCTTCATCGCACATCTCCAAGTCCGGGGCTGCGCCCCGCAAGTTTGTCTCACCCCCGGGAGAGTGTCTCCCGGGAGAGCTCGACGCGTTCGCCCCGGCGGCCCGACGACTCCGGCCGGCCGCGGCCCGCGTCCGGGTTACTTGCCGAGCCTGTACTCCAGCCCGGCGGTGAACTCGCCACTGTTGTACCAGGAGCTGGAATAGCCCCAGCAGTAGCCCCAGTAGTCACAGTAAACGCCGCTCGAAGTCGAGATGTTGGTGTCCGTGACGCGCCAGCGGGCATCGAGACGCACCGCCATCTTGGGGTTCAACTCGGCCATCGTGCCGATTCCGAAATTGAACGCGAACAGCGACTTGCTCGAGACGCTGACCGACTGCGCGGGGGGGGCACCCACGGGCGGGCCCTTGATGTCCGGATGAGTGACCGTCCAACCGAAGCCCAGGATGAAGTACGGCCACATCTTCGGGTTCGGCGCCGGCGAAGAGATGAGGAAGTTGAGGTCGTACTCGTCGGAGGTCACCTTGCCCGCGTCGAAGTTCGGGACGGCGGAGCCGACGACGGCCGTCCTCGCCTGGAGATCCGAACCATTGCGCGTATAGGAGAACTCGGCCGCAGAGTAGTTGTTCGTGAACCTCGTCAACCGGCCACCCCACATGAACCCGTTCTTGAACTCAAGCGAGCCCGTGCCGTTCAGATTGTTGTAGATGTCGCTCGCGACATTGTAGCCACCGAATACCCCGATCGCGGTCGCGCCGCCGTAGGTCTCCGCCCGGGCCGCGGGCGCGATCAGGATCAACGCCAGGGCGATCGCTGCCACGATCGTCAGCGGAGTAGCGGGACGGGGCTTGTGGATGCACCGCAGTGGAGTGTGCATGGAACGACCTCGCGTTAAAGGGTTTGACTGGAACGGAGTCGGGTATCCAAAAGAATGAGTGCATCTTGTCCGGCCTTGCGAACCGGCGGAGACTAGGTAGGCCGCAGGGCGAAGTCAACTCAAACGCGGGTAGACGTGCGTGTAGCAGGCACAGTGCCGCCACTCTCCCGGTACGAGCTAGCGTGTTGCGCCGTATGAGAATCCGAACACGCCGCGGACACTGCCCGGAGCGTGCGCCCGGTGCCCGCGGCCCCCCGGGCCGTTCACCACCGCGCTCACCTGCAACGGGGGCGCGACGAGATCCACCGAGCGCGCACGCCTTCCGAGAGGTGCTGTCCCCCGGACGCGGCGCCGGGTTGCGGTGCCCCGATGGCCCGACTACGCTCCGCGCCCCCAACGGCGACGCAGCATCGCTGCGGCCCTGACCGACCCCCGCTCGAAGCCATGGGCAGCCCCTGCCTCGATCCGCGGATGTTCAATCGGGCGCGGGCTCAAGCAGCGGGCAACAGCGCCGAACCCCGCGATCGCTCCCGATCTCGGACGCTCCGTCTCGATCCAGGAAGGCAGACACCACACATGTCGCAGTCCAGCCAACGTGAAATGCGCGGCACGCTCCGGGCCGGGGTCTTCGCGGTCCTCGCGATCGCGTTCTGCCTGACCGCGAATTCCGCGCAGGCACAGAAGCCCGCGAAGAAGCCCAACATCCTGATTCTCTGGGGCGACGACATCGGCTACTGGAACATCAGCGCCTACAACCAGGGCATGATGGGCTACCAGACGCCGAACATCGACCGCATCGCGAAGGAAGGTGCGTTGTTCACCGACTGGTACGGACAGCAGAGCTGCACCGCAGGCCGCGCTTGCTTCATCACCGGCCAGGTCGGCCTGCGAACCGGGCTGCTCAAGGTCGGCCTGCCGGGCGCGAAGGAAGGCCTGCAGGCGCGCGACGTGACCATTGCCCAGTTGCTCAAGGCGCAGGGCTATGCGACCGCGCAGTTCGGCAAGAACCACCTCGGCGACGCGGACGAGACGTTGCCCACCGTGCATGGATTCGATGAGTTCTTCGGCTCGCTCTACCACCTGAATGCCGAGGAGGAATTCGAGAACCCGGACTACTTCAAGGATCCCGCGCTGGTGAAGCGGTTCCAGACTCGCGGCGTCATCCACTGCTGGGCCAATCCGGACGGCACCCAGAAGATCGAGTCCACCGGGCCGCTGGGCAAGAAGCGTATGGAGACGATCGACGAGGAAGTCACGGCGGCGACGCTCGACTACCTGCAGAAGCGCAAGAACGACGGCAAGCCGTTCTTCCTGTGGTGGAACTCCACCCGCATGCATATCCACACCCATCTCAAGCCGGAATCCGAGGGCAGGACAGGCCTCGGAATCTACCCCGACGGCATGGTCGAGCACGACGCGATGGTCGGCCAGATCCTGGACAAGCTCAGGGAGCTGGGTCTCGAGGACAACACCATCGTCATGTATTCCACAGACAACGGCGCGGAAGTGGCCAGTTGGCCGGACGGCGGCACCACGCCGTTCCGTGGCGAGAAGAACACCAACTGGGAGGGCGGCTACCGCGTCCCGTGCGCCATCCGGTGGCCGGGCGTCGTCAAGCCCGGCACGGTGCTGAACGGCATGTTCGCGCACGAGGACATGCTCCCGACCCTCCTCGCGGCCGCGGGCGTGCCCGATGTGAAGGCGCAGCTCTTGAAGGGCATGAAGGTCGGCAACAAGACGTTCAAGGTCCACCTCGACGGCTACAACCTCACCGACGCGCTCGCCGGCAAGGTTGCCAGCCCGCGCCACGAGTTCTTCTACTTCAACGATGACGGCTCGCTGGTGGCCCTGCGCTACGACCAGTGGAAGATCGTTTTCGCGGAGCAGCGCGCGCACGGTTTCGACGTCTGGCGAGAGCCATTCGTGCCGTTGCGGGTCCCCAGGATCATCAACGTCCGCGCCGACCCCTTCGAGGAAGGCGAGCACGGTTGGGAGGACTGGAAGTACACGATGGATCATGTCTTTCTGCTGGTCCCGGCCCAGCAATACGTCGGCAAGTTCATCGCCACGTTCAAGGAGTTTCCGCCCAGCCAGAAGGTCGGCAGCTTCTCGCTCGATGACGTGCTGAAGACGCTGCAGACCCCTCCCCATGGCAGTAACTGACGCAACAGTGAAAGGCTGAGCCGAGCAGCGGACCGCACCCGTCCAGTCGGCGGGTGCGGCCCGCTCTCGTGACACTCAGGAGTCAGCAGCAGCCGGGGATGGCCCCAACCGGGTGATTTCGAAAGGCAGCATGACCGCGCACTCCACTCGCTGGCGCTGGTTCGGCGGGGTTACGACGATGCTCGTCCTCCTCGGCGGGCTCATGGAAGCCTGGCTTCTCAGGCACGCGGCGCCGCTTGCGCGAAGAAGCGGCGGGACAGCGGCCGCCACGTACGTCGGCCGCGCGGCCTGCGCCTCGTGCCACGCCGTCGAGACAAAGCTCTTCACCGGCTCGCGTCACGACCTCGCCATGCAGCCGGCGGACTCGAGCACGGTGCTGGGTGACTTCTCTGGAATCTCGTTCAGTCATTTCGACGTCACGAGTCGCTTCTACCGGCGAGGCAGCGGTTATTACGTCAATACCGATGGTCCCGACGGCAGGCTCGCCGAGTTCCGGATCGCCTATACGTTCGGTGTCTACCCGCTCCAGCAATACCTGGTCGCCATGCCGGGCGGGAGATACCAGGCGCTGTCGGTCGCATGGGACTCGCGAGCGAGAGCCGACGGCGGGCAGCGCTGGTTCCATCTCTATCCGAACGAGCGCATCCCGGCCGGCGACGTCCTGCACTGGACCGGGCCCGAGGCGAACTGGAACTACATGTGCGCCGAGTGCCATTCCACGAATCTCCGCAAGGGCTGGCGCCCCGATTCGGCGGGATACGCGACGACCTGGTCGGAGATCGATGTCTCGTGCGAGGCCTGCCACGGGCCCGGCTCGGCGCACGTCGCGTGGGCCCGGAAGCATCGCCCGGCGGGAACCGAGTCGGCGATGGGGCTGCTCGTGGACCTGCGCGAGCCCGCCCACGCGTGGATCCTGGACGGAACCTCCGGCATCGCGCATCGCAATCGACCTCGCCAGTCCGCGGCCGAGCTCGAGACCTGCGCACGCTGCCACTCGCGTCGCACCTCGCTCTCCGAGGACTACCTGCCGGGACAGCCGCTCCTCCAGACGCACAAGCCTGCGCTGCTGGACGAGCACCTCTACTACGCGGACGGGCAACAGTTGGAGGAGGTGTACGAGTACGGATCGTTCCTCCAGAGCCGCATGTACGCGGCGGGCGTCTCGTGTGGCGACTGTCACGACCCTCACCGCCTGCACATCCAGACCGACCCGGACCTGCTCTGCGCGCGCTGTCACATGCCGGCGAGTTTCGCGACCGAGGCGCACCACCATCATCGCCCGGGCTCGAAGGGTGCGAGCTGCGTCGCGTGCCACATGCCGGCGCGCGACTACATGGTCGTGGACGCCCGGCGCGATCACTCGTTCCGCGTACCACGTCCGGATCTCACCTCGAAGCTCGGAGCGCCGAATGCGTGCAACGGCTGCCACGCCGATCGGTCCGTGGCGTGGTCCGAGCACGCGATCGAGGCCTGGTACCCCGGCGGCCGCTGGACGCAGCACCACTACGGCGAGGTGCTCGACGCGGGCCGCCGTGGTCTGCCGGGCGCCGAGCTGCAGCTGGCACGGCTCGCCGGCGATGCCGGGAAGCCCGGGATCGTGCGGGCCACGGCGATGGAACTGCTCGCCGACTACCTGAGCCCCGCGTCGCTTCCGGCGCTCGAGCGCGCGTTCCAGGACCCGGACGGCATGGTACGCGCCGCGGCGCTCGATGCCAGCGCCGCGCTGCCGCCGGCCGATCGCCTGCGCCTGGTCCAGCCGCTCCTACGCGACACGCTGCGGGGCGTGCGCATCGAGGCGGCGAGTGCGCTCGCGGCCGATGCCGGCGGCCTGCCGTCCGCCGAGCGCCCGGCGTTCGACGCGGCGGTCGCAGAGTACCGCGCCGCCCAGATGTCGAACGCCGACCGGCCCGAATCCCACAGCAACCTGGGAGCGCTCGACGCACGGCTCGGCGACCGCACCGCGGCGCGCCGGGAATACGAGACAGGTCTGAAAATCGGGCCGTGGTTCACCGAGCTCTATGTGAACCTCGCGGACCTGCTGCGCGAGGAAGGCGACGACGCCGGGGGCGAGCGCGTGCTCCGGCGCGGGCTCGCCGTCGCGGTGAACAAGGCCGAGCTGCACCACGCGCTCGGGCTCAACCTGGCGCGCCAGAAGCGGACAGGCGAGGCGGTGGCCGAGCTCAAGCGGAGCGTGGACCTCTCGCCCGGCGATGCGCGTTACGCGTACGTCTACGGCGTCGCACTGCTGTCCTCCGGGAAGCCCGACCCGGCGTTGGCCGTGTTCGAGTCGGCGCTCGCCAAGCGGCCGGCGGACCGCGACCTCCTCGTCGCGCTCGCGACGACGAATCGCGACCTCGG
>CAYSWZ010000090.1:0-2593 GCA_964434945.1 uncultured bacterium | reverse complement strand
GGCCCGCGCGAGGAGGAGCGCCGCCAGCGTGAAGAGCGAGGCGAGCGTGTCGGTCCGCCCGGCCACCCAGGCGGTGGACTCGCTCAGCGCCGGCGCCGTGGCGTAGACGAGTCCCGCGGCGAGCGCCGCCCACGGCGGGAGCCCTCGCGCCCAACCCAGGCTCGCGAGCAGCGCGCACCCCGCCGCGAACGCGCACACGTTCCCGAGGTGGAACGCCCACGGCGCCCAATCCGAGAGCACGCCGTCCACGCGATAGCTCAGCGTCACGAGCGGCCGCCACATGCCGGTGCCGCCCCCGGTCGACTGCCAGAAATCCTGCACGAGGAGCCGCGGCCAGTCCGCGCCGTGGAGCGCCGCGTGGCGCACGACCAGGTCGAGGTCGTCCCACACGAAGGCGTAACCGAGCGTGCGCGCATAGAGCGCGAGCGCCGCCAGCGCGGGCACGAGCCACACCCACCACGGCATCTGCGCGGACGCCGCGCCGGGTGGCGTGGCGCCCTGGCGAGACGAGACGGCCCGCCGGCGATGTGCCGGCGGGCGCGCGCTCGTGTTCATCCCGAGTCCCCCGTAAGCCGAATTCTGTACGGATCGCTCCGTGGTGATCATTTGACTGGGACGATGGTTTCCCATCGCCTCGTGGCGACCGACCCTGGGGTGATAACGGGGCGGGTCACACCCCTCCCCCTCTATGCGGTCTTGCTCCGGACGGGGTTTGGCGAGCCGGCGCCGTCACCGGCGCCGCTGGTGAGCTCTTACCTCACCGTTTCACCCTTGCCCGCAGCGGCGTCGAGCCGGGCGTTAGCCCGGCATCCATCGCCGCCCGTTGGCGGTCTTCTCTCTGTTCCACTTTCCGTGGACTCACGCCCCCCGGGGGTTACCCGGCGTCCTGCCCTGTGGAGTTCGGACTTTCCTCACGCTGCGGCCTCGGCCGCCACCTTTGAGCGGAAGCGTCGGCACACGGCGCGCGATCACCTGGGGAACTCGGACTACCTGCGAAGCGCCTGGTCGAGCGCCTCGTTCACCAGTCCGTCCGCTCGACCGTTGTCGTCGCGCGGCACGGACTCGAAACGCACCACGCCGACTTGCGTGACCGCGGTGCGGGCTTCCGCGTACAACGGCTTCAGCCCTGCGTTCTTGACCTTGTACTGCCCCATCATCTGCCGCACGACCAGTTCGGAATCCATGCGCACCACGACGGTGCGCGCCCCGTGTCGTGCCGCGGCGCCGAGGCCCGCGATCAGCGAGCGGTACTCGGCGACGTTGTTCGTGCACACGCCGAGGTATTCGCCGCGTGCCTCGATCTCGCGGCCCCGAGGGTCGCACAACACGTAGCCGAGCGCACCCGGGCCCGGATTGCCCCGGGAACCGCCATCGCAACGCAGGGTCCACGCGGCATCGTGCGTCGGGGTCATGGTGCGGAAGCTAACCGCGCGTGCGGCGCGACTCAAGCCTGCGCACCGAGTCCGCCCGAGGTCGAAGGCCCGGCAGGGGCGCCGTCCGCGAGCCAGCCGGCACGCGACAGCGCCGTCCACGCGTCGCGCTCCCCGAGCGCGATGAGCTCGGCGGCGCGTTCGGGTTCGAACGAGAACAGCGTGGCGGGGAGCGGGGCGCGCGGCTCGACGACGCACACGCGCGCCGGCCTGCCCTCGCGCTCCCAGCCCTCCGGCAGGTGGCGCAGCTCGGTCTGGAGGTCCCGCCAGTTCGCGAGCTCCAGCAGCCGTCCGCCGAGCGTCACCAGGTCCTCCGGCGGCGGCACCGTCGCGGGCGACTCGCTCGGCGACAGGAGCACGACCAGAACGGCGTCGGCGCCGTGCGCGATCGCGACGTGCAGCGGCTGGTTCGAGAACCCGCCGGCGTCCACGAACGCACGGCCGGCGACATGCTCGGGCTGGAAGACGCCGGGGATGGCCGACGACGCCACCGCGGCCGCCAGCATCTCGTCGGCGTCCTTCACCGGAAAGACCTCGCCCAGTTCGCGCTCGAGACGCTCGACGAAGCGCGGGTCGGGATCGGGCCAGCTCACGAAGTGGCCGATGAGGCCGCTGTCCACGTCGAGCGCGCTCACCACGAGCGCGGTGCCCGGCCCCGCGATGCGCGCCGGATCACCGGACTCGAGCACGCGGTCGAGGATCAGCCGCCGGGCCCGCCCGCTCCAGAGCCCGCGCCCGCCGGTCTCCGGCATGAGCCCGAGCGCCACGTTCCGCAGCCAGCGGCCGGCGTGGCCGGGCGTGCTCGCGAGCCACGCGAGCCCGAGCAACAGCACGACCGACGCACTGAAGCGATGTGGCCACGGCCAGCCCGTGACCCATACCAGCAGGTGAACCGCCATCGCGCCGAGCGCCACGTTCCTCAACCGCCGGCGCCCGCGCGCCGGGTCGGCACCGGTCGAGCTTCGCTCCAGGTCGCGTGCGACGCGACGCGCGTAGAGCGCCATGAGCGCGCCCGCGAGCGCGAGCACGATCCAGAACGCGAGATCGAGTTGCGTCGACAGCAGGTCCTCGTTCCCGCTCGGCCGCCGCCACAGCCAGTAGGCGCCCGACAGCTCGCGCGAGCCGGCGACCGTGAGCAGCAGTTCGAGCACCGCGACGATCGC
>CAYSWZ010000089.1:0-10696 GCA_964434945.1 uncultured bacterium | reverse complement strand
GCGAAGTGGTAGTACGTCTTGCCGCGGCCGATGTAGGCCTCTTCGGAGGGCTGCACCCGCGCCCGTGACGAGGCGGCGCCCATGACCGGGTTGTCGAAGATGCCGATCGAGACCAGCAGGAAGTCGGCGTTGGTCTTGTAGATCTGGTATTTGAGCCGGGCGTCCGTGGACGACGACAGGCGGCGGAACACGTCGGTGTCGTACTTGGACAGGAACTTGCGCGACTGCTCCACGTACTCGGGGTTGATGAACGAGTGGAGCAGGTGGGCGAGGTAGACGTTCACGTCCTCGTCGTAGCAGTCCTGGTTCGACACGAGCCCCGTCTCCATGCGGCTGTACAGGAGACAGTTGATCATGAAGAAGTAGGTCGGCTGCAGGTCGCGGCTGCTGTCCTTGAGGTCCACGTACTGACGGGGGTTCATGACTTGCCTCGGCTGTCGGGGGCTTTCCGCCGCGGCACCCCGATTCGGTGCCGCGAGCCTGCACAGCCCTAACCGAGCATCGGTTGTGCCACGCTTTCGTGAAGGCGCCCGGAACCGGGTCGGGTGCGTACGGTGGGGATTTCCGCTCCGGATGCGTTGGGAAGGAACCCGCGCAAACACTTCCGGATAGGGCACTCTGCACCAGTCGCAGGGGGATAAGACCCGACGGGACTTCACCGTTCCGCCTGCGCGCCGGGGAGGACCTGACCCGCGCTCGCAGCGCGCGGCTCGGTGCGATTCGCAATTCTTCTTACGAATACCGAAAGTCCTTTGCCTGTGTCTCCACACGCACACGCAAGCCGCGCTTGGAGATGCGGTCGCGATACGCCCTCGACCGGCACTCGCACCTCGCACGGCTCGGGGACCCCGCGGACCCGGCGGGTCTGGCAGGACAACGCCAACCCGCAGTGGCGACAAAGGAAGAGTTTCGGGGCACAGGGCTTGCGTGATGCAATGGTGAAGTCGTCCGCGCGGACCGTCCCCACCCGTTCGGCTCGACGCGACGCTGTCCGCTGACGTACGCCGCTTCAGCCATCGAGCCCACTCCGCCCCATGCCCCCCGCTCCGCATCCCCCGCCGCAACCACGAGCCCGCGTCGGACCCGGCTTGAAGCTCCGGCTTTGGCTCGCGTGTCTCTCCGGCGGGCTCATCGCCGCGGCCGGGACGCTGTGGATGCTGTTCACGCCGAGCCTCGCGCCGCCGGATCCGGTCGTGTACGGATGGCTCGCCGGGGTGTCGTGCGCCTCGCTGCTCATCGGCCTCGTGCTGGCGCTGTGGATCGACCACCACGTCGTCGGCCACCTGCACGGCCTGTTGCTCGGCCTGCGCTCCGGCCGCGTCGCCGAGTTGCGCGGGCTGCCCGCGGGCGCCGGCTGGGGTGAGCTCTCCGAGCTGGGCGACGCGGTGCAGGACGTGCTCGAACGCCGCCAGCGCGAAGCGCGTGCGCTCCGGGACCTCGAGCGCACGCGCGAGCACCTGGGCCAGCTCTATGCCAGCATCGAGCGCTGGCAGCTGACCGAACGCTGGGACCGGCCCCCGGTCCACGAGGGCGACGTGGCCACGGTCACCGATCTCCTCGGGCACGCGGTGCAACGCCGCGCCACGGTGGACGAGCAGAATCGCGAGGCGGCACGCCAGGTCGCGAGCGACCTGGCCTCGGTGATCGCCGACGCGCACGAAGCGGCGTCCCAGGCCGAGCGCGGATTCGTCGAGGCCACGTCGCTCCAGACCTCCGTGCGCGAGCTGCAACGGCTGGCCAGCGAACTGTCCGCGACATTGTCGCTGCCGCCCGCGCCGCCGGCGCCCGAGCCCGATCCCGTGGCCGAGCGCGCGCGCGCCGTTCTCGAGGACCTCGTCGCCGCCTCCTCGGCAAGCGTCGAGTCGCTGGGTCGCGGGCTCGTGCGCGTGCAGGACGTCTCGGACCAGGTGCAGCGCCTGGCCAACCGCGCCACGCTCATCGCCATCCAGGCATTGTCCGGAACCGGCGAGCCCGCGGGCTTCGCGGAGGAGCTGAAGCAGCTCGCGCGCGACGTGCGCGACGCGACCGATCGCACGCAGCGGTTCGCGCAGGACATCGAGGTCGCGGTCGCGGACGCCGATGCGCGCATGAAGGAGGCGCGCGAGCAGGCCATGGCCCGCATGGACGTCCCGGCGGCGCCCGCTCCCGCGCCCGCGCCGCGCAACGCCGACACCGCGCGGCTCGTCGCGCGCGTGCTCGAGATGGTGCAGGACGCGATCCGCAAGGGCGAGCGTGTCTCCACCGCGAGCGAGCGCGCGTCGAGCGTGGCCGAGCGGCTGGCCCGCAGGCTCGACGGCAACGCCTCCGATGCGGAGGCGCTGGTCGTGCGCCTCGCCCCGGTGGGCGAGGCCGAGGGCGTCGAGTCCGCCGGTGCGGAGGACGCGCCCGGGACACCCGGGTTGCGGCTCGTGGCCCCGATCGAAACCTCCGGCGAACCACCCGCCGGGAGCGTCCCCGACTCCGAGATGCCCCCGGGGAGCAGCGCCGAGGGCGGCGACGATCAACGCGAAGAGCCCCGCACGTGATCGCCGCCAACGGACACGAACACACGCACGCGCGCGAGATCGCCCGCGGTCTCGCGGCGGCGGTGAACGCGGCCGTCGAATCCGCACGCGCGCCGGGCGGCGCCCCCCGCGCCTTGTCGTGGGGTGCCGCGGCGGGCGTCGCCGAGCTGCTGGACCTCACCGGGCTCGCCGCGCTCTTGAGCGCGTGCGAGGCGCATGCCGAAGCGCCCCCGCTCGCGGTCGCGAACGTGCTCGAGCGACTCGCGCGACTCGCGGCGGAGACCGAGGCGCGGGGCGACATCGCGCCGTTCGCCTCCGCCGATCGCGAGCTGGCCTCGCTCGCCGGCGTGCTCGGCGAGCAGGAGTGGGCGGCGCCGAGCGAGACGCACTCCAGGCCCGAGTCCGTGCAATCGCTCGCGGCGCTCCTGTCCGATTTCGAGGTCGACGACGCGGCCGCGATCGCGCGCGCGCAGCTCACGCTGCCCGTGGCCGCCGGCGTCCGTGCCGCGCTCGACTGGCTGGGTGCCGACCTCGGCGGCCCGCTCCGCGCCATCGTGCACGACACGTCGCTCACGCTCACGGTGCGCGTCGCGCACGAGCCCGGGCTGGGGCCTGCGGGCGCCGTCCTCGGCCTGATGGGCGGGGCGCTGCTGCCCGAGCCCGATGGCCGCTGGGCGCTGCGCGTGCCCCTGCACGTCGCCCGCCCCGCATTCCTCCTCGCGCGCCAGGGCGAGCTGTCGCTGGCGCTCCCGTGGCACGCGGTGGCGCGGCTGCGGATCGCGGACGAGGCCGCACGTTCCCTCATGACCGAGCCGGCGCTCGCACCCTGGTCGCCGCTCGCGCGCGTGGCCGGCGAGCGACCCGCGGCGCTCCTCGCGCAGGGCCTGTCGCGCGCCTGGCTCCATCTCGATCACATCGTCTGGCGTGTGTTCGCAAGCCCCGAGCCGGGACTGGCACCGGCGGCGGTGCCGGGCTCGCACGGGAAGGTCCGCACCGAGGAGGGTGCCGAGTTCTGGGTCGTGGACGTCGAAGCCGCGCTGCGCGACGTCCCCCAACTCCACACGCCCCCGCCGCGTGCGCGCGCGCGCGGAACGCTCGTGCCCGAAGCGCCGTCTGCCGCAACCCCGGAAGCCGATCCGCTGGCCGCCGCGCGGGCGGTTCCCGCGGCGGAGCCGGTCCTGCTCGTGCTCACCGCCGAACACGTCCACCCGCTGGCGGGCGCACATGCTCCAGGGCCCGCGTCGGAACCCGTGCGAGAGCGGGCGCCCGCTCGGACGCCGGCGCGTCCCCAAGCGTCCGATTCGGCCGCCGCGCCGCCCGCGCCGGTCCTGCTCGATGCCAGCGCGGCACAGCCGCTCGGCGCGGGAGCCGTCGCGCGCTCGCCGCGCCGCGCGCTCGTCGTGGACGACTCGCTGGTGACACGCATGGCGCTCGCGCGCGTGCTGGAGCGCGAGGGCTGGATCGTCGAGGGCGCGGAGGACGCCGGGCAGATGTGGGACCTGTTGATGAACGCCGAGTGGACGGTCGTGTTCGTGGACGTCTCGCTTCCGGACGCGAGCGGCCGCGCGCACCTGCGGAGCCTCGTGGCGCGCCAGCTCGTCACGACGCATCGCTTCGAGCTCGTGGCGCTCACGCGCGACGGCGCGGAGCGGCGGCTCGCGGACGACGCCGGCATCACGCGCACGCTGCAGAAGCCGTTCGCGGCCGGCGCGCTGGAACGGCTGCTCCGCTATCTTCCCGCGCCCGCGGCGGGAGCGTGATCCCGCTGCTCCCGGGGCTCAAGCGGGAGCTGCCGCTCCCGCTCGTCCTCCTGGCCGACGAGGACGCCCGCATCCTCGAACTGCTGGCGTTCGCGTTCAAGGGGAACCACTTTCGCGTCTCGGTGACCCAGGACGGGGACGAGGCGCTCCGTCGCGCGCAATCGGAGCATCCTGACCTCGTGATTGCCGACGTGCGCCTGCCCAGGCGTGGCGGGCTCGAGTTGTGCGACCTCCTGCGCCGCGACCCCGAGAACGGCGACGTCCCCATCCTCCTGTTGTCGACGGCCAACGACACCGAGTCGCGCGTCGAGGCGCTCGCGCACGGGGCGGACGGCTTCATGAGCAAGCCGTTCTCACCCAAGGAACTCGTCGCGCGCGCCCAGCGCCTGGTGTCGCGCGCGCGCGACGCGGCGCGCCACGCGCAGCGGAGCGCCGAGCTGGAGCGCGATCTCGGCAAGATGCGGGGCGAGGCGCGCTGCGCCCGCGAGGAGGCCGAGCGCGAACGCGAACTCCGCTCGCTCGCCGGCGGCATGATGGGAGAGCTGTTGCGCACGCTCGACCTGGACGAACTCGACGCCCGGCTGCTGCGCGAAACCTGCCGGCAGACCGGAGCGCGCAGTGCCGCGCTGCTGTCCGCGGACGGGACCGGCGTGCTGAGTGCGGTGGCGGCGCGCGGCGATCTGTTCGAGCGCTGGGCCGGGCTGTCACTGCCCGCGGCGGGTGCGTGCGTGGAGTGGCTCTTCGCCGTCGGCCGGCCGGTGCGACGCGACGAGCTGGACCGGCTGCCGGAGCCGGGGCGCGAGGTCGCGGAGCTCGCGGCGCACGGCGTGGCCCTGCTCGCGGCGCTGCGCGGCACCGATGGCGCACTGGAGGCGCTGATCGTCTGCGAGGACCGCGGCGACGGCGAGACGTTCACCGCGCTCGACCGCGACCGGCTGGCGACGCTGTGCGCCACCGCGGCGCCGGCCCGTGCGACCGCGCGGCGGTTCCGCGAGCAGCAGGATCGCGCGCTCGCGATGCTGGGTGCGACGGCGTGCTCGGATCCGCGCCACCGCGAGGTGGCATGCGAGTCGCACGGGCGCCTCGTTCCGGCGGCGCACGCGGTCGGCATGACGCCGTCGGACCGCGGACTGCTCGAGCGGGCGCTCGACCTCGGGCCATGGGCGTGGACAGAGGCCGGTCGTGCCGCGCTCGACTCGCTCGCCGCCGGCGACCCGACCCGCCGGCTCCGCCTGCTCTACCAGCTCCTCGGAGACGCCGAAGCGTGCGCGAACGGTGAGCCCCGGGGCGGCGAGGAGGTGCTGGTGCTGCTCACCGCCGCCGGGCTCCGCTACCAGGCCCTGCGCCTCGCGGGCCGCAGCACCTACGAGGCCTGGCGCACGGCGGTATCGTGGATCGGCCTCCACACCGATCCCCTCTTTCGCGGCAACTTCCCCGAAGCGATCGAGCCGGCCCGCTGACCCAAGGAGCGAGCCCCGCCACCCCGACGCGCCAACCGAGAAACTACTTCGCGGTCGTCCCCGGCTTGATCCCGCTGAAGTCCACCTTCGGCACGACCTTCGCAGCCTCCGGAACCGGGTACATCGGCGCGTCCTTGAACCCGAACATCCCCGCGAACAGGTTCATCGGGAAGCTGCGCACTCCGACGTTGTAGGTCTTCACCACGTCGTTGTAGCGCATGCGCTCGACCGCGATGCGATTCTCCGTGCCCGCGATCTCGTCCATGAGCTGCGTGAACGATTCCATGCTCTTGAGCTGCGGGTAGTTCTCGACCACCACCAGCAGCCGGCCGATCGCGCTGTCCATCCCCTGCGCCGCCGCGATTCCCTTTTCCGGCGTGTGTGCGCCCGCCATCGCGGCGCGCGCCTGCGCGATCTCGCCGAACACCGTCTGCTCCTGGCCCGCCGCGCCCTTCACCGTCTCGACGAGGTTGCCGATCAGGTCGTTGCGGCGCTGGAGCTGGTTGTCCACCTGCGCCCACTTGTTCTCGACGTCGGCCTTGCGGGCGACGAGGCCGTTGTAGCTGCCGGCCACGCACCCACCCATCGCGAGCAGCACGAGCAGCACCACGACGATCCCGATGACTCCCCTGTTCATCCTCGTGTTCTCCTTTCCGGACGCCGCGCCCTGAACGCGGCGATGAATTGCGTCACGCCGTCACGAGTCGCGGGGTGCTGCCGCGCGGGTTCACCACCCGGCCCCGCCACCGCCGCCACCGCTGGAACCGCCGCCGAAGCCGCCGAAGCCACCCCCGCCACCACCACCTCCGCCGCCGAACCCTCCGCCGAAGCCGCCGAAGCCGCCACCCCAGCCACCCGAGGAGTACCAGCCGCCTCGGCGCCTTCCGCTGGCCACGCGCAACACCGGGAGCACGACACCGAAGAGAAGGAAGATCATCATCGCGACGGCCCAGAGCGGGAAGCCCTCGCGGCCGCTGGAGTCGTAGCGCAGTTCCTGGCCGTTCCACTCCAGCGTCACGCCCTTCTCGGCGGCGATCCGCTGCGCGCTCGAGAGCACCGCGGCGGTGATCCCCTCGGCCGGCTCGCCCGCCTTGAACCGCGGCACGGCGAGATCGCGCAGCATGCGCGCCTCCCAGCCGTCGGGGAGCGTTCCTTCGAGCCCGTAGCCGGTCTCGAACTGGAGCTTCCGCTCGTGCATCGCGACGAGCAGCAGCAGGCCATCCCTGCGCTCCTTGTCACCGATGCCCCACTGGTTGAACACGCGCGTCTTGTACGTGCTCGGCTCCTCGGGGGCGCAGCTCGTGACCGTGAGCACGGCGAACTGGATGCCGGTCTTCTGGTGCAGCTGGTCGAGGAAGCTCTCGAGCTGCGCGCGACGTTGTTCGCCGATCACGTTCGCGTCGTCGTTCACGTAGCCGGTGTAGGCCGGGATCGGGGCGAGCCCGCTCGCGTCCCCGGCCCGGCCCGGCGCGGCGCACACCGCGCCCGCGAGCAGGACGGCGAACAGCAGCAGGCGCGCGGACGCGCGCCCCGGGCTCATGACACGCGCAGCGAGTCGACGGCGCTGGTCAAGCGCTCGACCTGGGTCAGGAACGCCTTGTAGATGGCGCGCGTCTCCTCTGCGCCCGGGTGCTTGCGCAAGGCCCGCATCTTGTGCGCGCCCTGGAGCGCGGCGGCGTCTAGGTCGTGGATCTCGGCCACGCGCACGATGACGCGCTCGAGGCTCGCGGGCGGGGCTTCGCCGTGCAGCCGGATGAGCGAGCGGAACAGCGTGTGGAAGCCGCTCGCGAGTCGCGCCATCGCCGCGTGCAGGCGCTCGGGGTTCGCCGCGCCGGTCAGGTATTCCTGTTTCAGCCGCAGGTGCTTGCCGCGGAGTTCCTGCTCGATCTGCAGCCGGAGGTAGGTCTGCGGCACCTCGAGCGAGTCGAACAGGTCCACGCCCTCGAGCCGCCAGTGGCGCTCCTTCAAATCGAGCCACTCGATGGGGAAGACGTCGAGCGAGCGCTGCACCTGCTGCATGGTCAGGAACATCGGATCGATGTGCGGCGGCTTGGTGCCGTGCGGGATCGCGGCCGCGATCCCGTCGAGCTTGCCGATCGGCAGCTCGCGCGTGATGACGAGGACATTGACGTGCCGCTTCGTGGGATCGAATCCCGGATTCATGGCTCCGCCGGTCAGGTAGGCGGACAGGAAGTCGTCGCCCAGCCGCTCGCGGACCGGCGCGAGCCAGCGCTGCGCCGCGGTCAGCACGAAGTGGGCGGGTTCGCTGCGTTCGATGGCGGTGGTCATGGGCGGGGACGATAAGCCATGGCGGCGGCGGGTCAAGGACGCCCGCGCCCGCGTCGCCTCCGCCCGCACGCGGCGGCCCGCGCGAATCGCGCGAATTACTTGACCCCCCGTGGTGCCGCTCGTACCGTCACAGGCCCATGAAACCCATTCTCAACGACTTCAGCATCCAGGTGGCGACGGTCAACGGCTCCGGCAGCCAGACCGCCAACAACGTGCTGCTGCGCGCCATCTTCCAGATGGGGATCCCGGTGAGCGGCAAGAACCTGTTCCCGTCGAACATCGCGGGGCTGCCCACCTGGTTCACGATCCGCGCGAGCGCCGCCGGCTGGGTCGCGCGCCGCGCCCGGCACGAGATCCTCGTGGTCATGAACCCCGAGACCGCCGCGGCCGACGTGGCCGGGATGGGGCCCGGTTCGGTGATCGTGACGAACGACGCGATCAAGCTGCCCGCGCTGCCCGACGACCGCATCGTCTACGCCGTACCGATGGCGAAGCTGATGGAGGGGGTCACCACCGACGTCAAGCTGCGCCGGCTGGTCGTCAACATGCTCTACGTGGGCGTGCTCGCCGAACTGCTCGGCATCGATGCCGTGGAGCTGGACAAGGCGCTGCAGGCGCAGCTCGGCAGGAAGCCGAAGGCGCTCGCGCTCAACCAGTCCGCCATCCGCGCCGGCATGGCGTACGCCGAGGAGCACCTCGTCAAGCGCGACCCGTACCGGGTGGAGCGCATGAACGCCACCGCGGGCAAGATCCTGATCGACGGCAACACCTCCGCCGCGCTCGGTGCCCTGTTCGCCGGTGTCACCGTGGTGACGTGGTATCCGATCACGCCGTCCAGTTCGCTGGTGGAGGCGCTGATCGGCTTCCTCGAGCGGCACCGCCGCGACCCGGCCACGGGCAAGGCGACCTACGCCGTCCTGCAGGCGGAGGACGAGATCGCCGCGATCGGCATGGTGCTGGGAGCGGGCTGGGCCGGCGCGCGCGCGATGACCAGCACGTCGGGCCCGGGCATCTCGCTCATGGCGGAGTTCGCCGGTTACGGCTACTACACCGAGATCCCGGGTGTGATCTTCGACGTCCAGCGCGTCGGCCCGAGCACCGGGCTGCCCACGCGCACCGCGCAGGCCGACCTCGGCTTCGTCCATCAGCTCTCGCACGGCGACACCCAGTTCCCGGTGTTGCTCCCGGGCTCGGTGGACGAGTGCTACCAGTTCGCCGGGGTCGCGTTCGACCTCGCCGAGCGGCTGCAGATGCCCGTGTTCGTGCTCTCGGACCTGGACCTCGGCATGAACAACTGGATGAGCGACCCGTTTCCCTATCCGGAGCGCGCGTGGGACCGCGGGAAGGTGCTCGACGACGCGGCGCTCGCCCGGGTGGCGAAGTTCGAGCGCTACCGCGACGTGGACGGTGACGGCATTCCGTACCGCACGCTGCCCGGCACCCGGGACCGGAAGGGCACGTACTTCACGCGCGGCTCGGGGCACGACGAGGCGGCGCGCTACACGGAGGATCCGGTCGCCTACGTGCGCAACATGGACCGGCTGAAGAAGAAGCTCCTCACGGCGCGCGGGCTGGTTCCGGCTCCGGAGCTGTCCGCTTCTGCGGGCGCCGACGTGGGCCTGATCGCGTTCGGGTCCTCGCACTGGGCAATGCTCGAGGCGCGCGTGCAGCTGGCCGCGGCCGGCGTGCGAGCGTCGTACCTGCGCGTGCGCGGATTGCCGCTGCACGCTTCCGTGGCGGAGTTCGTGAAGCAGCACAGCCGTGTGTACGTGATCGAGCAGAACCGCGACGGGCAGCTCGCGGAACGCATCCGGCTGGAGTCTCCGGAGCGTGCCGCGCGCGTGAAGAGCGTGCTGCACTACGACGGGCTGCCGCTCGACGCGCAATCGGTCGTGGACGGCGTGCTGGCGCACGAAGGGGTCGTCCAGGGGGCCGTCCAGTGAGCACCGCCACGCCCACGCCCGCGGGCCAGCCGCTCAATCGCGTCGGCCTGCCCAAGTCGGACTATGACGGCAGCAAGACCACGCTCTGCCCGGGCTGCGGTCACAACGCGATCACCGGCGGCATCATCCAGGCCGCGTGGGAGGCCGGGCTCGAGCCGCACCAGGTCGCGAAACTCTCGGGCATCGGCTGCTCGAGCAAGACGCCCGCGTACTTCCTCGGCCACTCGCACGGCTTCAACGCCGTGCACGGGCGCATGCCCAGCATCGCCACCGGCGTGCACGCGGCGAACCGCGAGCTGCTGCTGATCGGCGTGTCGGGCGACGGCGACACCGCCAGCATCGGCCTCGGCCAGTTCTGCCACCTGATCCGTCGCAACGTGCCCGTCGTGTACATCGTCGAGAACAACGGCGTCTACGGGCTCACCAAGGGGCAATTCAGCGCCACCGCCGACGTGGGCAGCACGCAGAAGGGCGGCAAGGCGAACGCGCTCCAGCCCATCGACCTGTGTGCGCTGGCGATCGAGCTGGGGTGCGGCTTCGTCGCGCGCTCGTTCAGCGGCGACCAGAAGCAGCTGCGGCCGCTCCTCAAGGCCGCGTTCGCGCATCCGGGAACCGCGGTGCTCGACGTGATCAGTCCGTGCGTGACGTTCGCCGACCACGAGGGCTCGACCAAGTCCTACGCCGCGGTGAAGGAGCACGACGCGCCGCTGCACGACATCGACTACGTCCCCTTCTACGAG
>CAYSWZ010000088.1:0-4366 GCA_964434945.1 uncultured bacterium | reverse complement strand
TGACGCGAAGCGCGATCGCCGCGACCACTCGACCGTCCACACGGGCGGCGTGACACCCCGCGTGCCGCCCGTGGCCAGCGTGAGCCCCAGGCGGATCTCGCCCGCGGCGAGCGGCAGGCGCAACTCGGCGCGCGTGCGGCTTCCCGCACCACTCGACGCGCGCAGCACCAGCCGATCGGCCCCGGGTTCCGGCAGGTACAGATTCTCGCCCCGTTGCACGAGCCAAACCGTGTGCGTGAGGCTCAAGCGGCTGCCGTGCGCCGCGGAGAACTCGGCGCGCGCCATCACCGCCCGCCGCACGGCCGCCCGGGCGAACGACTGCTCGCCCCACAGTTCGTGGCGGAGCGTCAGGCGCGCCCCCGGCAACCCGCCGCGCCACTCGCACCACAGGCCCTGCCGGGGCCCTGCGATGCGCGTGCGAGGCGAGGGCTCGCGCCGGGCGCCGTGCTGCTGCTCGATGCCCGTCGCGAACGACGCATGTTGTCCCAGACGCTTGGACACTTCAAGCGCGCCACGCGCACCGACCTGTCCCGCCGGCCACTTCCACAACGCCCCAAACGCGCCGGATCGGAGCCCGCCCCAGACCCGGTTGGCCGATGCGGCCAGCGCCTGCGCCGGGCCCGCGCGTGCGGGTTCGGCGAGCGGACGGAAGGCGCCGAGGCCGCCGCGCACGCGGAGCGCGAGGCGTGTCTCGCCCGCGTCACCCGTGAGTGCAGTCTCGGCGCGCCAGCGCCCGCGCGAGTCGAACGCCAGCTCGAGCGCGTGCGCGTCGCCTTCCCAGCCGGCGCTCGCCTGGGCGCCGTGGCGCGCGGCCAGCACGCCGAGCGATGCGCGGCCCGCGGACCACCTCCCCCCACCGAGCGCGAGCTTGTGGAAGCGTCCGCCGAGGAGCGACAGGTGCCCGGTCTCGAACGCGAGCCCGTCGCCGGCACGCCCGCGGAATGCGGCGCCCTCGCCGCGATCGTCCGCGCTCCGCGCCCACGGCTCGGCGGCGCCGCCCATGACGAGGCCGCGTCCCCAGCGAGGCGCCATGCGGCCGGCGGCGAGCGTCCCGCCCGCGAGTGGCGCCTGCACGCGCCCGCCGGCGAGCACGTCGTCGCCCTCGCGCAGCGTGCCGCGCGCCCCACCGCCCTCGAAGCTCATGCGCTGCCAGCGGCGGACGTGCGCGCCGTTGCCGCCGGAAGCGGCCACGGCCAGCTCGAACTCCTCGTCGGGGAGCGAGTCGGCGGACTCGAGCGTGTAGTCGCCCTCCCCCGCCTCGGGCGGCGGCTCGGAGGGCGGCTCGGGCGTGTCCGCGCGGGCGAGGCGTCCGGCCAGGAGGAGCGTGAGGACGAGCGCGGCCACGAGCGATCGGGCAGCGGCCCCGCTTCCGAGACGCCGGCTCATGGCGGCGTTCCGGGTGCGCCCTGGTTCCAGGACAGCGCCGCGCGCACGGTCTCACCGAGCACCGGGTGCACATCCACGCGGGCTTCGATGCCAAGCGCTCCGACCGCGGCGCGCATGCCGGCGCCGCCGCGGAGCGGGGAGTCGCGCACCTCGGCCCAGGTGGTGACCGGCGCGAGCGCGATCCAGACGCCGAGCGAGCGCTCGCCGTCGTCGCCGGCGCGCGGCGCGCGGAGCACCAGCCACGCGCCCGCGTCGCTGCCCGTACGAACGCCCAGCTCGAGCGATCTCACCAGCGGAGGGTCGGCGCCGCGGGTGAACACCTGCGGCGCGCTCGCCCACACGCGCACGCCGGCCGCGGGCACCACCCAGGCTCCGGCGCCCACCTCGAGGCCCGCGCCGTCCGCCGCCGCGCGCGCGGCACTCCACGGCGCGTCGCGGTCCACGCGCGTGCAGGCGCGAACCCCCGCGCCGGCATCGGGGCGCGCGCAGCCCGCGGCGAGCGCGAGCGCGGTCCACCCGAGCTCGGGCGCACCGGTCTGCGACACGCCGAGCGAGCCGCGCAGCGTCCGCCACCCGCCGGAGAGCGCGGCCGCACGCGTCTCCAGGTCGCGCGAGTCCCACCAGCGCGTCTGCGCCACCGCCGCGGTGAAGCCGGGCGCGGCCGGCGGCAGCGCGCGTTCGAGCAGTGCGAACGGGTCGTCGCTCGCCGCGGCGTGCGCGGCTCCGGCGAAGTCTTGGGAGCTTGCGGCGCCTGCGGCGCCGCACAGCAGGAGCGCGCTGAAGAAGCACGCGCGCAATCTCACGGACGCGCGCCCTCGACCCGGAGCGCGGTGACGCGCGTGAGCGATCCCTCGCTCGACTCCGCGCGCAGCACGGCGAGGTAGAGCCCGGGCGGCATCGCGTCGAACGTCACCGGGCGTTCGCCGTGCGCGCCCGAGGGCACCGGCCCCGCCAGCCGCCGCGTGCGGCGGCCGTCCAGGTCGTAAAGCTCGAGCGTGACGTGCGCGGACTCCCAGGGCAGCTCCCAGGTGAAGCGCACCGTGTCACCCCCGGCGCGGAGCCGCCGCGGCTCGGCGTGGAATCCGCCGGGCACGGCGTCGGGCACACGCGGCGGCGAGAGCGGCGTGCCGCCCGCGATCCCCGAGGGCCGCCAGGTGTTGCCGTCGCGCTCGAGCGTGACGCCCGCGGCGATGCCCTGTGCCGAGTACGACACGCGCTCGTCCGGCACGCCGCTGTCATCGGCGATCACCACTTGGTCGGCGATGCCGGTGGCATCGTCGGTGTTGTTGAGCGCCGCCCACGGCGTGACCCGCCGCACGCGCGCCGCATCCAGCGCGGGACGCGAGAGGAGAAGCGCGACGGGATCCTGCGCGAGCACGGCGAGGCTGTCGGGAGGGAGCGGCGGGCCGGGCTCGACGCTGCCGCCCGCGCCCCCGCGGTCCCCCACCTTGAACGCGTCGAGCGGCAGTGACTCGCTCGAGCGATTGCGGACCTCGATCCACTCGCCCTCGGCTGCCGCCGGGTGGAACTGGATCTCGGTCAGCTCGAGCGGCCCCGCACCCACTCGCGCGAGCAACGTGTCGGCATCGTTCGCGGATCGCTCGTCACCCGGCAGCGTGATCCGCGCCGCGAACGCGCCGCGCCCTTCGCGGAGGGCCGCGAGCGGGACGCTGACGAGCGTGGTCTCGCCCGAGGCGAGCGAAGGCGCGTCGGCTTCGAGCGGCGCGGCAATCAGGTCGCCGCTCACCGCGACGTGCGCCTCGCCGCTCTCCCACGCGCTCGCGCCCAGGTTCGTGAGCAGCAGCGTCAGCGTCGCAGCCCCGCCCGGCTCGGGCTGCTCCGGATCGAGCGCCATCCGCTTTCGCACGAGCGCCGCGTCGCGCGCGCGCACGTTCGCAGCCCCCGGTGACGGATCCGCCGGGTGGAAGTCGCCGGCGTTGCTGCCGGTGTCGGCGGTGTCCGGGATGCGCGCGAGCGACTGGCCGCCAGCGACGTCCACGGCCGGCGCGCCACAATAGTATTCGGGGAAGTCGTGCGCTCCCCAGCCCACCACCTCGGTGGCGCCGTCCGGCCAGACGAGCCGCATCGCGTCGGGGCCGTTCTGCAAGTCCAGCGTGACCACGCGGTCGGGAGCGGGCACCACGAGCGCGTCACCGACCACGAACCGTGCGTGCGCTCGCACGGAATCCGCGGATCCGCCGGTCCATCGCAGGGTCCAGCGGCCGGGCCCGGCCCCGTCTCCGGCCTCGAGTCGCAGGCCCGCCAACGACCTCGGCGCGTCGCCGTTGTTCAGTAACTCGACGAATTCATATCCCGTGTCCACGCCGGGAGCGTCGTAGTACACTTCGGCGACGATCGGGTGCGTGGCCGGCGCACAGGATAGCGCGGCCGTCAGCAGCAGCGAGAGCGCGGGCATGGCCGCTCCTCGCGGGGGCGCAGGTGAGTTGCGGGAGCGAGGACGGCTCCCGAGCCCCGCAAACGGCGTGCCGCTTCCGGGCGGCGCGGGGAGGTCGCGATGCGAACGCCACTCCGGTCACCGCGCTCGCTGTTCGTCGCCGTCGTGCTCGCCGCCGTCGTGCTCGCCGCGCTCGCGGGTGCGCTGCCCGCGCACGCGGCGCTTCGTTCGCCCCAGGTGCCCGTGAGCGGGACGGCGCTCCAGACATTCTTCAACACGCACGGACAGGCGATCGATGTCCACGCGGCGCAGCAGGATCTCCAGCGGTTCAGCATCCCCATCAGCAGCGGGTTCGGGGCAGAGATGTTCGGCGACGCAACGACCACGTTTGGCGCCTACAATGCCGGCGTTGCCGTCCCACCGCTCTACCAGCTCATGCCGGCGTCGGCGAGCCCGGGCTGGTTCTTCGAGGCATCCTTTCGCAGCGCGCCCCAGCGCATGGTGGTGAACCTGTTCGACAACACCTCGGCGCTGATCGGCACGAACACTTACCTGGGTGCCGACAACACGGACCTCGGGTTCTAT
>CAYSWZ010000087.1:0-13741 GCA_964434945.1 uncultured bacterium | reverse complement strand
CAGGAGCCACGCCCGCGAGCACGTTCTCCGGTGCGATCCCCGCCTGGGATGCGATGGCTGCCGCGGTGCGCGCGTGGTCGCCCGTGATCATCCACGGCGTGAACCCGCGCTCGCGAAGCCGGCGCACGACGCCGGCAGCTTCGGGTCGCAGCGTGTCGGCCACACCGAGGAGGCCGAGCAGCTCGCCGTTCTCGGACACGGCGATCACGGTGCGGCCTCCGGCCTCGAGGCGCCCGCGCTCGCTCGCGAGGGGAGCGTCCGAAGCGCCGTAGTCGGCGAGGAGCGCCGACGTCCCGGCGGCGATGGCGCGGCCGTTCGCGAGCGCATAGACGCCCCGGCCGGGAACGGCGCCAAAGTCTTCGCAATCGCCCGGCTCCGCCTCGCGATCCCTGGCGCCACGCAGCACCGCGCGCGCCAATGGGTGCTCGCTCCGGCGCTCCGCGGTCGCGGCGGCCGTCAGGAGCCGGCGCTCGCTCACGCCCGCGGCCGCGACCACGTCCGTCAGTTGCGGCGCGCCGAGCGTGAGCGTGCCGGTCTTGTCGAACACCACGGTGTCGACGCGCTCCGCGCGCTCCAGCGCGCCCGCGTCGCGCGCGAGGATGCCGAGCTGCGCGCCGCGCCCCGTGGCCACCACCAGCGCCGTGGGCGTGGCGAGTCCGAGCGCGCACGGGCAGGCCACGATGAGCACGGCGACGAGCTTCAAGAGCGCGCCGGCGAGCCCCGCGCCCGCGAGCCACCAGACCCCGAACGCGAGCAGCGCCACGCCGAGCACCGCCGGAACGAACACCGCGGCGATCCGGTCGGCGAGCCGCTGCACGTCCGCCTTCGTGGTCTGCGCGCGCTCGACCATCGCGACGACCTGCATCAGCATCGAGTCGGCGCCGACCTTCTCGGCGCGCATGCGGAACGCGCCGGTGCCGTTCAGCGTGCCGCCGGTGACGGCGTCGCCGGGGCCCGCCTCCACCGGCAGCGATTCGCCGGTCACGAGCGCACGATCCAGGCTCGAGCGGCCGTCGAGGATCGTCCCGTCCACGGGCACGCGCTCGCCCGGCCGCACCACGAGCACGTCGCCGGGCTCGAGTGCATCGACCGGCACCTGCGTCTCCGCGCCCGAGGGCTCGACGCGGAGCGCGGTGCGCGGCCGGAGATCGAGCAGCGCGCGCATGGCGCGCGACGTGCCGCTCCGGGCGCGGGACTCGAGCATCCGCCCGAGCAGGATCAGCGCCACGATCGTGACCGAGGTGTCGAAATAGATTTCGGGCCCCGCGGCCTCCGGCCGCATCGGGGCCATCGGCATCGCAGCAGCGCCTCCGGACACGAGCGACGGCCAGAACACGGCGACGGTCGAGTACGCGAACGCGGTGAGCGTGCCGAGCCCGACCAGCGTGTCCATGTCGGGCTGCCGCCGGACCACGCCGCGGGCGAGTCCACGGAGGAAAGGCCAGCCCGCGACGAACTGGACCGGCACCGCCAGCACGAACTGCGCGAACCCCTGCTGCCACGGCGTGCCGGGCAGCACGCCCGGCAGCAGCATCCCGAGGTGGGCGATCAGGAACACCGCGGCGCCGAACGTCAGCGCGAGCGCGAACCGGCGGCGGACGGCGGTCTCCTCCGCCGCGCGCTCGCGCCGCTCGGCGTCGTCCACGACCGGGCTCGTCACCGGGTAGGCGTCGTAGCCCGCGGCTCGGATCGCTCCGGTGATCCGCCCCGGGTCCACGGCCTCGGTCACGTCGGCCTCGGCCCGCTGGGTGGCGAGGTTCACCCGCGCCGAGGCCACACCCGGGGTCCCGGCCATGGCCCGCTCCACCCGCGAGACACACGAGGCGCAGTGCATCCCGGAGACGCGGAAGCGGAGCGTGTCGGTGACCGGCACGGCGACGCCTTCGCGATGGATCGCGTGCAGGGGTACGAAGCTCACGCGCGTCTCTCCTCGGCGCGCTCCGCGCGCCGCCACTCGCGCCAGCGCCACCAGGTGTAGATCACGGGGATGATCTCCAGCGTCAGGAATGCCGAGGTGAAGAGCCCGCCCACCATGGGTGCGGCGACGCGCTTCATCACGTCCGCGCCCGCGCCCTGCGACCACAGGAGCGGCACGAGGCCGATCATCATGGTCGCGACGGTCATGAGCTTCGGCCGCACGCGCTGCACCGAGCCCTCGAGCGTCGCCTCCACGATGTCGTCGAACCCGCGGATCCTGCCCTCGCGCTCGGCGCGGCGATACGCCACGTCGCAGTAGACGACCATGACGACGCCGGTCTGCGTGGCGAGACCGACGAGCGCGATGAGCCCGACCCACACGGCGGTGGAGAGATTGTAGTGCAGCGCCGCCAGCAGCCACACGCTGCCGACGAGCGCGAATGGCACCGAGGCGAGCACGATGAGCGCCGGCGCCAGCCTGCCGAAGTTGGCGTAGAGGAGCAGCAGCACGAGCAGCAGCGTGAGCGGCACCAGCAGGCGCATGCGCGACTGCATGGCTTCGAGCAGCTCGTACTGCCCGGTCCACTTGAGGAAGTAGCCCGGCGGCAGTTTCAGGTCGCGCGCCACGGCGCGCTTGGCATCGGCCACGTAGCCGCCGACGTCGCGGCGGGAGGCATCCATGTCCACGTAGACGTAGCCGACCAGCATGCCCGCCTCGTCGCGGATCATCGGCGGGCCGCTCGTCACCCGGATGTCGGCCACCTGCCCGAGCGGCACGTGCGAGCCGCCCGGCACGCCCCAGCGCTCCACGTCCACGGCCGGCGCGGGGCCCGCCGCCGGCTCGGCCGGTCCGGGCGCGCCGGCCGCGGAAGACCCGCCGCCGCGCGGCATCGGCGACGCTCCGCCCGCCGGGTCCGAGTCGGACACGCCGTTGCTCGCGAGCAGCGCGTCGGGATCGAGCGCACCGGCCCCGCTCGCGGCCGTGCCGTCGCCGCTCCCGCCGCCCCCGACGAGGCCGCCGGTCATGCCGCCGCCCGAAGCGCCCGTTCGATGGATCGGCACCAGCACCTGCCGCAGCCGCTCCACGTCCTGGCGCAGCGCGGAGGGGTAGCGGACGTTGATCGTGAAGCGCTCGCGGCCCTCCACCGTCACGCCGATCGGCTCGCCGCCGATCGCCGCCTCGACGACGTCCTGCACGTCCCCGAGCGTGAGCCCGTGGCGCGCGAGCGCCTGGCGGTCGGGCACGATGTCGATGTAGAGCCCGCCGGTGTTCCGGTCCGAATACACGCTGCGGGTGTCGGGCACCGCGGCCAGCGTGTGCTCCAGCTCGATGCCGATGCGCTCGATCTCGGGCAGCCCGGGTCCGAAGATCTTGACCCCGATCGGCGTGCGCACGCCGGTCGACAGCATGTCGATGCGCGTCTTGATCGGCATGGTCCAGGCGTTCGTCCAGCCGGGCAGTCGGACGGTGCGGTCGAGCTCGGCGACCAGTTCGTCCCAGCTCATGCGGCGGGAGTCGGGCCACAGCACGCGCAGCGCGGGCTGGGTCCACGCGGGCGCACCGGCCGACCACCAGCGCGCGTGGTGCAGCTTCCGCCACTGGTCGCGGGGCTTGAGCTTCACCACCGTCTCCACCATCGACAGCGGTGCGGGATCAGTCGGGCTCGTCGAGCGCCCCGCCTTCCCGAACACGCGCTCGACCTCCGGAAAGCTGCGGATCAGCTGGTCCTGTGTCTGCACGCTGCGCTTCGCCTCCTCGATGCTCACGTTCGGGAACGTGGTCGGCATGTAGAGGAGGTCGCCTTCCTGGAGCGGCGGCATGAACTCGTGCCCGAGGCGCGCCGCCATGGGGACGGCCGAGAGCACGGCCGCGAGACCGATCGCGAGCGTGGTGCGGGGATTGCGGAGCGCGACCCACGCGAACGGGCGGTAGAGCGCGATGAGCAGGCGCGAGACCGGGTGCTCGCGCTCGGGCCGGATCCGGCCCTTCACGAACAGCGTCATGAGCGCGGGTGCGAGCGTCACCGACGCCAGCGCCGCGAAGGCCATGGCGAACGTCTTGGTGAACGCGAGGGGCTTGAACAGGCGGCCCGCCTGGCCGTTCAGCGCGAAGATCGGCAGGAACGCCACCGTGATGATGAGCAGCGAGAAGAAGATGGCCGGGCCCACCTCCTTCGCCGCGTCGATCACGATCCGCGTGCGCTCCCCCCCCGTGGTGCCGGGCCCGGCCGCCTCGAGGTGCTTGTGCGCGTTCTCCACGAGCACGATCGCCGCGTCCACCATCGCGCCGATGGCGATGGCGATGCCGCCGAGGCTCATGATGTTGGAGTTGATCCCGAGCCAGCGCATGGGCAGGAACGCCAGCGCCACCGCCACGGGCAGCGTGAGCACGGGCACGAGCGTGCTCCGGAAGTGCAGCAGGAAGACGAAGATGACCAGGCTCACGACGATGGCCTCCTCGACCAGCGTGTGCCGCAGCGTCTCGACCGCGCGCGTGATGAGCGCCGAGCGGTCGTACACGGTCTTCACCTCGACACCTTCGGGGAACGACGGCCGGAGCTCGTCGAGCTTCCGCTTCACGCGCGCGATGACCTGCGCGGCGTTCTCGCCGTAGCGCATGACCACGGTGCCGCCCACCACTTCGCCCTCGCCGTCCAGTTCGGCGAGCCCGCGACGGATGTCCGGGCCGAACGACACGCGTCCCAGGTCGGCGACGCGGATCGGCGTGCCCGAGCGCCGGTCCACGCCGACCGCGACGCTGCGCAGGTCGTCGAGCGAGCGGATGTAGCCGCGGCCGCGCACGAAGTACTCGCGGCCCGACATCTCGATCACGCGTCCGCCCACCTCGCGGTTGCTGCGGCGCACCGCGGCGGAGACGTCGGCCACGGACAGCCCGTACGCGTGCAGCCGCGCCGGGTCCACCTCGACCTGGTACTGCCGCTCGTACCCGCCGACCGACGCCACCTCGGCGACGCCCGGCACGCTCGCGAGCGCGTAGCGCAGGTGGAAGTCCTGGAACGCGCGCAGTTCGGCGAGGTCGTGGCGCCCGCTCCTGTCCACGAGCGCGTACTGGTACACCCAGCCGACCGCGGAGGCGTCGGGGCCGAGCGTCGGCGTGACGCCCTCCGGCAGGCGGCTCCGGATCGTGGTCAGGTCCTCGAGCACGCGGCTCCGGGCCCAGTAGAGGTCGGTGCCCTCCTCGAAGATGACGTAGATGAAGCTCATGCCGAACATGCTCTGGCCGCGCACCGCGGTCACCCGGGGCGCCGCGAGCAGGCTGGACACGATCGGGTAGGTGACCTGGTCCTCCACCAGGTCCGGGCTCCTCCCCATCCACTCGGTGAAGACGATGACCTGCGGGTCGGAGAGATCGGGGATCGCGTCGAGCGGGACCGCCCGCACGGCGAGCAGCGCCCCGACGAATGCCGCGGCCGAGACCACGAGGACCAGCCCGCGCCGGGTGGCGCACCACTCGATGATCCGTGCGATCACGGGACACGCTCGCCTTGCGGCTCGCAGGGCGGCCTCGGACGGCCCGGGCGCGCACTCAATGCCGGTGCCCCGGCGGCGTGCCGCCGGCGGGTGCCGGCGCACCCGTCCCGGAATCCGCGCCGCCGTTCAGGCCGGCGATCGCGGCCCTCATGCGGCTCTCGGAGTCGATGAGGAACGACGCGCTCGCCACCACCGTGTCACCCTCGTCGAGGCCGCGGAGCACGGTGATGCGGTCGCCGTCGCCGCTCCCGGTCCACACCCGGCGGGGCTCGAACCGCCCGCCGCCGCGGGCGAGGAACACGTACGTGACCTCGCCCGTGTTCACCACCGACTCCGCCGGCACCACGAGCGGCGTGGCGTCGCGGCGCGAGGCCACGTCGACCTGGCCGTACATACCCGGCCGCAGCAGCCGCTCCCCGTTCTCGAGCGAGAGGCGGGCCTTGAGCGTCCGCGTCTCGTTCGAGACGGTCGGGTAGATGAAGTCGATCGCACCCTCGAACGTGCGGCCCGGCAGGCCGTCGGCCACGAAGCGCGCGCGGTCGCCGACGCGGACCCGTCCCATGTCGATCTCGTAGAGGTCGACGAGCACCCAGACCCGCGACAGGTCGGCGACGGTGAAGAGCGGCGTGCCGGCGTCCACGTACTGGCCCTCGACGACGTCGCGCTCCAGCACCGTCCCGGTGACCGGCGAGCGCAGCGCCAGCTTCGAGGACGCGGTGTGCTCGCGTTCGAGCCGTGCCACCTCGTCGTCCGGAATGCCCATCTGCCGGAGCCGCTCGCGTGCGGCATCGCGCGCACCGGCATCGTGGCCCGCCATGCCCTGGCCCTCGCCGAGCGCGATCAGGTACTCGCGCTCGCTCTGGACGAGCTCGGGGCTGTAGAGCGACAGCATCGGCTGGCCGGCCCGCACCGTCTCGCCGGTGCGGTTCATGGCGACGTCCTGCACCCAGCCCGCGACGCGCAGCTGGACGCGCCGCAGGCGCGTCTCGTCCGGGGCGACGAACCCCACGAGCGGCGAGCCCTCGCCGAGCGTGCCGCGTTCGACGCGGGCGAGGCGCACGCCGATCCGCTGCGTCCGCTCGGCGGGGATCTGCACGGTCGCGAGACCGGGAACGTCACCCGCGTGCGCATCGTGCGTCTCGAGGCCGTCCACGCGCTCGAGCGTCATGCCGCAGATCGGGCACTCGCCCGGCTTGTCGCTGGTGTAGTTGGGGTGCATCGGGCAGCGGTAGAGCACCGCTCCCGCCCTGGCCTTCGAGCCGGCCGGCGTCGCGTGGCTGCGTTCCTCGTCCGTGCGCCACGTGACCCAGCTTGCGATCGAGATGAGCGCGAGCAACGTCAGTCCGCCGAACAGAACCCAGCGCACGACGTTCATCACCCCGGCGCCGGGCGGTGGCACGTGCCCGGAGGGCGCCGATCCGCGGAGTTCGTTCATGGCCGTCCTCCCCCGCGCACCGCGGGCGGCACGCGCACCCCGAGCAGCTCGCCACGCGCGGTCATCGCGAGCAGGCGCGCAAGCGTGCGCGCGAGGTCCTGGCGGGCACGCGTGACCTCGAGTTCTTCTGAATAACTGGCGTGCGCGGTCTCGAGCACGCCGCCGAGATCGGTCGTTCCGGATTCGTAGGCGCTCCACGCGGCATCGAGCGCGCGATGCTGGGCCGTGAGCACCGTGTCGGCGAGGAGGCGCACGATCCGGCGCTCCGCGCCCGCGCGCGCACGGAGTGCCAAGAGCTCCGCGGCCATGTCGAGCGCCTCGCCATGACGCTCCGCCGCCATCGCGTCCGCCATGGCCGCGCTCTCGTCGGCCTCGGCGCCCTGCCGCGAGCCCGTCCCGATCGGCAGCGTGAAGCCCACGCCCGCGCTCCACATGTCGTCCTGCGGGATGCCGCCCGAGAGCTCGCTCCGGAACCCGTAGGCCCCCCGCACCGTGAGTTCGGGCCACGTCGTGCGGCGTGCGGCGCTGGCCGCGGTCCGTCGCGCCGTCTCGCGCTCGGCGAGAACCCGCAACCGCGGGTGCGCAGCGATCGCGTCGCTCCATGCGGCGGCAGAGTCCGGCGCCAGCCACTCGGGCGGCGCGGCGAGCGAGTCCACGGGCGCACCGGGCGTCCCGGGCTCGCGACCCCGCAGCGCGTCGAGCCGTGCACGCGCCGAGGTCTCCTCCGCCGCGAACGTGGCCGCGTCCGCAGCGATGCGCGCGCGCTCGGCCTCGGCGCGCAACAGGTCGTCGAGCCGGCCGTGGCCCGTCTCGTAACGCGCGCGCGCAGCCGCCCACATGCGATCCATCACCTCGTGGTGCCCGCGCGCGGCCGCGGCGCGCTCGGAGGCGAAGTACGCGTCGGCGTAGCTCTCCCACGCGTCCGCGAGCGTTTGCCAGCGCGTGTCGTCGGCCGCGGCGGCCGCGGCGCGCGCATCGCCCTCGGCCGCGCGACGCTCGAGGCCGTGCACCCCGAACAGGTCCACCTGCTGCTCCAGTCCCACCATGCGCATCGTCATCGGGTCCTGGTCGAAGCCGCCGCCGACCGGGACGTTGACCGCCGACAACTCCAGCATGGGTGCGTCCCAGGCACCGGCGCGACGCGCGTGGGCCTGTGCGGCCGCGGCCTCGTGCTGGCGGGAGACGAGCGACGGGTTGCCGCCGGCGACCTCCGCGAACACCTGCTCCAGGTCGAGCGCGCGCGCCGGGACCGCGGCGAACGCGAACGCGAGCAGGAACGCGGCGGTGGCGCCGCGGGTTGGAACACCGGACATGGTGGACTCCTCGACCAGGGACTCGGGTGGCGCGCGCCCGGATGGCGCACGCATCACGCGCGCGGAGTGCACGGGCACTCCGCGGTCCACCGGCCAGGCCGGCCGGCGGGCTCCTAGGCCTGCGGAGGAGCGCGAACGCCCGCAGGAGCGGGCGAGAGCCGTTCGAGTGGCGGACCGGTGTCCGTCTCGGCGAACGGGGAGACCACGAGCGCCGGCGGAGCGAGCGGCGTGGTCAACGCCGCGGGCAGCGCGGCGGGCATCGCGAGGAGCGATGCGGCAGAGAGAAGCGGCGCGGTCGCTCCGTGCAGCTGGAGATCGCACGGCATGGCGCCGGACGATTGCGACGACCGGGACGGGCCCGCCGGAGCGGGCGTGGCACGGCAGCACGCGTGCGCCAGTGAGTGCGTCTGCTTCAAGCGCGGCACACAGGTCGTGAGCATGCAGAGCTGGCCGCTCACGAGGAGTGCAAGCGATGCGAACACGGCCGACCGCCACAGCGTGCCGGATCTCATCGCGTCCTCCCCTTCCTGCGTGCGTTTCAGAGGCGGCGCGCCGCCGCCCGGCTTCGGGAGCCCGCGGTCACCCACGTGCTCTCCGTCAGCATGAACCTGCTATCGGCGAATTGGCAACACGGGGGTGAGGCCACGGGCCAAGGATTTGCCGCGACCGGACGAATGGCGCAAGCCCCGTTGCATCGCGCGCTTCCGCTGGCGCGCCCGCTCGTTTCGCCCTCTCCCGGAAGCTCAGGCGCCGGCCTCGGCGGTCTCCTCGATGCCGACGCTGCCGCGGCCACAGGCGGCGCACGGGATCCGGAACCTCTTGAGGTCGTCCCGGCCGAACGCCTCCGCGATGTCGTGTCGTGCCTCGACCGGGTCCCCCATGTCCATGGCGCTGCGTGCGGCGGCGAGCGCGCGGGCCACGTCCGCGAGCGGCCGGCCGGCGAACGCCGGTTCGTCGAGGAGCGCCGCCGACTGCCGGCGAGCGAGCGGAGCGGCGATGCGGGCCACCTCCTCCTGCGCGCCGAGCCGGGCCCAGCCCACGAGAAGCATGGCGCGGTCCCAGAACGTGTCGTGCTCGAACTCGGATTCGGCCGCGCGCAACGCCGCCCGCGAGCCCTCGGGCAGCGCTCGGGCACCCGCCTCCGTGCGGGCGAGTTCGCGCTCCACGAGCAACGACCACAGCAGCCGACCGACCGTGGGATCACTCCAGTAGTCGGAGGCCGGCCCGGCCTCGGCCCGCGCGGGCGAGAGGCGGGTGGCATCGGGAACGCCGTGGCTCGTGGCGACCGCCTCATGCACGAGGAGCGCCGCGCGATCCCAGCGCGCCTCGAACGAGCCGCCCGCGCGCTCGAGATCGCGCGCGGCGGCCGCGGCACGACCGGCGCGCGCGAGCAGGGCGCCACGGGCGAGTCGCGCGCGGGAGTCCTCGCCGGCAGCGAGAACGGCGTCCCACTCCGCGATCGCCTCCTCGGCGTGGCCGAGCCGCTCGTGCGCGATCGCGCGGGCGGCCCGCGCGCGGGCGCCGTCGTCGGCCGGCGCCGCGAGCGCAGCGCGCCAGTCGCCCCGCGCGACCGCGGCCAGCAGGGCGACGCGCACGGGCGGGTCGTCGGGCGCGGGCGCGGGCGGCGTGAGGTCGGTCACGAACCGCGGGCGCTCGGGCAGGAGTGTCGCGAGCGGCGTCACGTCTCCCGCCCACGCGCCGAGCACCGCGTCCAGGTGCTGTAGTTCGCCCCATAGCTCCACGAACCGCGGCAGTGCGGCGAGCGGCGAGCCGCAGCGCGTGCAGCGCGTACCGGGCGCGGGCGCCGCGACGAGCCGCTGGGGCGTCTGGCACGCCTCGCACCACGCGTCGAACCCGTCTTCGCGGGGTCCCACCCAGGCTCCCGCCCCGCATCCGTCGCAGGCCAGGCGCCAGCGCGCCGGGCTACTGGATCCCACCGAAGCTCTGCTGGCGCGTGCCACGCTGGTAGTAGACGTCCTTCTGGTCGCGGATGCCGAGGCGGAAGAAGTACTCGGTCTCCCCGCCCGGCGTGAACGAGCGCGAGAAGATCGCGTTCCAGCAATGGATCTGCCGGGTCAGGTTGTAGCGCTGGAGGAGCAGTTCCCCCGAGGTGATGTCGTAGCTCGCCTGGTAGTCGATGATCCAGTTCGGGGTGATCTGGTAACGGAGCACGGCGTTCAGGAGCCGGTGGGACTGCCACGTCGAGCCCACGTAGGCGCCGTTGTACGAGTAGGCCAGCGCCAGGTTCCAGGTCTCGTGGAACTGCTCCACCTCGGCGTTGGCGGCGGTGGCCCGGAGGCTGGGGTCCTCGCCGATCCCCGCGTTCTGCGGCTTGCCCGCGCCGTGGCTCGTGAAGTTGCCGGTCACGTTGTAGCTCAGCGTCTGCAGCGGTCGCTGGGAGTAGGCGTCGAGGCCGGCGCCGAGGTCGGCGTTGATGTAGCCCGGCGGCTGGAGCCTGAGCCCGCTGCTGATCGGGCCGAGCGGGTGCGCGAGCCCCTCCTCCTTCCACAGGAAGTCGTAGAAGGTGCTCGTGGTCCAGGTGAGCAGGTTGTCGAAGCGCCGGACCTTGTCGCCGCTCCCGTACTTGGCCTGGAAGCGCTGGTCGAGCGAGAAGTTGGCGCGCGCCGACTTGCGGCCCGAGAAGATGCCGAGCCCGCCGAAGCCCTGGAATCGATCGTGCACGACGCCGGCCGAGTCCGTGTACTGGAGGCCGGGGAAGTCGGGCGCGTAGGTGAACGTCGCCGCCGGATTGAGGATATGGCGCACCGCCAGCCCGTGGATGGGAGTGGCGAACTTCCCGTACAACGTCGTGGACGTCCCGAGCGCCGATTGCCACACGGCGGCGGGGGCGAACTGGTGGCCCAGCTCGTCGTGGTCGAAGATCGCCGCGTTCACGAACAACGACGGCGCGAAGTTGATCCAGCCGAACAGCCGGCGCGAATCCGACAGCGACAGGTTGCTGACCGCCGCACGGCGGGTGACGTCGGTCTGGCCCACCACGTTGACCGAGTCCACCACGCTGTCGGCGTTCAGGAAGTGCTGCACGCCGCTCACGTAGCCCTGCTGGGTCTCTAGCGACTGGAACTGGGCGCTCATGGTCATGTAGGTGGTGCTGAGCGCCTTGCCGAGCCAGTGGTCCTTCAGGAAGCCGTACGAGCCGAGCGCGCGCGTCGGGAGCGAGGCCGTCAGCGACGGGGCGGTGAGCGTGAGGCTCGGGGTCGAGGCCACGGTGCCCACCGGCGGTCCGTGCAGCGGCCCCGGGCCGTCGGGATCGAGCAGGAACTGGGTGGCGTCGAGGTCCTGGCGGCGTTCGACGATCGCGCTCAACGAAATCCAGTCCGCATAGTGCGTCATCTGGATGTTGGAGGTGAGGTACCGGTTCACCCGATCCGCGAACGACTGCCCGGACAGCGAGGTGGCGTTGAACTCCCGGCTCGAGACGAAGTTGGCGAGGGCGGACACGCGGGTGTGCTGGCCGATCGTCTGGTCGTGCGTCCCGTAGAACGTGTAGTCGTCGGTCTTGGTCTGGTCGTTGTGCTCGAAGCGGCCCTCGAGGTGGCCTTCGAACGAGTACAGAAGCTTGTAGTTCGCCTCGGTGCGCAGCGCCCACGCCGGCTGCTGCTGGTAGTAGTCGCCCGCGGCGGTGAAATCCATGTAGTCGTTCGGGGCCCAGTAGTAGCCGCCGTTGCGGATGAACTGGCCGGTCGTGTTGTTGAAGCCCAGCTCGAACTGCGGGAACAGGAACCCGGAATGCCGGCCCGGCTTGATGGGGAACACGTAGAACGGCAGCACCAGCACGGGCACGTTCCGCAGGTAGAACACGACCGGCTTCGCGACCAGCTTGTCCTTGAGGTAGATCTTCATCCAGCGTGACGAGAAGTGATAATGCGGCGGGTCCAGGTCGCAGGTGCTGTACGAGCCGTCGAGCACGTCGAGCTCGTTCTCCGACTCCTTGCGGATCTCCTTGCCGTGGTAGAGCCCGCGCTCGTAGGTCGTCGTGGCCTGGTAGATGGTGCCCACGCGCTCGTTGAGGTTGTAGGTCATCAGCTGGCCGTCCACTTCGTCGCCCTTCTGGACGAGCACCGGCTTGCCCTCGGCCACGAGCGTGTTCTTCTGGCTGTCGAACTCGACCCGCTTCGAGCGCAATTGCATGTCGCGGTAGTTCATGTGCGCATCGCCGTCGAGCACGATACGGTTCTTCGGGATCACGAACTCGATGCGCCGGCCCTCGTACGACACGATCTCCTGCTTCGCCGAGACGGTGTCGCCGACCGCCACCGGCGGGTGGTACTCGCCCTTGGCTCCGCCCAGCACCAGTGCGCGGTCCAGCTTCTTGTCCTTGAAGTACACGAGGATGGTGTCACCCGAGGTCTGGTTGTACTCCGAGGTCTTCCCCTCCTTGGGAGGTGCGGTGTACGCGTCGTGCGCGAGGCCGATGGCCATGAGGCTGTCGATGTGCGACTCGCTCACGAACATGTCCACGCGCGAGCCGGTGAGCCGGCTCAGCTCACCGCGGTTCGCTTCGCGGATGCCGGCGTAGTCGAGCTTGGCTCCACCCCGCACGATGACGCGTTCGAGCTTGCGCTTGATCGTGATCGTCTCGAGCGTGTCGCCCGTCACCGTGGTCTCGCCGTCCCACGCCCGGGGCTGGCCGAGCAGCAGGCCGTGGCCGGTCTTGTCGTCGAAACGGGCGTAGTGGGCGGCGGCGCGCAACGTGTCGCGTTCGACCGTGACCGAGTCGATCGCCTCCGCGACCCGCGTCTCGGAATTCACGCGCAGCTCCCGGGCGCGGAGCAGCGTCTCCTTGCCGTCCTCGTCCTTGGTTCGCAACAGCGGTCCCCCGGTGGCGACCGCCTGCTTCGTGCGCCGGTCGAAGTCCACCGAGTCCGCCTCGAGCTGGGTGTGGTTCTCGTCGTCGATCCCGACGACGTGCCCGCGCGCGCGCACGAGCATGGAATCGCGCTGGTAGAACGCCCGGTCGGCCATGAGCCGCTGCTGCTTCTCGCGTCCGCTCACGCCGCCGGTGAGCTGCGCTTGGCCGCTCTTGCGGTCGTACCAGCCGCGGGGGGCCTTGAGCGTGGCGTCGTGGTCCACCACGACCACGTTGCCGTTCAGGTCCAGTCGGTCCTGGTTCTCGGAGAACGCGGCCTCGTCGCAGGTGATCGTGGTGGTGGAATCGCGGAGCCGGACGTTTCCCTCCATGTGGACCATGCCCGTCGCGCGCTCGTAGCGCCCGCGCTCGGAATTGAGCCGGGTCCCCGACCGCGTGATGGTGACCTTCTCGAGGAACAGCACGTCGCCCGCGGGCCCGCGCCCGCCGCTCATCTTGTCCGCCACGATCTTGTACGGCGGCTCCGGTGCCTTCGCGCCCTTCCTCGCCGGCTGCACCCGCGTCGTGATGACGATGCCCGAATCGCGGGAGGTGCGGATGCTCTCGAGCGAATCCCGCCGCGCGGCGAGCGAGTCGGCCGCCGCCAGCGCCCGCAGGCTGTCCGACGCCTGCGCCACCCCGCGAGGAACCGCCGCCGCCGTATCGTTCGAGACGTGCACGTGCGCCCGAGGGGTCCCTGCCGGCACCGCCGGC
>CAYSWZ010000086.1:0-5739 GCA_964434945.1 uncultured bacterium | reverse complement strand
CGGCTCGAATACCTCGGGGACGTCGAACTCGAGCAGGGCAACGCTGCCGAGGCGCTCAAGCGCTACGACGAGGTCCTGCCTCATGCGCTCGCGCTGATTCCGCGCGGCGACGTCGTCGCGGAACTCCGCCGGCGTCGGGCCGAGTGCTTCATCCTGCTCGGTCGCCCCCAGGAATCCTATGACGAGGCGCGAGAGGCGCTCGCACTCTGCCTCGAACTGGGCGATCGCTACGAAGAAGCCGCGACATACCGCACACTCGCGCTCGCGGCGGCCGCGCTCGGGAAGCACGACGAGGCGAAGAAGCAGTTCGAGCACGGCTTCGCGATGTACGACGACATCGAGACGCCGTACGAGTGGGGCAAGCTCTGGATGTCGTATGGCGACTGGCTGTGCGGTGCGCACGCCGGCGCCTACGAGAGCCTGGACGGCGCGCGCGAGGCCTACCGCGCGGCCTGCGACCACTTCGAGCACATGGGCGCGGAACTCAAACTCGGGCAGGCGAAGCAGCGAATGGCCGAGCTCGAGCAGCGCTTCCGGGACGAGGGTGTCCAGGAGCACCCGGTGGGCGAGAAGCCTCGGCCGCGACGCCGGCCGAGCGTCGACCGCGAGCTGCAGCGCCGGGTGCAGTGGGCGCACGACACGTTCGGGCTCGTCACGCGCCACCGGCCATTGCTCGAGATGCTGGAGCAGATCGCGACGGTGGCGGTGAGCGACATCCCGGTGCTGGTGCTCGGCGAGTCCGGCACGGGAAAGGAGCTGATTGCTCGCGGCGTGCACGCGCTCTCCGGACGAACGGGCCGGCTGGTCGAAGTGAACTGCAGCGCGGTGCCCACGACGATGATGGAGGCGGAGTTCTTCGGGTCCGTGCAGGGCTCGTTCACGGGCTCGACGCGCGACCGCGCCGGACTGTTCGAAGAGGCGCACGAGGGCAGCATCTTCATGGACGAGATCGGCGAGATGCCGGTGGACCTGCAAGCCAAGTTGCTGCGCTTCCTGGAGACGGGCGAGGTGCGACGCATCGGTGCGACGACCGGGCGCACCGTGGACGCGCGGCTCATCGCAGCGACCAATCGCGACGCGGCCAAACTGCACACGGGCGAGGGCTTCCGACGGGATCTTTACTACCGGCTGGCGCACGCGGTATTCACATTGCCGCCCCTGCGGTCACGCGGCGACGATGTCGCGCTGCTCGTCGACCACTTCCTCGATTCCTACACGGCTGCGGCTCGCAAGCGCGTCACGCTCTCGCGCGCGGCACGCGAGCGTCTCACGAGCTACAGCTGGCCGGGCAACATCCGCCAGCTCCGTGCCCTCCTCCAGCGCCTGGTCGTCCTGACGCCCGACGGGCTCACGGTGACTCCGCGCGACATCCCCCTCGCGGAGACCGGCTCCGACGCCCCGCGCAGCTTCCTCGAGGAGATGGAGGACCAGGAGAAGGTCCGCATCGTCGAGGCGCTCGAAAGAACCCAGTTCATCAAGGCCGACGCGGCGCGTATACTCCGCATGTCGCGCACGACGCTCCTCGGGAAGATGAAGCGCTACCAGATTCCGGGCTAGCACGTACTTGCCTCCGGGCTGCCCGGTTCCGCGCCGCCGCTCGCTCCGGCGGCGATCGGTTTTTGTGGGAACCGTGTGGAGCGTTCCCCCTCACCGCGCCAACCGCGCGAATCCCCGCAAGCCCTTGTGATTCGCGGCCCTGAGGCCCGGCCTGCGTTGACGCGACACGCCCCGGTCGCATAACTTAGCGGGTCCGCAAACCGCCCCCCGGAGGACCCGCATGATCCGCAGCATGACCGGCTACGGCTCGGCCGAGATCGAACGCTCCGGGCAGCGCCTGTCCGCCGAGGTCCGCTCGGTCAACCATCGCTTCTGCGAAGTGTCGATCCGCGGGCCCAAGGTGGCGCTGGCGTTCGAGGACCAGATCCGGACGCTCATCCAGGACCGGTTCTCGCGCGGGAAGTTCAACCTCACCATCAACTGGGCGGGCGCCGGCGACCAGGGCGAGGTGCTGAAGCTCAACGAGGCCGTGGCCCAGCGCTACGTGGACCTGATGTCGCAGTTGAAGGAGCGCTTCGGCCTCTCCGGCGACGTGGACCTGGCCACGGTGGCGGCGCTGCCGGACCTCTTCACCTGGGAGCACGCCGCCATCTCCGACGAGGAGAGCTGGTCGCTGCTGCACGAGGTGGTCGACAAGTGCTGCACGAACATGAACCTGATGAAGGACCGCGAGGGCGCGGCGCTGGCCCGTGACTTCGAGGCGCGACTGGGCACGATCCGGGTCGAGCTGGACCGCGTCTCCGTGCGCGCGCCGCTCCGGCCGCAGGAAGCCAAAGAGCGCATGGTGTCGCGCATCCGGCCGCTCCTCGACGACGTCAACATGGACCCGATCCGGATCGCGCAGGAGGTGGCGCTGCTCGCCGACCGCCTGGACTGCACGGAGGAGTGCGTGCGACTGGCCGCGCACCTGGACCAGTTCAAGCACCTGATCGACGGCAGCGAGCTGGCGGGCCGCAAACTCAACTTCCTGCTCCAGGAGATGAACCGCGAGGCCAACACCATCGGCTCCAAGGCGAACGATGTCGAGATCGGCCGCGCGGTGATCGTCATGAAGGAAGAGATCGAGCGCATCCGCGAACAGGTGCAGAACGTCGAATGAGCACGCTCGGCATGGCACCCGCGCAGCACGCCGGCACCGACGCGGTGAGCGTTCCGCAGCGGAACGGCTTCCTGCTCGTGGTGTCCGGGCCATCGGGCGCGGGCAAGGGGACGCTCGTCTCGCACCTGATCGAGCAGCGCCCGGACTGCGTGTTCTCGGTCTCGGCCACGACGCGAGCGCGCCGGAGCACCGAGGTGGACGGCCGCGAGTACCAGTTCCTCTCGAAGGAGGAGTTCGAGCACCGCCGCGAAGCGGGCTACTTCCTCGAGACGGCCGAGGTCCACGGCAATCTCTACGGCACCCCGATCGAGCAGGTGGATTCGCAGGTGCGCGCCGGGCGGGTCGTGGTGCTCGACGTGGACGTGCAGGGGGGCGCCAGCGTGCGCCGCGTGCGGCCGGACGCGGTGAGCGTGTTCGTCTATCCGCCGTCTCTCGACTCGCTGCGAGCGCGGCTCGAGTCGCGCGCCACCGACTCGCCCGAGGTCATCGAGCGGCGCATCGCGAACGCTCCGAGCGAGCTGGCGCAGTGGGTGCACTACGATTACGTCATCATGAACGACCGCCTGGAACAGGCGCAGAACGCGCTGCTCGCCATTCACGACGCCGAGCACGCCCGCGTGCACCGGCTGAGGATTTCGTAGCACGTTGCAGGACCCGCACGGCGCCAACGGGTGCGCCGCGCGGCGGATTGCCAACCCGCACGTATCGGAGATCGCATGAAGCTATCCGCACTGGTACCGCCTCCGGGCAAGAGCAAGTACGAGCTGTCGATCGTTGCGGCCCGCGAGGCTCGCCGGCTGAACGACTGGATCCGCCGCAGCGGCGAGACGCTGCACGGCAAGGTCACCGCGGTGGCGCTCGAGCGCGTCATTCACGACGACGTGCCGTACTACTACGAGGACCCGATGGCCCTGCTCGCGCAGCCCGCGGAGCCCATGGCCGAGCCGACGCTCGAGTAACCCATGCTGCGGGACCGGGTGGTGGTCGTGGGCGTGTCCGGCGGCATCGCGGCCTACAAGGCCTGCGAGCTGGTGCGCCGGCTGCGCGACCGCGGCGCCACGGTCCTCGTGGTCATGACGCCGGCGGCGTGCGAGTTCGTCACGCCGCTCACGTTCCAGGCGCTCTCGGGCAATCCGGTGGTGACGAACCTGTGGGGCGACCAGCGGCCCCGGTTCGACCTGCCGCTGGAATCGGTCGGGAAGGTGCGCGGGCACGTCGAGCACGTCGACGTGGCCGAGGTGGCGTCGGCGGTGGTGATCGCGCCGGCGACCGCCGACCTGATCGCGCGACTGGTGCACGGCGTGGCGCCGGACGCGCTCACGGCGTTGGTGCTCGCCACGCCGGCCCCGGTGCTGGTGGCGCCCGCGATGGATCTGCAGATGTGGCAGAACGCCGCGACGCAGGACAACGTGCGCGTGCTTCGCTCGCGCGGGTTCCGGCTCGTGGGGCCGGACTCGGGAGAGCTGGCGTCCGGGCTCTCGGGCCCGGGCCGCCTCGCCGAGGTGAGCGCCATCGTCGACGAGATCGAGGCGATGCTGCGCGTGCGCACGAGCCTGAACGGCGTGCGCGTCCTGATCGGCACGGGCCGCACCGAGGAGGCGCTCGATCCGGTGCGCGTGCTCACGAACCGCTCGAGCGGCCGCATGGGATTCGCGCTGGCCGAGGCGGCGCGCGATCGCGGCGCCGACGTGACGGTGGTGGCGGGTCCGGTCAGCGTGGAGCCGCCGCACGGCGTGCGCGTGCTGCCGGTGACGACCGCCCTCCAGATGGAGCGCGCGCTGCGCGACGCCGCGCCCAAGGCGGACGTGCTGATCATGGCGGCGGCGGTGGCGGACTACCGGCCGGCGCGGGCGTCCACGCAGAAGTTGAAGCGTGATGCCGGTCCGCTCACGGTGACGCTCGAGCCCAACCCGGACATCCTCGCCGGGCTCGGGGCCGCGAAGCCGAAGGGCCAACTCGTGGTGGGCTTCGCGCTCGAGACCCAGAACGGCGTTGAGAACGCGCGCAAGAAGCTCGCCGAGAAGCACGCCGACATGATCGTCTTGAACTCGCCGGAGCGTGGCATCGGCGGCGACACGAACCAGGTGACGCTGGTCGAGGCACGCTCGGCGCTGGAGCTGCCCGAGACCAGCAAGCGCGAAGTGGCCGAGCGGATCCTCGACCGGGTGAGCGAGCTGCGCGGCGACACGCACGGCACCCCGGCGCTGAAGCTCGCCGGGAAGCAGGCCACGGGAGTGGCGCATGCGAAGAAGGCAAAGCGATGAGCGGCGACGAGATCCGTCGCGAGGCCGCGAGCATCGCACGGGCCCTGCGCCGGAAGATCGAGCGCGAGCGTGCGCTCGGCACCGGCGAGCTGCTCGCGAACGGCGTGGCGCTCGCGCGGCGAGGGAACGGGGCGCCCGCCCTGCCCACGGCGACCGCGGGGGCTGCTCCCGAGCCATTCACGAGGCGGGCCGCGACGGCGCCCGAATCCTTCACGCTCACGCCCCCCGAACCGGCGCCGCGCGCCGGCCGGCGCGACGTGCGCGCCCCCGCCGGGACCGCGGTCGAGGACCCCATCGAGCTGCCGCCCTTTACCGACGATCTCTACCCGTCCGCGCTCGCGGGCGGACGCGAGGCGCTTGCGACCGCGGCGCTGCCGGTGCTCCACCAGGTCGCCGACGAAGCGCGCGCCTGCACCAAGTGCGGCCTCTGCTCCACGCGCACGAACGCCGTTCCCGGCGTGGGCTCCGCACGGAGCGGTATCGTTTTCGTGGGCGAGGCGCCGGGAGCGGACGAGGACCGGCTGGGCGAACCGTTTGTGGGACGAGCCGGCGAACTACTCACGAAAATGATCGCCGCCATGGACGAGAAGCAACTCATCCCCGGCGTGCGGCTCTCGCGCGAGAGCGTGTACATCGCGAATGTCCTCAAGTGCCGGCCACCGGAGAACCGGAATCCGTTGCCGCACGAGATCGAGTCCTGCTCGCCCTATCTCATGCGCCAGCTCGAGGCACTGCAACCACGCATCATCTGCTGCCTCGGCAAGTTCGCCGCCGAGTTGCTGCTGCAGCTCAAGGGCACGATCGGCGGCATGCGGGGTA
>CAYSWZ010000085.1:0-5952 GCA_964434945.1 uncultured bacterium | reverse complement strand
GCCACCACCAGTTCGGCGATGAGCGTGCTGGCCTGCGGCCCGACGATGTGGGCGCCGAGCACCCGGTCCGTCGCGGCGTCGGCGACGATCTTCACCTGGCCGTCCTTCTCTCCCATGGCCTTGGCGCGGCCATTGGCGAGGAACGGGAACGTTCCTACCTTGACCTCCACGCCCTGGGATTTCGCATCCGCTTCCGAGAGGCCCACCGAGGCGAACTCCGGCCAGGTGTAGACCACGTTCGGGATCGCCGCGTAGTTCAGGTGCCCCGCCCCGCCGGCCATGCGCTCGACGCAGGCGATGCCCTCCTCCTCGGCCTTGTGCGCCAGCATCGGCCCGGCGATCACGTCGCCGATGGCGAACACGCCCGGGACGCTCGTCTGGTAATGCGCATCCACCTCGATCCTCCCCCGCGTGTCGAAGCGGACGCCCAGCTCGCGCGCCCCAAGGCCGTCCGAGTAGGGCCGGCGCCCGACCGCGACCAGCAGCACGTCTGCGGTCTCGGTGCTCGTCTCGCCGCCGGCGACGGGCGCCACCTCGACCCGCACCTCGCTCCCCTCGACGCGCGCGGCACGGGCCGAGACGCCGAAGCGGAACTTCATGCCCTGGCGTTCCAGCGAACGCTGGAGCAGCCGGGCGCTCCCGGCGTCCGAACCGGGCACGATGCGCTCGAGGTACTCGAGCACGGTCACCTGGCTCCCGAGCCGGCGCCAGACCGAGCCCAGTTCGAGTCCGATCGCCCCCGCTCCCACCACGAGGAGGCGCGGCGGCACCTCGGTGAGCGTGAGTGCGTCGGTGCTGTGCACGATCCGCCGGCCGTCGTAGGGGATGTTCGGGAGCGCCGCGGGCTTGCTGCCGGTGGCGATGAGGATGCGCTTCGCGCTGACGCGCCGCGCGGCGCCGTCCCCGGTGACCTCGATCTCGCCCGCCGACACCATCCGGCCGGTGCCGCGGATCGCCTCGATCCCGTGCTTCCGGAACAGGGTCGCGACGCCGCGCACCAGGTCCTCCACAACCTTCGCCTTCCGCGCCTGCATCGTGGCGAGGTCGAACGTCACCCCCTCCACGCGCACCCCGTGCGCCGCGAGTCCGTGCCCCGCGTACTCGAAGTGCTCGCTCGAATCGAGTAGCGCCTTGCTGGGGATGCAGCCCACGTTGAGGCAGGTGCCGCCGAGCGTCGGGTACTTCTCGATGCACGCGGTCTTCAACCCGAGCTGCGCCGCACGGATCGCGGCCACGTAACCCCCGGGGCCGGAGCCGATCACGACCAGGTCGAACGCTTCACCCGCCACGCGGCAGCCTCTCCACTCAGACCGCGAGCAGCATGCGCTCGGGGTCCTCGAGCCGTTCCTTCACCTTCACCAGGAACGTCACCGCCTCCCGGCCGTCGATGACGCGGTGGTCGTAGGAGAGCGCCACGTACATCATCGGTCGTACCACGACGTCGTCCCCCACGGCGATCGGGCGCTTCTCGATCTTGTGCATGCCGAGGATGCCGCTCTGGGGCGGATTCAAGATCGGCGTCGAGAGCAGGCTCCCGAACACGCCGCCGTTCGTGATCGTGAACGTGCCGCCCGAGAGCTCCTGCGGGGTCAGGAGCCCGTCGCGCGCGCGCTGCGCCAGCCGCGCGATCTCGCGCTCGAGCCCGGCGAAATCGAGCCGGTGCGCGTCGCGCACCACGGGCACCACCAGGCCGCGCTCGGTGCTGGCGGCGATGCCCAGGTGGACGGCGCGGTGGTAGACGAGGTCGGTGCCGCGGATCTCGGCGTTGACCGCCGGAACGTCGGTGAACGCCAGCACGCAGGCGCGCGCGAAGAAGCTCATGAACCCGAGCTTCACGCCGTGCGCCTTCTCGAACGCCTCCTTGTGCCGCGCCCGCACATCCATGACGCGCGACATGTCCACCTCGTTGAACGTGGTGAGGATCGCGGCCGTGTGCTGCGCCTGCACGAGCCGCTCGGCGATCCGGAGCCGGATCCGGCTCATCGGAACGACCCGCTCGTCGCCGTCCTCTGCGGGCGCGGGCGCCGCCTCGGGGGCCTGCTCCGGCTCGCCCGCAGCCGGCGGCGTGGCAGCGGGCGTGAACCGCTGCGCGTCGTCCTTGAGGATGCGCCCACCGGGGCCGGTGCCGGGAATCGCGCCGGGATCGAGGCCGCGCTCCTCCACGATCCGGCGCACCGCCGGCGAGAGCACCGGTGGCGCGGCCGGGCCCGGCGGAGTTCCCGGGGCGCTCGCAGCCCGCGGCGCGGGAGCTGCGGCGGGCGCGGCCGGGGTGGCAGCCGCGACGCGCGCGGCGGGCGCGGCCGGCGCGACGACGGGTGGAGCGGTCGCGGGCGTCGCCGGCGCCGGCGCGGCAGCAGCGCCCGCTCCTGTTCCGTCCGCGATCCGGCCGAGCACGTCGCCCACCTTCACCACGTCGCCGGGCTTCCGCGCGTGCGAGAGCACACCCGCAGCGTCCGCCACGATCTCCACCGCGGCCTTGTCGGTCTCGAGCGTCGCGATCGGCTCGTCGGTGCGCACGGCCGTGCCGTCCGCCTTCAACCACTCCACGAGCGTCGCCTCGGAGATGGACTCCGCCAGGCGCGGCACCTTGATCTCGACGGTCACGAGGCGGCCTCCCTGCGGATCTCCGCCTGCGCCACGGCCAGGCCATTCGAAGCGTCCGCGGGTGTGGCGACCTCGCCGAGCGCGGCCTCGATGAGCGCCTCCTCCTGCTGCAGGTGCGTGGCGTAGAACCCGGTCGCCGGCGACGCCGCGCTCCGGCGCGCCACGAAACGCAGCGTGTGCCCGGCCGGCACCACGGCCTCGAGCCGGTGGCGGAGATTGCGCCATGCCCCCATGTTCGCCGGCTCCTCCTGGATCCAGCCCACGTCGCGCGCGTTCGGATACGCCGCGAACACCGCCGCCAGCTCCGTGGCGGGGAACGGGTAGAGCTGCTCCAGCCGCACCAGCGCCGTGTCGGTGATGCCGCGTGCCTCGCGCGCCTCGCGGAGCGCGTAGTGGAGCTTGCCGGTGGTGATGCGGATGCGGCGCACGCGTGCGGGATCGGCGAGCGGGTCCGCCAGCACCGCCTGGAACGTGCCGCCGGTGAAATCCGAGACGGGCGACACCGCGAGCCGGTGCCGGAGCAGGCTCTTCGGACTCATGATGACGAGTGGCTTCCGGAACTCCCGGTGCAGCTGGCGTCGGAGCGCGTGGAAGAGCTGCGCCGGCGTGGTGAGATTGCAGACCTGGAGGTTCTTGTCCGCGCACAGCGCGAGGAACCGCTCGAGGCGTCCGCTCGAGTGTTCCGGTCCCTGGCCCTCGTAGCCGTGCGGCAGCAGCAGCGTGATGCCGGACATGCGGCCCCACTTGGCCTCGCCCGATGCGATGAACTGGTCGATCGCGACCTGCGCCACGTTCGCGAAATCGCCGAACTGCGCCTCCCAGACGACCAGCGTGTGCGGGTCGGCGGTGCTGAATCCGTATTCGAACCCGAGCACCGCGGCCTCGCTCAGCATGGTGTCCACGACCTCGAAGCGCCCCTGCTCGGGGACCAGGTGCTGGAGAGGCACCCAGCGCCGGCCGTCCTGGGCGTCGAACAACGCCGCGTGCCGGTGGGTGAACGTGCCGCGGCCGACGTCCTGGCCGGTCAGGCGCACGCTGCGGCCCTCGAGGAGGAGCGTGCCATAGGCCAGCGCCTCGCCCAGCGACCAGTCCACGTGGTCCTCGAGGAACATGCGGCGGCGGTCGACGGAGAGCTGCGCGATCTTACGATGCGGATGGAAGTCCTCGGGCAGGCGCGTGACGCCGTGCAGAACCTGCTCGAGCACCTCGCGCGGGGCGCGCGTGTCGGCGCTCCAGTCGTCGCCGGCCCACGCCAGCCCCCGCCACGTTCCCCGGGGCTCGTGGCGGACCGGCGCCACCGGTTCGCTCGAGGCACGGCGGTGCGCGGCGCGGAATGCGACGTCGAGCGACTTCTCCATGCGCTCGACTTCGCCCGCGTCCAGGACGCCGGCTCCCACCAGCTGGTCGGCGTACCGCCGTGCCGCGGGGACGTGCGCGGCGATGTCCCGGTACATCACGGGCTGCGTGAACGTGGGGTCGTCCATCTCGTTGTGGCCGTGCTTCCGATAGCAGACGAGGTCGATGCACACGTCGCGCTTGAAGCGCATGCGATATTCGAGGGCGACCGTCATGGCGTGCACGCACGCCTCCGGATCGTCGCCGTTCACGTGCAACACCGGCGCGTCCACCACGCGCATGATCCCGGAGGGATAACGGGTCACGCGCGCATCGTGCGGCGAGGTGGTGAAGCCGACCTGGTTGTTCACCACGATGTGGATCGTGCCGCCGCTCTCGTAGGCGGGCAGCTGCGCCAGCGCCAGCGTCTCCGGCACGATGCCCTCGCCCGAGAACGCGGCGTCCCCGTGGATCAACACCGGGACGCCGCGCTCGCGCGCGCGGTCGGCCATCATCTCCTGGCGCGCGCGCATGGCGCCCAGCACCACCGGGTTCACGAACTCGAGATGGCTCGGGTTGTAGGTCAGGCTCAGGTGGATGCGGTGGCCGTCCGGCGTGACGTGGTCGGAGGAGTATCCGAGGTGGTACTTGACGTCGTCGTGGCCCTGGACGTCGGGGTCCGGCGGCGTGAACGCCGACTCGAACTCGCTGAAGATGTTGTCGAGCGGCTTCTTCATGATGTTGGCGAGGAAGTTGATGCGACCGCGGTGCGGCATTCCGATCGTGAGCTGCTCGACTCCCACGCCGGCCGCTCCCGACACCAGCGTCTCGAACATCGGGATCAGCGACGCCGCGCCTTCGAGCGAGAAACGCTTCTGCCCGGTGTAGCGCGCGTGCAGGAACTGCTCGAACCCGTCGGCCGCGAGCAGCGAGCGCAGGATGCCGAGCCGAGCCGCGGAGGTGAGCTGCGGCCGGCTGCGCGTGCTCTCGAGCCGGACCTGCAGCCACTCGCGCTGCTGCGCATCGGGGATGTCCATGAACTCCGCCCCGAGCGTGCCGCAGTAGGTCTCGCGCAGCGCCTCGATCAGGTGACGGAGCGTGCCGCGGAAGTCGCCGTTGAAGGGCGCCTGCACCTCGCGGTCGAGGTCGCCCTCGCCGAGCCCGAACGCCGCGAGTTCGAGGAACGGGTGGGTGCCGACGGCATCGCCGCCGAGCGGGTCGAGCCGCGCCACGAGATGCCCGAACTCCCGATAGGCGTGCACCAGCGCGTAGGCGCTGTCGGACCCGCCGGCCACCGGCGGGCGGCGCTCCCCGAACTCGATCCCGGTGAAGAACAGCGCCCAGTCCTCGGGCACGGAGCGGGGATTCTCCAGCCAGCGGCGGTGCTGCTCCTCGATGTAATCGGCGTTCGCCCGCAGGATGAAATCGACACGCCCGGACATGCGAAACCTCAGTGCCATCGTGGATTGCGCGGCCACTCCCCACCGGATCCCGGTCCATCTGGGGGCCGCGGGGCGGTCAAACTAGCACGAAGCAAGCCGCCCCGGTGATGCGTTTGTTCTCCCGCCGGACAATCCGCCGGCATCACCTCGGCTTGGAGGCACGGGCAACCTGCGCGGGTCCCAGCACCAGGCGATCGAACCAGTCACGGTTCTCCTCCATCGCGGCGCGGATCGCCTTCGGCTTGTTGAGCCCGTGACCGAACCCGGTAAAGACGGTGAGCTGAGTCTCGACGCCCTCGTCCACCAGCGCCCGGTAGAGCTCCCGCGCGTTCGGCGTGGGCACGCGTGCGTCCGACCCGCCGTGCTGGATCAGCACCGGCACACCGGCGCCCGTGCGCACGGTGGTGATGGGCGACGTCGCAGCGTAGATCGCGGGGTCGTCCCACGGCGTGGCCTTCAAGTATTGCCGTGTGAACGGGGTGATGTCGGTGTTGACGTAATAGGTCATCCAGTCCGAGATGCCGGCGCCGACCGAGACGGCCTTGAAGCGGCGCGACTCGTGCGTCGAAAG
>CAYSWZ010000084.1:0-8081 GCA_964434945.1 uncultured bacterium | reverse complement strand
CCCCTTCACGGCGCGGTGCGCGCCCACGGGGTCGTCCTCGCGGCCCTCGAAGCGCCGGAGCGCGGCGCGGTAGAGCACGTCCTCCACCAGGCTGCTCTTTCCCGAGCCGGACACGCCCGTGACCGTCGTCAGGCGTCCGAGCGGGAAGCGTGCCGTGATGTTCTTCAAGTTGTGCTGCGTCGCGCCCTCCACGACCACGTAGCCCGCCGGCTTGCCGGTGAGCAACGTGCGGGTCACGCGCCGCTCGCCGGAGAGGTACTGCGCCGTCGCCGAGTCCTTCGCCCCCACGATGCCGGCCGCCGGCCCGGCGTAGAGCAGGCGCCCCCCCAGCTCCCCCGCGCCCGGCCCGAGGTCGGCCAGGTACTCGGCCGCGCCGATCACGAGCGGGTCGTGCTCCACCACCACCAGCGTGTTCGAGCGCGCGGTGAGTTCGCGCAGGATGGCGATCAGCCGCTCCGTGTCGCGCGGGTGGAGCCCGGCGGTCGGCTCGTCGAGCACGTAGAGCGTGTCGGCCAGGTTGGCGCCGAGCGCGTTCGCGAGTTCGATCCGCTGCGCCTCGCCCCCGGAGAGCGTCCGGGCGAGCCGGTCGAGCGTCAGGTAGCCGAGGTCCACGCGGAGCAGGAACCGGAGCCGCGACTCGAGCTCCGGGAGCGCCGCTCCGGCGATCACCCGCTGCGAATCGCCGAACTCGAGGCCGGCGAGAAACGCCGCAGCGTCCCGCACGGGCAGCGCGCACAGCTCGGCGATCGACTTTCCGCCGAGCGTCACCCGCAGCGCCTCCGGCCGGAGCCGCCGGCCCCCGCACTCGGTGCACGGGCGCGGGACCTGGTAGCGCTTGACGACGAACCGGTTGCCCGCCTTGTACGACTTCTCTCTCAACCGCTCGAGAAACGGGATCACCCCGCGGAAGTCCTTGCTCCCCTCGATCAGGAGCTTCCGGTGCTCGGCCCGGAGCTCGTCCCAGGGCGTGTCGAGCGGCACGCCCTTCTCGGCCGCGAGCTTCTGGAGCCGCGGCCACGCCACCGCGCGCCACGAGCCGGCCCATGGCGAGAGCGCTCCCTGGCGCAGCGTCTTCGTGCCGTCCGGCACGATCAGCTCGAGCGCGAACGTGAGCACGTCGCCGAAGCCTTTGCACGTGGGGCAGACGCCGAGCGGGCTGTTGAACGAGAACAGCGCCGGCTCCGGGCGCATCGCCGGCGTCCCGCAGTTCGCGCACTCCCAGCGCTCGCTCCGCTTCTCGGCTCCGCCTGGCCCGAGCACCAGCTCGAGCCGGCCCTCGCCGCGGCGGAACGCCTGCTCGCACGCCTCCACCAGCCGCTCCCGCTCGTCCGCCTGCCACTTGAAGCGGTCCACGACCACGCCCACGTGCTTTGGCCCGCGCCTCAGCTTCGGGACCGGGTCGAGCGGCACCACCTCGCCACCGATCCATGCGCGGGTGTACCCGGCGCGCAGCAGGTGGCCGGCCTGCTCCTCCCACGACAGCCTCTCCGACAGGAGGATGGGGGCCAGGACGAGCACGGGGCGGCCGGGCTCCCACCCGGCAGCCTCGCGCGCCACCGACTGGGGCGAGTCGGCGGTCACCTCGGCCCCGCAGTGTCCGCAGTGGACCGTGCCCAGGCGCGCGAACATGAGTCGCAGGTAATCGTGGATCTCCGTGGTGGTGCCCACGGTCGAGCGGCTGCTGCGGGCCGGCGCGCTCTGCTGGATGCTCACCGCCGGGGTGAGCCCGGTGATGGAGTCCACGTCCGGCCGCGGCAGCCGGTCGAGGAACTGCTTGGCGTACGTGCTCACCGATTCGACGTAGCGGCGCTGGCCCTCGGCGTAGAGCGTGTCGAACGCCAGCGAGGACTTCCCCGAGCCGGACACCCCCGTCAGCACGCTCAGCGCCCCGCGCGGCAGGTCGAGGTCCACGCCGCGCAGGTTGTGCTGGCGGGCGCCACGGATGCGGATGAGCCGGACGGGTTCTGGGGCGGACGGGGTCACAGGGGCGATCGGGGTCGGAGCGCCGGGCCACACCCGTCGCAGGGCGCAGACACTAGCACGGGATCGCGCCGACGCGGACGGGGCTCGCCGGAGAGCGCACGGCGGGCGGTGGTGGGGTGTGATGGAGCGGGCGGCCCATCCGTCCGTGGTGGGCCGCACCGCGCGAATCGGGGATGACGGCTCATCCTGGCTCAGAATCCCCGACCCGGAAATCGGTACGGAAATCGCGGTACGGACTTCTCCGGTACTGGCATCCCCGCCACGCCGCCTTCCCGCTGCGAGCGCGCTCGACAAGAGACGAGGGGCGGCCGGCGTGAGCCAGCTCGCCCCTCAGGACGTGCCAGGTCCAGAATACCGGTTACTTCTTCTTCTTCGCGGCCTTCTTCTTCGTGCCCTTCTTCTTCGCAGCCTTCTTCTTGGCAGCCATTAGGGATCACCTCCTCCGGTCAGGACGTGAAGCGCGCCTGAAAATCATGCACAGGGTCTGCGATGCGCTCACGTCGCGCATCGCTCACGTGCGAGTTACAGCATCATGTGTGCCAAGCTTTGCCATCGCGCGCGCGCTCCGCACTCATGTGCATGCGCGAGTGGCGCTTACGCACGGAGAATCGCGGCGCACGCCGAACTCGAGGCTCGCGATTGCCTGGCGGCGCGCTCGCGCGACTGTCAACAAACTGGCTTCCGGGAAAATTGCGCGCACGTAACCGCTTGTGATCGCGCGCGATGATGCGAACTGTCCAGATCGTTGCGAGTGCCAAGAAACATGACACTCGATCACGCGCGGTGAGGACTCACGCGCGCTCGACGGTTCGTTCGCTCACTTCCTCGATGCGCAGTCGGCGAAGTTTCTCGATGAGTCCCTGGCGCGAGATGCCGAGCACCCGCGCCGCGCGGCTCTTGTTGCCCGAGGTGAGCCGCAGCACCTCGTTGATGTGCTCCATCTCGATCTGCGCGAGCGTCGGCAGGCCGAGCACGTCGCGCATCGTCGCCGCCGTTGCGGACGCCGGGGCGTTGCGGCGCCCGAGCATCTCGGGCGGCAGGTGGTCCGCCTCGAGCCGCCCGCCCTCCTCGAGCAGCACCACGCGCTCGATCAGGTTCCGCAGCTCGCGGACGTTGCCCGGCCACGCGTAGCTCTCGAGCAGGAGCGCCGCCTCCGGCGCGAGCTCGGTGAACCCCTTCTGGAATTTGCGCGAGAACTCGCGCATGAAGTGCTGCGACAGCATCGCGACGTCGCCCTCCCGGTCGCGCAGCGGGGCCAGCCAGATGCTCACCACCTTCAAGCGAAAATAGAGATCGCTCCGGAACCGGCCGTTCCGGACCTCCTCTTCCAGGTCCTTGTTGGTGGCGGCGACGATGCGGATGTCCACCGAGATGTCGTGCGCCCCGCCGACCCGCTTGAAGTTGCGGTGATCGATGAACCGCAACAACTTAGCCTGCGTGGGCAGCGGCATGTCGGCGACCTCGTCGAGGAACAGGGTGCCGCCGTCGCACAGCTCGACCAGGCCCTTCTTGGTGTCGGTCGCGTCGGTGTATGCGCCCTTCTCGTGGCCGAACAGCTCGTTCTCGAGCAGCGATTCCTGGAACGAGGAACAGTTCACCTCCATGAGCGGGGCCTGGGCGCGATCGCTCCGGTAGTGGATCGCGCGGGCGACCAGTTCCTTGCCGGTGCCGCTCTCGCCCGTGATCAGGACGCTGGTCGCCTTGCTCTTCACCACCTTTTCGATGAGCCCGCGCACCTGCTGCATGGCGGTGGACTTCCCGATGATCTCCTCGCCCGAGTAGTGCTGCCAGGCGCGGCGGCGGTAGAGGTCCAGCTCGCTGGCCTGGCGGAACGTTCGCCCGGCAGACTCCACGGCCAGCACGATGTCCTCCATCTCGTACGGCTTGCGAACGAAGTCGCAGGCGCCGAGCTTCATGGCGTCCACCGCCGTCTGGACGTCGCCGTAGGCGGTGATGATGATGACCTGCAGCAGCGCGTCCAGCTCCCGCGCCTTCTGCAGCACCGTGAGCCCGTCGGTGTCCGGGAGCCGCATGTCGAGGATCATGACTTGAGGCTTCAGCGAGCCCACCTTCTCGAGCCCCTCGGCCCCGGTGCTCGCCACGTCCACGACGTAGCCCGAGGCGCGGAGCACCTTCCCGAGCGACTTCCGGATCAGGAGCTCGTCGTCCACCACCAGCACGGAGGTCTTCATCGCGTCACTCCTCCGGCCTGCCCGGCGGTTCGGCCGGCACGGGCAGCGAGACGCGCAGCGTCGCGCCGCCGCCTGGGTTGTTCTTCGCGGTGATGACCCCGCCTGCGTCGCGCACGATCTGCACCGAGATCGGGAGCCCGAGTCCCGTGCCCATGGAGCGGGTCGTGAAGAAGGGGTCGAAGATCTTCTCCATCAGCGCCTTCTGGATGCCGACGCCGGTGTCGGTCACGGAGATGTCCACGAGCGAGCGGCGGGTGCGGTAGCGGCGCACCCCGGTCGTGAGAGTCAGCTCGCCGCCCGAGGGCATGGCCTGGATGGCGTTCAGGCACAGGTTCAGGAAGACCTGCTGCAGGAGGTCCGGGTCGGCGATCACCAGCGGCAGGTCGTCCGCCAACTCGCGCATCACCTTCACCTTGGCGTCGCGGAGCTGGAGGTCCAGCAGGTCCAGCGTACGCTCGACCACCTGGTGGAGGTCGCAGGCCTGCGAGCGGGCCTGGGGCGGACGGGCGAACATGAGGAGCCCGGTGATGATCTGCTCGATCCGGTCCAGCTCCTGGATCACGTCGTCCAGGTCCTCCCGGCGCGCGTCGCGGGGCTTGAACTTGGACGCCACGAACTGGACCGTGGTGCGGATCCCGGTGAGCGGATTGCGGATCTCGTGGGCGACGTAGGCCGACAGCTCGCCGAGCGACACCAGCCGGTCGATCTTCTTCTGGAACTCGCCGTCCTCGGTCTCCGAGATGGCCTCGGCGATCACCACCGAGCCGGCGAGCTCGCCGTCCTCGTCCCGCATGGGCACGGACTCGCCGCGCAGCGTCAGGTCGCGGTCGCCCGTCTCGATGTGGAAGTCGCGCGACTCGCGCGCCGCGCCCTTCAGCCAGCGGGCATCCGCGCCCGGGAACACGCGGTTGCCCGGCAGGCCCAGCAGTGCCGCGGGCTCCACGCCCAGCAGCTCCTCGATGCGGCGGTTCGCGTACACCACCTTCCGCTCGCGATCGAGCGCGACCGCGCCCATCTCGAGGGCATCCAGCACCAGCGCCGGCAGCGAGCTCTTCCGCTCGGGCGTCTCGGCTTCGGGTGGGCGCTGGGCGATCTCGGTGCGCACGGGGGCGTCCTCTCATCTGCTCGACCGAGGGACCCGGCTGCCCGGCCCGCACGAACGCGGGACCGCGCCGCTCCCTCGGCGGGCACGACGACTCGACTCCGAGCACTGGTAGCACACGGCCGCGGCCGTCGCAATCCCAGACTGCGGGCCGGCCGTTCGTTTGTGCGCGCGTTCGTGACGCTGCTAGACTCGCCGACCGCTCCACTCCAGCCACTCCACACGCCGCGACACGGGAGTCCCGATGCTCGGTTACCTGCGTTCAGGGAACAAACGGACCAAGGCCATCTTCTGGGTGCTCACGATCCTCACCGTGTTCTCGTTCGTCATCGGCTTCATCTTCCTCGCCGGAATGGGCCGCGACCCGGCGCAACGCGCGCGCATGTCGGGGAACGTCGGCAGCATCAACGGTCAGGGCGTCACGGTGACGCAGTGGAACGCGGCCCTCGACGAGGCCCGCCTGGCCTATCGCCAGCGCTACGGCGTGGACCCCCAGGACCGCGACGTGAAGCAGGTGGAGCAGCAGGCGTGGCGCACGCTCGTCACCGAGCGAATGTTCGCGCAGGTGGCGAAGAAGGCCGGGCTCGGCGTGACGGACAACGAGGTGCTGGTGGGCATGCGGAGCAACCCGCCCGCGGTGCTCGCGAGCTCGCCCAGCTTCCAGACGAACGGCCAGTTCGACATGTCCAAGTACCAGCAGGCGCTCGCGAACCCGGGGAACAACTGGGCGCCGTTCGAGGAGATGCTGCGCGAGCAGCTCCCGGTGCGGAAGCTCCAGGAGCGGCTGATGTCGTCGCTCAAGCTGACCCAGCCCGAGCTGAAGCAGGCGTTCCGCGAGCGCTACGACCGCGTCTCGGCCACGCTCCTGACCGTGCCGGCCGCCGACTCCGGGAAGTCGAGCGGCAGCGAGGCCGAGCTGAGCAAGGTGTATGACATGTACAAGACGCGGATGGCGGCCGGCGCCCGGACGCAGCTCGAGGTGCTCATCATCCCCAAGCGCTACGGCCCCGACGAGACCAAGGCCGCGCTCGACATGGGCCGGAGCCTCTACGCCCGCGCGCAGCAGGGTGAGGATTTCGCCCAGCTCGCCCGCGATTACTCCGAAGGGCCGAACGCCGAGCACGGCGGCCTCATCGACCGCTGGCTGACGGCGCAGGACCTGGGGGGCATGGTCGGCGCCGCGATCAAGGTGAAGAAGCCGGGCGAGGTCATCGAGCCCGTGCAGGAGGGCGGCCGCGTCCTGCTGCTCAAGATCATGGACCCCGCCAAGGACACCTCGTCCACCAAGACCCCGCCGCCGTCGCCCGACGCCGTGAAGTTGTCGCAGATCGTGATCAAGGTGCGCCCCTCGGCCGACGAGATGCGCCTCCAGTACAACGAGGCCAAGAGCATCGCCGACCGGGCCCAGTCGGTCGGGCTCTCGAAGGCTGCGACCGAGAAGGGCCTGTCCACGATGAAGACCGGTTACTACGACCAGAACAACTCGCCGCCGCAGCTCTTCGCGACGCCCGAGGCCGCCGACTGGGGGCTCTACGCGAAGAAGGGGGCGGTGAGCCCGGTCTTCGAGGGGCAGGACGAGTACGTGATCGTTTCCGTCGCCATGCAGCACCCGGCCGGCCCGCCGTCACGCGACGAGATCGGCGAGCAACTCAAGATCCTCGCCGACGCCGAGCACCGCGTGGATCTGGCGAAGCCGAGGGCGGACCAGGTCGCCGCGGCGATCCGCTCCGGTCAGACGCTCGAAGCCGCCGCCAAGGCCGCCGGTCTCACGCCCACGCCGATCACCACCAACCTCCAGCAGCCCGATCAGCACCTGTCCGGAGCGCCGGAACTGCTCGGGATGCTGTTCTCCGCGCCGCGCGGGAAGGTGCTGGGTCCGGTGCGGAGCTCGCAGGGCTGGCTGTTCGCGCGCGTGGACGGCATGACGGCCGCGCCCGACACGATGCTCAACGACCAACTGCGCGGCCAGCTCACCACCGACATCATGTCGCGCCGCCAGCGCACGTTCTTCGACGGGCTGGTCGAGAAGCTGCGGACGGACGCCCAGGTCACCGACCTGCGTGGCGGGCAGGGCGGCAGCGGCAACTAGTCCCCAGGCCCGACGGTCGGCGCCTGGCCGGCGCAACGCGAACGGCGTCCGTCAATTCCTGACGGGCGCCGTTCGCGTAAGCGGCCGAGGACGGATCAACGGTAGAGCGCCTTCACCGCGCCCCACGTGGCCCGCTTCGTCGGAACGAGCTGGCAGCTGGGACCCACTCCCCGCCAGGTCGCGAAGTTGCTGCCCGCCGTCGTGCCCGTGTCGAGGCGCTGCTGCTGGGTTGCGCCGGCTACGACGTTGATCGAGTTGAGCACGATGCAGGCGGGCGCAGTGCAGCCTGCGCAGCTGGGCGTTCCGATCGTGCTGGCATTGCCGATGCGGACGTTGAACGCGAAGTACTCCTGCGTCGAGAACAGATTCGCGGAGTCCACCGGCGCGACGGCGAAGCCGAGGACTATCACGCGAACTGCCGGTTGGTTCGCCGGATTGATGTGGTAGTCCCCGCCCGTGTACGCGGCGAGACCACCGGACGCCGCTCCGCTCGCCCAGTCCGTGCAAATCGTGTTCGCGGCGTTCCCGAACCCATTCGCTGTGATCGCCCCCCCGCGGCAGCCGCCGCTCCCCATATCCCACCACGGCGGAATCGTCGAGATGCCATCGCCGACGATGACGTCCAGCACGATCTCGACGCCGGTGACACCCGCAATGTCCGCAGCGGGCACGAACGAGCCCGTGAGGACGTCCGCGCCGCTGTTCGAGTCGCAGG
>CAYSWZ010000083.1:0-35002 GCA_964434945.1 uncultured bacterium | reverse complement strand
GATCACGAGCGTGCGGTCCACCGCCTTCAGCATGTCCACCAGCGTCAGCGCCGCGGCCGCGACCGCGGTGAGCGCCTCCATCTCCACGCCGGTCCGCCCGGTCGTACGGACCCGGCACTCGATGCTCACCGCCGCCGGCCGTGGTTCGAACGCGAACGCCACGTCCACCGCCTCCACGGCCAGCGTGTGCGCGAGCGGGATCCATTCCCCCGTGCGCTTGGCGGCCATGACCGCGGCGAGGTGCGCCGTGGCGAGGGCGTTGCCCTTGGGACCGCCGCCCGTACGCAGGAGTCGGAGCGTGGCCGGCGCCATGCGGACGCGCCCGCGCGCGACGGCCTCGCGGGCGGTCTCGGGCTTGGCGCTCACGTCCACCATGCGGACGCGGCCCTCGGCGTCGAGATGGGAGAGAAGGGGCATTGGCCGGGGAGCATAGGAATGCGTGCGAGCGCGGGTCAAACGCGCGCCGCGGTCGCCCCACGGTGCACGATTGATTATGCTCGCCCGCCGACATGCGACTCCCGAGCGTTGCTCCATGAGGCGACCGGTCCGGGTGCCCGGGCCGGTCACGGTGCCCGCCGGCAAGTCCTCTTCGCGCGAGTGGCTTCGCACGCTCGGACTCGCGGTGGGACTCGCGCTCGCCGTCGTCGTGGCGCACGCCCCCGTCCTGCGCGCGAACGCCATCGCGCTCGACGATCCCCTGTTCCTGGTGCAGAACCGGCTCGTGCTCCACCCGAGCTTCGAATCGGCGCGGCGCTTCTTCGCCGAGGTCCTCGAGCCCTCCACGGTGAGTGCCTACTACCTGCCGCTCTCCATGACCTCGCTCATGCTGGACGTCGCGGCGGGAGGGTCCCCCACGCATCTCGCGACGTTCCACGCCACGAGCCTGGCGCTGCACGTCGCGGCCACACTGCTGCTGTTTCTCGTGCTGCGTCGACTGTGCGGCTCCGCCGTGCCGGCCGCACTCGCGGCGCTCCTGTTCGGCGTCCACCCGTTGATGGTCGAACCGATCGCCTCGGCCGGCGAGAGGAAGACCGTCCTCGCCACCGCCCTGGCGTTCGCGAGCGTGTGGGCGCACGTGCGTTTCGCGCAGGACCGTGCGCGGGGCTGGCGCGCCGCGTCGTTGGTGCTGTTCGTGTTGGCGCTGCTCGCGAAACCCTCTGCGCTCGCGCTGCCGCTCGTGCTGCTCGTGCTGGACGCGTGGCCGTTGCGGCGGCTTTCGCGCGATGCCCTGCTCGAGAAGTGGCCGTACCTCGCGCTCGCCGTGACCTCGGCGGCCATCACGGTGCTCGCCGTCCAGCGCACGTGGGAGTTCGGGGATCCACCCCCCCTCGACGCTCCGCTGCTGGCGCTCAAGGCCTGCTGGCTTCTCGGCTTCTACGCGGGCAAGGTCGTGTGGCCGGTGGAGCTGTCGACCGTCTATGCGTCGCCCGCGCCCTTCACGCTCGCGAATCCCGCCGTGCTCGCGGGCGTTGCGGGCGGCGTCGCGCTTTCGCTCGCCGCGTGGCTCGCCCGCCGGCGTGCCCCGGCACTGCTCGCGGGCTGGAGCGCGTTCGTGCTGCTCCTCGCACCCACGTTCGGCATCCTGCGCTTCAGCGCCGTGATCGCGTACGACCGCTACGTCCAGCTTCCGGCATTCGGCCTCGCGCTGGCGCTGGCGGCGGCTCTGGCGGCCGCATGGCGCGCGCCGGGTGCGCCCCGGCCCGCGGCACGCGCCGCGCTCGTGCTGGCGATGCTCGGGCTCGCGCTCGCAGAGTCCGCCGGCACGCGCGCCACGCTCGCGCACTGGCGCGACTCGCTCACGCTCTGGCGGCACGCGGTGCACGTCTCGCCGCGTGTTCCGGATTCGCACAATGGGCTGGGTGCCACCTATTCCGAGCTGCACGAGAGCGACGCGGCGATCGCGGAGTTCGAGCGCGCGATCGCGGTCGAGCCCGGGTACGTGGACGCGCACCAGAACCTGGGGCGGGAACTCCTGCTGACCGGGCGCGTGAAAGCAGCGCTGCCAGAACTCGGGTACGCGGTCACGCACTCGCCGCGGAGCCCGGCCGCCGCGCTCGAACTCGGGCTGGGATTCGAGGCCGTGGGGCGGCTGGGCGATGCGGAAGCGCAGTTCCGCCGCGCGCTCGCGCTGCGGCCGGACGACATCCGCGCGCTGAGCCCGCTCGGAACGGTGCTCGTGCTGGAGGGGCGCACCGACGAGGGGCTGGCGATCCTGAGACAGGCGCTCGCACGCTCGCCGAACGATGCCCGGGCCGACTTCACGCTCGCGGCAGCGCTCGCCCAGGCGAGCGGCCCGAGCGTGGAGGTCGTGCGGCTCCTGAACGATGCGCTCGCTCGCGACCCCCGCTTCCTGCCGGCGCTGAACGAACTGGCGTGGCTGCGCGCGACCGCGGCCGACCCCGCGTGGCGCGACACGGCCGAGGCGCTGCGGCTGTCCGAGCGCGCCCTGGCGGTCGCGACGCGGCCGGACGCCAACGCGCTCGACACCCGCGCTGCGGCGCTCGCCGCCGCCGGCCGGTTCGACGAAGCCGTCGCCACGGCCGAGCGCGCCGTCTCACTGGCACGCGCGGCGAACGACGACAGCCTTGCGACGAGCGCGTCCCGGCGGCTCGCGGGCTACCGGCGCGGGCAAGCCTTCGTCCAGGTGCGCGCGCCGACTCATTGACCACGCTCGCGCGCGCCCGTACATTCGGATCGGGAGAGGCCCGCTCCCACACGACATGGCCTCACATCGCCGGCTGCCCATCTCCGCCCGCCACGCCTTCGCGCTGGCCCTCGACCTCGCGGTTCGTCGCGACGCCGTGCAGTCGCTGTTGGTGCCGTTCCTGCTTCACACGCCGTGGGTCGTGGCCCAGGCGCTCCTACCGGGCCCGGACGAGCCAGGCGGGATGACGGCCCGCAACCTCTCGCTCAACAGCGTCGTACTGCTCGGCGACTTCCTCGTCTCGCTGCTCGTCGCCGCCATGCTCCGCTTCCGTGCGCGTTCCGTGTTCAATACCCCGACCGGGACGCCCGCCCCCGGCGTGCTCCAGTGCTACCGGCGCGCGCTCGGCCGGCTGCCGTGGCTGTTCGTGACCGAGCTCCTGCGCAACATTGCAATGTTCGGCGCCGGGCTCTTCCTCGTGCTGCCGGGTGTGTGGGTGGGCTTCCGCCTCTCCATGGCCACCGAGGCGGCCGTGCTGCGCGACACGACGGCGTTCGGGGCGTTCCGGCGCTCGTACCGGCTTGCCGCCGGGCGTCTCGAGCGCTGGCTCGAAATGATCGTCATCTCGGTGGTGGTCGTGCTCACCGTGCTCTTCGCGTGCGTCGCGGGTTTCTTCGCGATGCCGCACACGTCGTGGTCCATGTGGGCGACCGTGGCGCTGTGCGTCCTGCCACCGGTGATGAGCGTGATCCAGTACGCCTGGACGTTCTTCTACCTGCGCCTGGAGGAGATCGACGTCCCGGTCATCGTGGGCAGCATCCCATCCGCGGGGTCGCGAGGCAGCGGGGAGGGAGTGAGCGTGACCCCATCACCGCGGCTCAAGCTCGTCGAGGGCCGCGGCCCGGGCGAACCGCCTGTCAGTCACTAGCTTCTGGCGGCCTGTTGAGCGGAAGGGGTTGGCGTGTCATCTTGAAACGGTGACCCCGACCCGCACCAGACCCGCCGGCTCCGCGCAGATCGCCGGCGTCCGGCCCGGCCAGGGCGCCGCCTCCACGGCCCGAGCCCCGGGCCGGGCGAGCGGCGACCTGCAGCTGTTGCCGATCGTCGGCGCGAGCGCGCGCATGCAGCGCCTGCTCAAGCTCATCGCCCGGGTGGCGCCCACCGACAGCACGGTGCTGATCCTCGGCGAGAGCGGCACGGGCAAGGAACTCGTCGCGCGCTCCCTGCACGTGCTCAGCAAGCGCTCGCAGGGGCCGTTCGTTCCGGTCAACATCGGCGCGCTGCCCGAGTCGCTCATCGAGAGCGAATTGTTCGGCTACGCGAAGGGCGCGTTCACCGGCGCCACCTCCGACCGCCAGGGCCTGGTGGAGGCCGCGCACGGCGGCACGCTGTTCCTGGACGAGATCGGCGACATGCCGATCGGCACGCAGGTCAAGCTCCTTCGCACGCTCGAGAACAACGAGGTGCGACGCCTGGGCGAGACCACGCCGCGGCTCGTGGACGTGCGCGTCATCGCCGCCACCCACCGCGACCTCCAGGCCCTCGTCGCCGACGGCCGATTCCGCGGCGACCTCTACTACCGCTTGAACGTCGTGCAGATCGAGCTGCCGCCCCTGCGCGAGCGAGCGGAGGACATCGGGCTCCTCGCGTCCTACTTCCTCGAGCGCGCGGCGCGGCGCACCGGCCGGAAGGCGCTCCGGTTCGCCCCCGAGGCCATGGCGCTCCTCGCCCGCTACGACTGGCCGGGCAACGTCCGCGAGCTCGAGAATGCGATCGAGCACGCCGTGGCGGTGTCCGACCACGATGTGCTGGCCCCGAACGACCTGCCGGCATCGGTGCGCACCCCGCGCCTGCTCACGCGCACGACGGGGCCCGGCGCGGAGGTCGAGGCCCGCGACGGCGGCGCACGCGACGCCCGCGGCCGCAGCGCTCGCGATCCCGATGCCCAGTCGCTCGACGACGTCACGCGCGAGCACGTGCTGCGCGTGCTCGCCCGCCACGGTGACAACGCCACGGCCGCCGCCCGCCAGCTCGGCGTGTCGCGGACGACGCTCTGGCGCATGCTCAAACGCTGGGGCGTGCCTCGCGGCCCGGCGAAGGGGAGCTGAGGAGAGGGAACGGGATGGCCTCGGAGCGGCGTTACTACGACGACAGCTACACGACGAAATTCGACGGCGACGTCACGCGCGTCGGGGAACACGCGGGGCGTCCCGCGGTGGAACTGGCGGTGACGTGGTTCTACCCGGAGAGCGGCGGGCAACTCGCCGACCAGGGCCGGATCGCGGGCGCGCGCGTTCTCGACGTGCAGGTGGACGACGACCAGCACGTCTGGCACGTCGTCGACGCACCCCCGAGCGGCAGCGGACTTCCGTGCGAGCTGGACTGGGATCGACGCTTCGACCACATGCAGCAGCACACGGGCCAGCACATCCTCTCCGCGGCGTTCGAGCGCCTGAAGAGCGCCCCGACGATCAGCAGCACGCTCGGCGCGGAACGGAGCGTGATCGAGGTGGGAATCTCCGACGTGGACTGGCGGACCGTGCAGGCGGTGGAGGAAGCCGCGAACCGCGTGCTGTGGGACGATCGCGCGCTGGTGCTCCACTGGACCGACTCCGAGGGGATCGCGAAGTTCCCGCTCCGGAAACCGCCCAAGGTGTCGGGCCGCATCCGCGTGGTGGAGGTTCCGGACTGGGACTGGTCCGCGTGCGGCGGCACCCACACCCGGCGCACGGGCGAGGTGGGCGCCATCAAGATCGTGGGCTGGGAGAAGCTCCGCGGCAACGTGCGCTTCTCGTTCCTGTGCGGCGGCCGCGCGCTCCGCGACCACGCCTGGCGCACCGAGGCGCTGCTGGACGCTGCCCGGCGGCGGAGCAGCAGCGACCGCGAACTGATCGCGCACCTGGAGCGCGCGCTCGAGGAGCGGGACGAGCTGCGGAAGAAGCTCGGCGCGCTCTCCGCCCGCCAGATCGCCGACGAGGCGCGCGCGGCGGTGGGGACGCCGCCCCGGCCCGTGGCGGTGATGAGCGCGCAGCGGTCGCGCGAGGAGGTGCGGCTGTTCGCGCTCCAGTGCCTCGAAGCCGGTGCGCCGTGGGTGGTGTCCGCGGCGAGCGCGCCGGAGCCGGCCCTCGTGGTCGGCCGGGCGAAGGCCGACGCTGCGCTCGACCTGCGCACGCTCGTACCGGAGTTGCTCGCGGCGGCGCGCGGGAAGGGCGGCGGCAGCCCGGACGTGATCACGGTGGCCGCGGCGGATGCCGCGGGCGCGAACGCGGCATTCTCGCTCGTGCGCGACAAGCTGGCGGCGCACGCGAGCTGAGTGAAGCGCCTGCCGCGGACGGCGGGTCGGCTCAGACCCGGGGACGCCAGCCGCGCGGCACGAACTCGATCAGCAGCCCGCCCGTTTCCTCGGGATCCAGCCACAGCGCGGGGCCACGGCGGTCCGCTTCGTGGTACGGGATCCCACGCGCCGCGAACCAGGCGGCCGTGGCCGCCATGTCGTCCGTCTCGAGCACGACCCCGAGCCAGCGGCCGAGCGAGGGCACCGCCCATGCGGCGCTCGGCCCGTCGCCCGAGGTCGGGGAGATCACGCGGACGAATCCGCCGGACGGGACCGACGCCTCGCGCGCCCGCGCGCCCAGGTCCCCGAGATCGAATGCGCGCCCGAACACGATCGGTCTCCGATTGTCGCGGAACGGCACCTGGAGCTCGACGTTCGCGACCCCGTTCTCCAGGTCACCCACGAGCCCGATCACGCCGATCACGCCCGTGGCGTGGTTCGGATGCTCGGCCTGTGGGTCGCTCCCCTCGGGATCGGTCATGGACGGCGCGTGTCCGCTTTCGTAGATCCGGCCGAAGATGAGCGGGCTCAACTCGCGCGCTCCGAGGCACGCGTACGGGCCTCCGGTCTCGAGCGCCCAGGTGAGCTCGCCGCGCTTCAAGTGCACGATCCCCAGCTCTCCACCCGCGCGCCAGTCCCGGGGATCCGGGTCGGACCACGTGAACCCGAGCCCCTCGGTCCGCTCGCGCGCCTCGCGCCGCGAGCCGGCCCCGAGGACCGCACCGTGGAGCGCGGCGGGCGAACTCTCGACCAAGCAGCTCCCACGCAGGAACCCCGCCGTCGCCTGCTCCGCGACCGCCACGAGTGCCACGAGCGCGACCGCCCAGGTGCCCATCCCGATCCGTCCCATGGCCCGTGCTACCCCCGCGGGCCGCGCGGGTTCCATGAGCCTAGTAGCGATAAGGATCGCGGCAGGGTGCGCAGTTGCGCTGGCGCTCGGTGACCTCAACGAACGCCGCGCGATCGGCCGTGGCCTGCGCGTCCTCGCCCAGCCGTTCGTGCGCGCTCGCGCGTCCTTCGAGGACGTAGGCCAGCTCGGGACGGATCCGGCGCGCCGCATCGAACTCGGGGACGGCCTCGCGGTCGCGGCCGAGCGCCAGCAACGCCACGCCGCGCGCATAGTGGGATTCCGCCTTCGCAGGGGCGAGCGCCAACAGCCGGTCGGCATCCCGGAGCGCCCCCGCGGCGTCCCCCGCGGTCGCCTTGGCGAGTGCCCGCCCGCGGTAGAACTGGGCGTTCTTCGGATCGCGCGCGATCGCGGTGTCGAAGTCGGCGATCGCCGCGCCGAAGAGCCCCACCTCGCACGCCACGAGTCCGCGCAGGAAGCGCGCGTACGGACGATCCTTCAGGCGGATGTCCTGGTCGAGGTCCTGCCGCGCCGAGGGCCACTGGCGGAGGTCGATCCGGTGGAGCGCCCGCGTCTCGAAGTATTCCGCTCGATGCGGCGCGAGCGCGATGGCGCGGTCGAGGTGCGAGATCTGTTCCTCGCGCGTCATGCCGGATTGCTCGCCCTTCAGGGCCGCGAGGTACTCGCGCTGCGCCGGATCGGGGGCGCATCCGAACGCCGCGGCAACGAGGACGAGCGCTAGCAGCAGCGTACGCGTGCGCGCGGACGGGGGAGGCTGCATCGGGTTGGTGTCTCGGCCCACGTTCGCGCGCCCGGCGACCGCCGACGCTACTTCTTGTGGTGCGTCGACTTCTTGTTGGCCGGCTTCACCGAGGCACGGGCCGCCGGCTTGCTCGCGGGCTTGACCGCAGCCCTCGTCACCGGCTTCGTCCTCGGGCTCACGACCGCGTGCGCCGTGCTCGCCGCGCGCGCCGCGCTCGCGACACGGGCCGTGCCGATCACGCGCACCGTCGGCAGCGTGCGCGAGTTCGGCAGCGTCTTCACCGCCGCCTTCGTGGCCAGCTTCGTCCGGCTCGCGGGCAGCGACATGCGGGCCGCGAGCTTCATCGGGGACTTCGTCGCCGATTTCCCCGCCACTTTGGCCGCCACACGCGCCGCCACCTTCGCGGCCGGCTTGGGAGCCGGCTTGGTGAGCGGCTTGCCCTGCGCGTTCACGGCCCGGAAACCACCGTGCGCGGTGGTCGGCATCTGGCGCACCACGGCGAAGCCCATCTTGGCCATCGCCGCGTGGCGCGCACGCGCCTGCTCATCGTCGTAGATGGCCTGCTGCTGGAGCTGGTTCGGCTTCAGGCCGTAGTTGAAATCGGGCAGCAGCACGCGCGGCACGGCGCGGCCCACGAACCGCTCGATGCCCGCCAGGTGGCGCTGCTCCTCCGGGGCCATCAGCGTGAACGCGTCGCCCTGCGCATCGGGACGGCCCGCGCGGCCGATCCGGTGCACGTAATCCTCCGGCGACGGCGGCACGTCGAAGTTGACGACGTGCGAGACGCCTCCGAGCTCGAGGCCGCGCGCGGCCTGGTCGGTGGTGACCACGATCTGCAGGCGGCCGCGCTTCAGGTCCTCCATCGCGCGCTCGCGCTCGGTCTGGCTCTTCCGCTCGTGCAGCGTGGCCACGGCGTAGCCGCGGCGCTCGAGCTGACGGGCCAGGCGGTCCGCGCCCTCGCGCTGGCGCGTGAACACGATCGTGCTCCGCACCTCGCCCGAACGCGACAGCAGCCGGTCAAGCAGCTCGATCTTGAGATAGTTGGGCACCGGGTAGATGGCGTGCGTGATGCCGGGCGACGGCTGGGGCGAGGTGAAGTCCACGCGCACCGGCTCGATCAACGCCTCTTTGGCGAGGCGGTTGAGTTCGGCGGGCATGGTCGCGGAGAAGAGGAGCGTCTGGCGCGTCTCGGGCAGGAGCTTCAGGAGCTTGCGGATGTCACCGGCCTGGCCGACGTCGACCATGCGGTCCGCCTCGTCGAGCACGAGGATCTCGACCTCGTCGAACACGAGCGCCTTGCGGGCGTGCAGCTCGAGCAGCCGGTCCACCGTGGCCACGAGCACGTCCACGCCGGGATCGCGCAGCACGCGCTCCTGGACGGCGATGGGCGCGGCATTGTGCGCGATCCCGATGCGCAGCTCGGTGAAGCGCGCGTAGTCACGCGCGTGCGCCTCGACCTGCGTGGCGTGCTCGCGCGTCGGCGTGAGCACCAGCGCGCGCAGCTTCTGGGGGCCGTCGAGCAGCCGCGCGAACGCCGGCAGCAGGAACGCGCCGGTCTTGCCGGAGCCGCTCGGAGCGTTCCCGATGAGGTCGTTCCCCTGGAGGATGACCGGGATCGCCTTGGCCTGGATGGGAGTGGGTTCATTGAGGCCTGCGGCGCGGGTCGCCTGGACGAGGGGCGCGGGCAGGCCCAAGGTGCTGAACATCATGGTGTTGGACTCCGTGGCATCGGGGTCCCGTCGCTTCGGCGGAGCGCTCGCGGCGGGCAAGGAGGGGCTGCCTGAAACGCCGCATGGTAAGGCCCCGAGCCCGGCGGGTTCAACGGAAACCTTGACCCCTACCGGCCCCGCGAATGGCGCGGGCTTCACGCTCTGGGAGGGCTGGAGGACGCTGCTCATCGTGCGGAACATGATGCCGCACGCACCCCGGCCAGATGACAGGGCGGCGCAAGTCCGGGGTCAGCGATTGGACAAAGGCCCGCGTGGCGCGCGCGCCGGGCGCCGAATGAGCTTCGCTCGTGCCGTTTCGGGCGCGCGCTTCTGGCATTCGCGGCAGAAGAACGTGGCGCGCCCGCCCTGCACGATGCGGCGGATGGGCGTGCCGCACGTGCGGCACGGCTCCGCCTCGCGGTCGTAGACGAGCAGCTCGTCCCCGTACTGCCCGGGCTCGTTCCACAGCGTGCGATAGGTCGAGAACGTCGTGCCCATGCGCGCGATGCTCTCCTCCAGCACGGCCGGGATCTCGACGGCGATACGCGCCCATTCCGCACGGTCGAGCGAACCCGCGCGCCGGCGCGGGTCGACGCGCGCGCGGAACAGCACCTCGCTCGCGTAGATGTTGCCGAGCCCGGCGATCCGGCGCTGGTCGAGGAGCCACACCTTGATGGACGTGCGCGCACCGCGCGCCGCCGCGCGCAAGCTCTCGCCGTCGCGCGGCACCGCGAGCGGATCGGGACCGAGGAGCCGGAGCGACGCGTCGCGCGCGAGTTGGTCGGTGCGGACGACGCGCAGCATGCCGAAGCGTCGGATGTCCTGGTACCAGAGCGTGGCGCCGTCCACGAACTCGAGCTTGAGATGCACGTGCTCGAGCCCGGCGTCGGGGGACCGGCCCGCGGGCCAGAAGAGCCAGCGACCGCTCATGCCGAGGTGCGAGAGCAGCGTGACCCCGGCGTCGAGGTCGAGCAGCAGGAACTTGCCCGTGCGCCTCGGCCGGGCGAACGTGCGTTTCGCGAGCTTCGCGGGGAGCGTCGCGAGCGACGAGGTGCGCAGGCGCTTCCGGGAAACGCGCGCGTGTGCGATGCGCCGGCCGGGGACGGCAGTCTCGAGCATGCGGCGGACGGTCTCGACCTCGGGGAGTTCGGGCATGGGGAGCGAGGCTGTCGGGCCGGCCCCGCGGCGTCAAGCGGAGTGCGGCACGACCTGCTGGAGCGCCGTGCGAGCCGGCGCTAGGCTCGCGCGCGACCCCGCTCGTGCCGCGTCCTCATCACGAAAGGCCGCCCCCATGATCCGTCCGCTGGTGACTCGAACGTGCGTTCTGCTCGCATTGCTCCTGCCGGGCGCTGCCGCGGTGCGCGCGCAACCGGCGCCCACTGCCGCACCGCCGCGCCTCCTCGTGCTCGAGCCCGACGCCGTCTGGGACGGAGTGAGTGACACACCGAAGCGCGGCTGGGTGGTGGTGGTGCGGGGCGCGCGCATCGAAGCCGTCGGACCCGCGAACACGGTCGCGGCGCCGCCCGGCGCGGAGCGCGTGGCGCTCGCAGGCACGACCCTCATTCCCGGGCTCATCGAGGGCCACTCGCATCTCTTCCTGCATCCTTACAACGAGACGCTGTGGGACGATCAGGTGCTCAAGGAACCGCTCGGCTTCCGCATGGCCGAGGCGGTCGCGCACGCGGCGGCGACGCTGCGCGCCGGCATCACCACCGTTCGTGACCTGGGCACGGAGGGCGCGCAGGACTACGACGTGCAACTGAAGCACGCGATCGAGCAGGGCGTCGTGCCGGGACCGCGCATGCTGGTGGTGACGCGCGCCATCGTCGCGACCGGCAGCTACGGTCCGCAGCGCTCGCGCTACGCGTTCGATCCGCCGCAGGGCGCCGAGGAGGCGAGCGGCGCGGAGGAGATCATGCGCGTCGTGCGCAGCCAGGTCGGCCACGGCGCCGACTGGATCAAGGTGTACGCCGACTACGGCTGGGGCCCGGGCGGCGAACAGCGTGCGACGTTCTCGCAGGACGAGCTGCGCGTGCTCGTCGAGACGGCGCACGGCGCCGGCCGGCCCGTGTCCGCGCACGCGCACACGGCCGAGGGCATGCGCCGCGCGGCACTCGCCGGCGTGGAGACGATCGAGCACGGCGACGACGGCACGCCCGAGGTCTTCAAGCTGATGAAGCAGAAGGGCATCGCGCTCTGTCCGACGCTCGCAGCCGCAGAGGCTTACGCCACCTATTTCAACGGTTGGGTGAAGGGCCACGGCGAGCTGCCCGCGCGGCTCGTGGCCAAGCACGCCAGCTTCCGCGCCGCGCTCGCGGCCGGCGTCACCATCTGCTTCGGGGGTGACGTGGGCGTGTTCCCGCACGGCGACAACGTGCGCGAGCTGGAGCTCATGGTCGAGTACGGCATGACCCCCCTGGCCGCGCTCAAGTGCGCAACGAGTGGCAACGCCAGAGTATTCCGGCTCGACGACCGCCTCGGCCGCGTCGCCCCCAACCTCCTCGCCGACCTGGTCGCCGTGGAAGGCGACCCCACCCGCGACGTGCAGGCCCTCCGCCACGTCCGCCTGGTGATCAAGAACGGAGAACCGCTGCACTAGACGTGACGACTCCCACCCTCTCCCGGCGGATCGTGGCGAAGGTTCTTCGTCGCTTTTCCGGTGTCCAAGAGGAACCGATTTCCGATAGCGTGACTCTGAACACGGACGAACCGACACCGACCCCATCACGAGGCCCGAAGTGAAGCCCTCCACGACCGCCCCGACTCGCCACGTCTTCGGCCACGCCATGCTCCAGCACTGGTCGCTCGATCCCGCGATCGCGTACTTGAATCACGGTACCGTCGGGGTGCCTCCCCGTCGGGTGCTCGCCGCGCAGCGCGCGATCTGCGACGAGATCGAGCGGCAGCCGGCGCGGTTCCTGATCCGCGAACTGGCCGACGTGGAGCAGTTCGCCATGCGCATGCCGCCGCGCATGCGCACGGCGGCGGCTGCGGTCGCCGCGTTCGTCCGTGCGGATCAGAAGGACCTCGCGTTCGTGGACAACGCCACCACCGGCTGCAATGCCGTGCTGCGGTCCGCCACGTTCGCGCCCGGCGACGAGATCCTGGTCACCGATCACGGCTACGGCGCGGTGACCAAGACCGCGGAGTACGTCGCGAGCCGGAGCGGAGCGAGCGTTCGCACGGTGCTCCTGCCGTTTCCCGGAACGACGCCGGCGGCCGTCGTGGCCGCGATCGAGACCGCGCTCACGCCGCGCACGCGCATGCTGGTCGTGGACCACATCACCTCGGGGAGCTCGCTGGTGCTGCCGGTCGCCGAGATCGCGTCGCGCTGCCGCGCGCGCGGCATCACCACGCTGATCGACGGCGCGCACGCGCCCGGAACACTGCCGCTCGACCTCCCGTCGCTCGGCGTGGATTACTACGTCGGCAATCTCCACAAGTGGGCGATGGCGCCGCGCTCGTGCGCGATCCTCTGGGCCGCGCCCGAGCGCCAGCGCGACCTGCACCCGGCCGTCATCTCCTGGGGCTACGCGCTCGGCATGAGCGCCGAGTTCGACCTGGTCGGCACGCGCGACCCTTCGCCCTTCCTCGCGGCACCCGAGGGCATCGCGTTCATGGAGGAGCTGGGCCTCGACGCGATGCGCACGTGGAACCACCAGCTCGCCTACCGAAGCGCGCGGATGTTCGCCGAGCGCTGGAACGTGAAGATCCCGGCGCCGGAGAGCATGTACGGCAGCATGGTCACGATCCCGCTCCCCGAGCGGTTCGGTGGCACGCGGGAGGAGGCGCAACGCCTCAAGGACACGCTCCTCTACGACGAGCGCATCGAGACCCAGCTCCACCCGTTCGGGGATCGCATCTGGCTCCGGCTCGCCGCGCAGGTCTACAACGACGAGCGGGATTTCGAGCGGCTGTTCGCGGCGATCGAGAAGCGCGGCCGGGCAACGGCGTAGCCCCTCACTTCTTGTCCTTCGGCAGTGCGTACGCCTCCAGGTAGCCGCACTGCTCGCAGCGGTAGCTCGTCACGGGATAGGTCTCGTGTCCCTTGAGCTTCAATCCCGTCCACAGGCTGTGCTCGGGCATGCCCTCGACCCACTTGGCCACCTCGGGAACCGAGTAATGGCCCCGGTCGACGACCAGGCCGGCATCCATTGCCCCGCCGCAGCGCGGGCACTTGAGGTCCTTGACGCTCATGGAGTTATCGCCTCCGGGTGAGACACCGCTCGAAGCCGCTGCGGGGGTTCAAAGCAAGCGCTCGTAATAGATGAGCGGGACCGTCCGGTAGGTGACGCGTCCCACCTCGCGGTAGCCGCAACTCGCGTAGAAGCCACCCGCTCCGGCAGCGGCATCGTAGGCGTCGAGGCGGATGGCGTCACCCGGCCACTCGCGCGCGACGGCGGCAGCCTGCTCGAGCAGCGCGCGTCCGACTCCCATGCGCTGCACCGCCGGCGCGACGGCCATATTGAGGAGGTAGAGCGGCCGCCGGCCCGGCGTGAAATAGCTCGTGTCGATCGCCCAGGGCTTCTTCGTCTGGAGCAGCAGCGTGCCGACGAGTCTCCCGCCGCGATGGGCCACCAGCACCCGCGAGGCGCGGATGCTCGCCAGCACGCCCCGCTCGGTGGCGCCGCCGGACCAGTGGCCATGCCCGAACGTGGCCGTCAGCTGCTCACCGGCCGAGACGCGCAGCCCGGCGATGGCCGCGGCGTCCGCCTCGGTGGCGACGGAGAACGAGAGCCGCACGCGCCGCACGCTCACCGGCATGCGGCGGTCGCGAGCGGGAGCGGCGGGAGGGCCCGCCTACGTCGTGTAGTCCGCATTGACGCGCACGTACTCGGCCGACAGGTCGCACGTCCACACGGTCGCCGATTCCGAACCGAGTCCCAGGTCCAGGTGGACGATCGCGGGATCCTCGCGCAGCAGCGAGGAGGCGAGCGCCGCGTCGAACGCCAGCGGCAGTCCGCGGTCGAGGAGTTGCAGCGCGTCGCGCTCGCCGAACCACAACCGCACGCGTTCGGGCTCGATCGGCTCGCCGCTGTAGCCGGCGGCCGCGAGGATGCGGCCCCAATTGGGGTCGTTGCCGTGGATCGCGGTCTTGACGAGCGGCGAGCAGGCGATCGAATCGCCGACGCGATGCGCCTGTCGCTCGCTCGCGCCACCGGTGATGCGCAGTTCCACGAGCCGGGTGGCGCCCTCGCCGTCGCGCGCGATCTGCCGCGCGAGCGAGGCGCAGACGTCGGTGAGTGCGGCCGTGAACCCCGCCTCGCCGGCGTCGTCGACGCCGGCCTGTGCGGCGCCCGAGGCCAGCACCAGCACGGTGTCGTTCGTGCTCATGTCGCCGTCCACGCTGAGGCGATTGAAGCTGCGCGCGACGGCCGCCCCGAGGCAGCGCTCGAGCCGCGCCCGCTCGATCCGCGCGTCGGTCGTGACCACCGCCAGCATCGTGGCCATGTTCGGATGGATCATGCCGGCGCCCTTGGCGAATCCCGCCAGCCGCACGGCACCGCCCGTCAGCCTCGCTTCGGCGGACGCGAGCTTCACGCGCGTATCCGTCGTCAGGATCGCGCGCGCCGCGTCGCCCGGGGCGCGCAGCGCCGCGGGAGAGCGCAGCGCCTCGACGCCACGCGCGAGCTTCTCCATGTCGAGGAACCGCCCGATCACCCCGGTCGAGAGCACGAGGATCTCGTCGTCGGCGGCGCCGACGGCGCGCGCCCCCAGCGAGCGCATGCGCCGTGCGTCCGAAAGCCCGCGCTCGCCGGTGACGGCGTTCGCGCAGCCGGAGTTGTAGAGCACGCCGCGCATGCGGGTCCCGGCCGCGGCGAGCGTCTCGCGGCAGAGCACGACCGGTGCGGCCTGCACGCGGTTCGTCGTGAAGACGCCCGCCGCGGTGCACGGCGTCTCGCTCCACACCAGCCCCAAGTCGAGCTTCCCGCTCGGCTTCAAGCCGCAGGCCGTGGCGGCGGTGGCGAATCCCGGCGCGAGCGTGAACGCGGCGAGGTCCGAATCGGTCGGCGCGGCGGACGCTGAGGGCATGAGCGCTGCTCCAGGACGGGAAGGGTGGACGGCGCAGCGTAGCGGCCCGCCGGGCCGCGGTCACGCGGAATCGCGCGGCTCGGACCGGTGTGCGCCGGCGCGCGCGGGGCGCACGCCGTGGCGATCGGGTCCGGTTCTTGCCGCCGCTCTCCCGCGCGTGGCATCCTGAACCGGGACCGCACCCACACGCAGGAGCGTCATGGACGATCGCACCCGCTTCGAGGAGTTCGCGCGGCTCGCCACCGAGCAGCGCAACCCGAGGACGATGGACCTCGACACCCTCGAGGTCCCGGAACTGCTCGCCCGCATCAGCGCCGAGGACAGGACCGTTCCCGACGCGGTGGCCACGCAACTGCCGTACATCGCGCAGGCCGTCGACTACATCGTCCTGTCATTCAAGTCCGGGGGCCGGCTCGTCTACGTCGGCGCCGGCACCAGCGGCCGGCTCGGCGTGCTCGATGCCTCGGAATGCCCGCCGACGTTCGGCTCGGATCCGGACCAGGTCGTGGGGGTGATCGCGGGTGGCTACACCGCGGTCGTCCGCGCGGTCGAGGGCGCGGAGGACCGTGCCGATCACGGCGCGCAGGCGATGGACGACCTGGAGGTCGGGCCCGAGGACACCGTCGTGGGCCTGGCCGCGAGCCGGCGGACACCGTACGTGGTGAGCGCCATCGCACGCGCGCGTTCCCTCGGGGCGCGCACCGTGTACGTCACGTGCACGCCGCGCGAGGAGTTCTCGCTCGAGGTGGACGTCGCGATCTGCCCGGTCGTGGGGCCCGAGGTGCTCATGGGCAGCACGCGCATGAAGGCGGGCACCGCGCAGAAGCTCGTCTGCAACATGCTCTCGACCGCGTCGTTCGTGCGCGTGGGCAAGGCCTACGAGAACATGATGGTGGACCTCATGGCCAACAGCCAGAAGCTGGTCGAACGCGGCCGGCGCACGGTGATGACGGTGACGGGTTGCGACTACGCCGCCGCCGGCCACGCGATCGAGGCCGCCGGCAAGAGCGTCAAGGTCGCGATCGTGATGGTGAAGACCGGTTGCTCGCGCGACGAGGCCGAGCGCCGACTCGCGGCGGCCGACGGGTTCGTGCGCGGGGCGCTCGGCGAGGGCACGCCCGCATGAACCGGCGGGCGTGGCGGGCGTGGGCGCCGGCCGCACTCGCGACGCTCGCGCTGTCCTGCGCACCCCGGCATGCGGTGAGGCCCCACGAACTGGTGTTCTGGGTGTCGTGGCCGGTCGAGGCCATCCAGCCGCTCGCGCGCCGGTTCGAGGCGGAGAACGCCGGAATCCACGTCGACCTCGTGGCGATCCCGTGGGGGAGTGGCGGCGACACGATAGCGGCCGCGGTGAAGGCGGGCGCACCCCCGGACTTGTGCCAGCTCCACGGCGGAGAGCTGCCGCGGTTCATCGCCGGCAACTCGCTCTCGGACTGGAGCGCGGGCGTGGCCGACCTGCGGCCGGGGCTCCGCGGCTGGGACATGTGCATGCTGGGGGACGCCATCTACGGGCTCCCGTGGCTGCTGCGAACGCAGGTGCTGCTCTACAACAAGCGCCTGTTCGCGCGGGCCGGGCTCGACAGCGCGCGCGCGCCGGACACGTGGGAGGACTTCCGGACGGCCGCCATGCGGATCCAGCGATTGGGTGGCGGCGTGCACGGCTGCGGCGTGCCCGACGGCGCGCTGCTCGGATGGTTCATGCCGCTCGCGTGGGGCAACGGCGGGGAGCTGCTCTCGGCGGGGCTCGACTCCACGCGCTTCGGATCGCCCGAGACCGTCGAGGCGCTCGAGTTCGCGGCGTCGCTCCCCACGGTGGGTCTCCTCGCGGGCGAGGACTCGCTCGCCGCCGAGTTCGTGAACGGCAGGCTGGGGCTCGTCCTCGGAACGCTGGAACTCGGGGTGCGGGCCTCGAAGGCGGCGCCCGACCTCCGCTACGGCGTCGCGCTCGTGCCCCGGCCCGCCTCGGATCGCGGGACGCACGCTTCGCTCGCGGGCGGCGAGGTGCTCGCGAGCTTCACCGCCTCCCGCCGGAAGGAGGACGCGCTCAAGCTGGCGCGCTTTCTCGTCCGCCCCGAGAATGCCCACGCGCTGGCCACGGCGCTCCAGTTCGTGCAACCTGCGAACCTGGGCGCGGACACGACGGCGTGGTATCGCGCCCGGCCGCAGCAGCAGCTCGTCTACCGGCAGTACGATACGGCGCGCTTCCTCCCGAACTTCCGCGGCCGCATCGCCCTCGACGACACGCTCGAGACGCTGCTCGCGGACGCCGTGGAGGGTCGACGCTCCGCGGCCGAGGCGGTGGCGCTCGCCGACACGTTCATCGCGAAACACGTGGGACGGAGGTAGTGTGACCGGCCCCGCATCCATGCCATCCTGTCCCACCGGCGCCGGGACGCCACGCCGGCGCCCGACGTTCACCCCGAGAGTCCACTCATGGCCCGCGACGCACTGACTCCGATCCGGGACTACCGCTCGCGCCCCGAGCGACTGGTGGTCGGCCTCATGACCGGCACATCGGCGGATGCCGTGGATGCGGTGCTGGTGCGACTGAAGGGCGAGGGGCTCTCGGCGACGCATGTGGTGGTGGCCGAGCTCGAGACTCCGCTCGAGGACGAGCTGCGCTCCGAGATCCTCGCCGTGGCGGCCGCCGATTCGGTCGAGCCCGAACGCCTCATGCGACTGGACTGCGAGCTCGCCGAGGCCTACGCGGATGCGGTGCGCGAGGTGGCGGAACAGGGGGGCGTGAAGCTCACGGACATCAGCGCGATCGGATCGCACGGCCAGACGGTGCGCCACCTGCCGCGCGCGGCAGGCGCCGGCCGCGCGCTGACGCTCCAGCTCGGTTCGGCCGCAACGCTCGCCGAGCGGACCGGCGTGTGCGTGGTCACCGATTTCCGGCGCCGCGACACGGCCGCGGGTGGGGAGGGCGCCCCGCTCGTCCCGATCGCGGACTTCTGGCTCTTCCGCTCCGACCGCGAATCCCGGTTGCTCCTGAACCTCGGCGGCATGGCGAACGTGACCTGGCTCAAGAAGGGCGGCTCGCTCGCCGACGTGCTCGCGTTCGACACCGGCCCGGGAAACGCCGTGCTCGACGGCCTCGTGCGGGCGGGCACGCGCGGGCTCGCGCGTCACGACGAGTCCGGCGGGCTCGCGGCGTCGGGGCGTGCACACGAGGGACTGCTCGAGGAGCTGCTCGCCGATCCGTTCTTCGCGACACCGCCCCCGCGCTCGACCGGGCGCGAGACGTTCGGCGAGCACTACGCCGAGCGGCTCGCCGACCTCGGGGAGGAGATGGGCCTGTCGCTCGAGGACACGCTCGCCACCGCGGTCGAGCTGACCGCGGCCTCGATCGAACGCGCCATCCACGAGTACGTGACCCCGCACGGCAAGGTGGATGCGCTCTACGCGAGCGGGGGCGGGGTGCGGAACGTCACGCTCATGCTGGCGCTCCGCCGCCGCCTGGACGGGATGCGCGTCGAGCGCCTTGACGAGCTCGGTGTCTCTCCCGGCATCAAAGAAGCGCTCGCGTTCGCGTTCCTCGCCCACCTCACGCTGTGCGGCGAGCCCGGAAACGTGCCGGGAGCCACCGGCGCGCGCCACCCGGTCGTGCTGGGCAGCATCACCCCCGGCTGCATCCCGAACGGGGGTCGCTCGTGATCCGGCGATACGCGGCGCTCGCGCTCCTGGCCGCGCTCCTCGGCCTCGCCGCCGGCTGCGCTCCGCTGCCGGCCTCCCAGACCCCGGCCGCTCCGCCGGGCCCGTCGAGCGGCGGCACGGCAGTCACGCCCGTTCCGCAAGCTCACCCGCCCACGCCGCAGCCCGTTCCGCAGGCCGCATCGCACATCCACGGCGAGCCCGTGCTCGACGTCGGGTTGGGGTGGGATCTCGACAGCACGACCATCGGGTTCAGCGGCGTCCAGACGCTCGAGGTCCAGAGCCACGATCGCCCGGGATTGCACACGACCGCCGGCCCGATCGCGTTCCGTGTCTCCGGAACGCAGCTCCTCGTGACCCCGCGCGACCACGCGCGTGCGGTGCCGCTGCTCGTCCTCCACGCCGGCGACACGCTCTGGGTCGGCGCCGAGCGGCTCGCGCGCGGCGACGAGGCGGTCTTCCTCTGGAAGAACGGCCACTGGCGCGGAAGGTTCAAGGTGTTCCTGAACCCGCGCGGGCAGCTCACGGTGGCCACCCGGCTGCCGCTCGAGCGCTACCTGCTCGGCGTGGTCCCCGGGGAGATCGGCGCGCTCTCGGACTCGCTCCTCGAGGCGGGCCGGGCGCAGGCGGTCGCCGCGCGGAGCTACACGATCTTTTACAAGGGGCGGCGCGGAAGCGAGGGCTTCGACCTCTTCGCCACCGTCGAGGACCAGCTCTTCAGCCCGATCGAGTCCGAGCAACCGTTCGCGACCCGCTGCGTCGAGAGCACGCGCGGGCTCGTCGGCCTTTCGGGAGGCGAGGCGATCCGGGCCAACTACTGCTCCACCTGCGGTGGCATGAGCGCCGAGGCCTGGGAAGCCTGGCCGACGACGTCCTACGACTACCTCACCAGTCACCCCGACGCCGGGGCCGGGGGCGACTTCTGCGCGAACTCGCCGCAATACCGCTGGCGCGAGCAGTGGAGCGCGCGCGAGTTCCTCGCCAACATCGCCAGGTACGCGCCGCAGTTCGGCGTCGGCCTGCCGCCGGGCGGCGTGGGTGAGCTCCTGGACGTGCGCGTCGCGCAGCGCTCGCGCTCCGGCCGCGTGTGGTGGCTCGAGGTGGAGACCACGACCGGGCTGATCCGCATTCACGCGCACTCGCTGCGGCAGTTGTTGCGGCGAGGCGGCAACTCGAATGCGATCCTGCGCTCGAATCTCTTCAAGATCGGCGTGCTCCGCGACCCTGCGACGCGGAAATCGCTCGCCGTGGTGGCGAGCGGCGCGGGCTCGGGACACGGCGTCGGCCTCTGCCAGACGGGCGCGCTCGCGATGGCGCGCCGGGGCGTGAGCGGCGAGGGGATCCTCGGCCACTACTACCCGGGCGTCTCGCTCAAGCGCGTCTATTGAAGGGGTCGTGAGGCGCCGCGTTCGCAGAGGCTGCGCCTTTGACACCCTCGGGGTCGGCGGCTATTGTGCCGCGTCCCTTGGCCTTCCGGCCACTTCCGCTGGCCGCGCCCTGGGTGCGGGGTTGTAGTTCAGCTGGTTAGAACGCCTGCCTGTCACGCAGGAGGTCGCGGGTTCGAGTCCCGTCAACCCCGCCATTCTCGCCTTCGTGCGCGGTCACGGACGCGCGCGGTCCCGGTGCGCCTGGCGAGAGCCGTGTCGCGGGCCGGCGAGCCGGGCGGGCTCGCCTGGTCGAGCGAGGGTGGAGGCGCGTTTTTCGTCCTTTTCACTCTTTCGCCGGCCCCGAGCCGCCGATACGAGCGCTTGAAGTGGCGAGAACGGCGAACGCGGCACGACGCGCAACCAGCGCCGGGGGCGATCGCCGGAGCGCCCCCGGGACCCGCCCGGGAGCGCGCGCGGGGGAGGGGTGCATTTTCCATTGACCCCCCGAGGGCGGTTCGTATACTGCGCGTGCTTTCTTCCGGAAGCGTGCGGCCGTCGCAACGTGCAACGTCGCGAGGGTTCGTGCATCCAAGTTGGGCGAGCGAGAGGCGCGTCGAGGCGCTCCGGCTCACGAGGGGTGGACATGAAGCGCAAGAAGGGCGACGGGGACGAAGAGTTCGACGTCTTCGGCGAACAGGATGTCGAAGCGATCGGGGACGACGAGCTCGAGGACGACGAGGAGTTCGACGAGGACGACCTCGACGACGACGAGATCGGTGATGACGACGAATTCGACGATGACTTCGTCGAGGACGACGATCTTCAGCTGGGTGAGGACGACTTCAACGAGTTCGGGGACGACAAGGACTCGGAACGGTAGGTGACGATGACGATCCAGACCAAACCACGACGCCGCGCCTGGCGCGGGCTTCCCGGAGGTGGCTGACGAGATGACCGGATTCGGGCCTCACCTCATGCTCGATGGGTACGGGTGCGACAAGGCTAAGCTCACGGATCTGAATCTCATCTACAGGATCCTCGAAGAACTTCCCGCACGCATCGGCATGACCAAGATCATGCCGCCCTACGTGTTCAAGTACAGCGGCTTGAAGCCCGAGGACTGGGGCCTTTCGGGTTTCGTCCTGATCGCCGAGAGCCACATCAGCATCCACACGTTTCCCGACAAGAACTACGTCAGTGTGGACATCTTCTCGTGCAAGGCCTTCGACACCGAGTTCGCGGAGAACTACCTCAAGCGGACGTTCGGAATGACCAAGACCGAGTGCAACATCCTCGATCGTGGCACGGAGTTCCCGAAGGACATCAACGGCGCCGCCACCGAGGTGCGGAGCCAGCGCCGTCGCGTGGGCCGGCCGGCGGCCCGAACCGCCTGAGCGGAGGAAGCGCCACGGGCCCCGGCCGGTGAAACGGCCGGGGCCTTGTGTATTTGGGGCGCTGCCTGCAATCTCCGGTCCCCTTCCGACCGTCGGGCCGGCACGAGAGCCGCCCCGGGCCGAGCGCGAGCCGGCCGGCGGCCGGGCCAGCGACGTCCCCAGGAGTCCGTGGAGCAGGCGATGAGTGACATGCCCCCGTGGGGCCTTCCCCATAATTTCGGCGGACTCGAGCCGGAGTCGTCCTCATTCGAGACGAGCCGCGTGGTGGTCCTGCCCGTGCCCTACGACTTCAGCACCTCCTACCAGGGCGGCACACGCTGGGGACCGCAGGCGATCGTCGCGGCCTCACGGAACATGGAGGTGTGGGACGACGAGCTGGGTGACATCTACCGGGCGGGCATCCACACGCTTCCCGAGCTGGAACCCACCGCGCTCGGGCCGGGAGAGATGGCGAGGCGCGTGGAGCAGGCGTTCGACTGGATCTACGCCGCGCAGAAGCTGCCGGTCATGCTGGGCGGTGAGCACAGCATCACCGCAGGAGCCGTGCGATCGGCGCTCAAGCGCCACCCGAGGCTGAGCGTGCTCCAGATCGACGCGCACGCCGACATGCGCGACCGCTATCTCGACTCACCCGACTCGCACGCGTGCGTCATGCGGCGGATTCGCGAGCTGTGCCCGGCCGCCTCGGTGGGCATCCGCTCGCTGTCCGAGGAGGAGGCCCGGCATCTCCAGTCGCATCCGGCGCCCATCTGGAGTGTCCGGGCGTTCCGGCACCTGAAGGGCGACTGGAAGCGCATTCTCGACGCCCTCACCGGCGACGTGTTCGTCACGTTCGACCTCGACGGCCTGGACCCTGCGTTCCTGCCGGGCACCGGCACGCCCGAGCCGGGCGGGCTCGACTGGTACGAAGCGAGCGACTTGATCGCCGCGGTGGCGGCCACCCGGCGGATCGTGGGATGCGACGTGGTGGAACTGGCGCCGCTTCCGGGCAACGTGGCTTCGGACTTCCTCGCCGCGCGCATGACCTACCGGATGATCGGCCACATGTTGAAGAGCCAGAAGTGACAACCTCCACAGGGTCGCCGGCGATGAGCGAAGCGAAGAGCCTCCCATGAGCACCGCCATCGCCGCGCCGAGGCTCGTGCTGCGTCGCGGCGAGGACCGCCGTGTGCGGGGCGGCCACCCGTGGATCTTCAGCAACGAGGTCGAGAGCTGGCTCGGCGCCGTCGAGGAAGGCGGCATGGTGGACGTGAGCGACTACCGGGGCGCGTTCCTCGGGCAGGCGTACGTCAACCGGCACAGCCTGATCTGCGCCCGGCTGCTGACCCGTGGCCGCGAGGAGATCGACACGGCGTTCTTCGTGAAGCGCCTGGAGCGCGCGCGGCGCCTGCGCGACTCGGTGTATCCGGGCGAGGCGTCGGTGCGGCTCGTGTACGGCGAATCGGATCAGCTCCCCGGGCTGGTGGTGGATCGCTATGGCGACGTGCTCTCCGTCCAGGTCCTCACGCTCGGCATCGAGAAGCGACTGCCGCTGCTGCGCGCCGCGCTCGAACAGGTCTTCGCACCGAGGGGAGCGGTGCTCGTGGCCGACTCGCCGCTGCGCGCGCTCGAGGGGCTCGAGCAGCGCCGGGAGACGTGGTGGGGGGACGTGCCCGACCGCGTCGCGGTGAACGTGGGCGGATTCGCGCTCGAGGCCGACCTCGTGCACGGGCAGAAGACCGGCCTCTTCCTGGACCAGCGCGAAAATCGGCGCCGGGCCGAGGCACGCGCGAAGGGCCGCACCGCGCTCGACCTCTTCTGCTACCAGGGAGAGTGGTCCATGCACCTGGCGCGCGGCGGCGCGGTGAGCGTGCTGGGCGTGGATTCCTCCGAGCCCGCGCTGGAGCTCGCCCGGGCGAACGTGGCGCGGAACGAGCTGGTCGGGCAGGTGCAGTTCCTGAGGCTCGACGCGTTCGACGCGCTGCGGAAGCTCGAACGCGAGGGCAAGCGCTTCGGCATCATCGTGCTCGACCCTCCGGCGCTCATCAAGTCCCGCCGCGCCGTGGCCGCCGGCGCCCGTGCCTACCGTGAGCACAACCGGCTCGCGATGAATCTTCTCGAGGAGGATGGCGTGCTCGTGACCTGCTCGTGCAGTCACCACCTGGACGACGACATGTTTCGCCAGGTCCTGCTCGAGGCGGCGCGTGCCGCCAAGCGCCCGATGCGGATCCTCGACTGGTCCGGCGAGGCCGCCGACCACCCCCGCCTGCTCGCAGTGCCGGAGACCCACTACCTCAAGTGCGCCGTGCTGCAGGCGCTGTGAACGCCAGCGGCGGGCGGTGCCGGGCCGGGAGATCGACCCGTCGCGCCGCCCGCCGGTTCTCGTCGTTCGGCTACTGGTCGGCCTCCACCCGGTCGTACACCCGCTTGAACTCGATGCCCGGACGATCGTCGCTTGCGGGGAGCGACGTCTTGACGGTCAGCTGCTTCCCGTCCTTCGAGAGATCCCAGGTCTCACGAATGAGGCCGCCGCGGCGAGTCTGGTAGTTGGAGATCAGGTGCACGCCTTCCCAGTGCGCGGGCAGCATCGGGACAGCATTGGCCCCCTGCGCTGAGGCCGCCGGCGCCGCGGCCGCGGGCGCTGCGGCCGCCGGCGCGGAGGTCGCGGTGGTCGCACCTGCCGGCGCCGCGCCGTTCGGCGCCATCGTGGTCGGCGAAGCGTTCGGCGCCGCCCCGTTCGCCGAGGCGCCGGTGGCCGGCGCGGTGCTCGCTGCAGCTCCGTTCACCGGCCCGGCCCCCGGCTTCGCGGCGTCGGGCGGAGTCGCCGCGCCAGCCGGGCCGGACGGGCCGAACTCGAGCTTCCGGACGGGCAGTCCGCGCTCGCTCACGACCAGATCCGAGTCCCCGAGTTCGAGGACCATGTCAGTCGGGAGTTGCATGCGGGGGCCGCCCTGGGCGCCGGCCTGACCGCCTGCCTCGCCCCGCTCGCCGCCTTCACTGCCGCCACCCCCGCCGCCGTGGCGTCCGCCAAAACCGCCGCCACCACCGCCGCCCCACATGCCGCGTCCACCGCCGCCGCCGTGCCGCCCGCCGTACCCGCCACCGCCACCGCCACCGCCCCCACCGCCGCTACCGCCGAAGGGCGGGAACTCGCTCGCTTTCCCATTCAGCACCCAGTGGCCGGTGAGATCGGGCCGCGGCGATGTCGCGTCGTCCGCGGCAGCCACACACACGACGACCGCACACAGGAGCACCCCGCACACGAGCAGGTGCAACAAGAGTTTCTCTGGCATTGCGTTTCCCTCGAGCGGATGAAATGCGTCGGCGGCCACATCTCGGGCGGTCGGGACCGGCACGACGCCCCTGAGCGAGCTCGGGACTCGCCCCGGCGCATGCCGGCCCCGGGGGAGGGACGAATCACGCGCGCGGGAGTTCCCCTGGAACATTGGAGGCGCGGCGCGTCGCTTGTCGCCCGTGATCTCTTCTCCCCGCGCTCGTCCGTTCGCGGCACCCAAGGACAGTTGCTGACCGATCAACCCCCTGAGGCGTCCGTCTCATGACCGCGGCGCGGCCTCGTGATCACCCGGATCGCGACGTACCCGAACAGCACGACGGCGCCGTGGAGGAGCGTCACGGCCAGCGCCCGAGGTTGTGTCCATGGCGCGAACAGCCGCTCGGTCACGGCAGCCAGGAGCCCGGCCGGCTGCGTGAAGACATCCCAGCTGTTCAGGCGCTCGACCCGGCCGAGGTAGATCCCGAACCCCGAGGCGAACGCCGCGAGTGCCAGTACGGCCCAGCTCGCCGCGCGGCCGAACCGCCGTGCGACCACGAACTCGACGTCCCGGAACGACGAGAACGCTGCCAGGATGCCGGCGCCGGCGAATGCGGTGAAGAGGAGGATGTCGAACCAGTAGGGCACCGGGGGGCGCGGGTGCAGGTGGACGAGATCGGTGATGAGGTAAGGGGCGTTGGGGAGGAAGAGGAGCCACACGGCAGCGCATCCCACCGCGATCACGCGCGCGCCGAGCCGGTCGGCGCGCACGAGCGCGGCCGACGCGAACGCCGGCACCAGCGCGAGAAAGAGGTTCCAGACCAGGAACCGGAACATGAGGTCGTGCACGTACCAGCCGCGCGCGAAGATGAGTGCGGCGAGCCCTGCGAGGCCCGCGGCGAGGAGGACGAGGCGCGGCGATCGGAGGATCGCCTTCACGGGCTTTCCGACAACCCGACGCTCGCGCGCCGCGGGAATCTCGGCCTCCGCACCGGAAGTCCGTCAGGCATCCACTTCGTACTCGCTCTGGACGAGCCCGCTCGCGAACTGCCGGGTGGCGACGTGTCGCAGCCGCACGTCGTGCGGCAGGGCTCCGAAGAGCGGGATCCCCTGGCCGATCAACACGGGCACGCGAGTCACGATGAGTCGTTGGATGAGCCCGGCACGGAGGAACCCCTGTATCGTCGTGCCGCCGTCGACGTAGGCGTGGCGGGAGCCGCTCGCCGCCAGTCGCGAGGCGATCTCGGCGGGCGGGCCGCCCATCTGCTCGACCGGCCCCTTTGCCGCCGCGAGGTCGAGCGGGTGGCTGCTCAGGACCACGACCCGCTTCCGGCCGTAGGGCCACGCCGGGAACGCCAGCACGGTCTCGAACGTCTTCCGCCCGATCACGAGCGTGTCCACCGACGCGATGAACTCGTCGTAACCGTGCGGCTCGGGGTCCTCGGGGAGGAAGCCGAACGTGCCGTCGGGTCGCGCGATGAACCCGTCGAGGCTCGTGCCGACGAACACCGACGCCTTCAGTGTGGGCGGCATGCATCGCTCCGATCTTGCCCGCGGCGTGCTTCACTCCCGAAATGGAGAGTGAGAAGGCGCTCCCGCTTACGGCAGGGCTTGTCCTGCATGCGCATTTCGGGCAGCCTCATCGCGTCCTCTTCCCGGCCGCCGATCCCGTCACAGGAGGCGTCGACGATGGAGTCCCAACGGCTCAGCAGCGGAACCATTGCGCTTCTCGCCATTGCGATCGCATGCAGTGCGGTGTCTCTCGGCGCGCTGATGCTTCGCCCGGTGAGCACCGGCAACTGGAGGTTGTGGCTCAACATCGTCGCACTCCTCCTCGTCATCTTCACGACGATGCGGCTTCGCCGGGGCGCTCGCCGCAGGGACGCCTGATTCGCCGACGGTCACTCATCGCGCGATGTAGCGCAACAGGACCGGGTAGGTGAGCGCGGGGTTCCCGCCCACCTGCTCCGGGTCGACGACGTCGTGGCTCAGGTGGAGTGCGGCCGGGAACTCGTACGTGAGGAGTTCGCGCGCGCCGTGCGCGCGCCAGGCGCGCACGAGCGCCGCGGCCGAGCTGTTGTCGGCCGCCGGGTCGCCGCCCACGGTCACGACGGCGAGCGAGCGGGCCGCGGGGGCCGCGTGCGCGGACCGCGCGAGCACGGCACCGCCAAGCCACAGGCACGCCGCCACTGAGCGCGAGGCGAAGCGCGGATAGACGTGTTTCGGTCCTGCGAGCGCCTCCCTTCGCGCATCGTCCCACCACACGAACCGGTTGGGGAGGAGGAGCCCGAGCCGCGTGAGCCCCGCCGTCCGCAACGGGCCCGGCGCCCCCGCCCAGCCGAGCATCGGCGCGATGACCACGGCGCGGTCCACGTCGGCGCGCTCCTGGCCGGCCCACGCCGCCATGACGCCGCCGATCGACAGGCCGGCCACGGTGACGGTGTCCCCGAGTCCATGCGCCGCGTCGAGCACGCGATCGGTGAACGCGCGCAGCTCGCTCGCCTCGAGCCCGGCGAGTTCTTCGGTCATCCGATCGGCCAGCCCGTGACGGGGGAGCCGCGGTACGAGCACGTTGGCGCCGCGCGCGAACGCGAGCCGCGCGAGCGAGTCGAACTGCGCCGGACAGTTCGTGAGCCCGTGGAGGAGCACGATCACGTGCGCGGTGCGCTCACCGTGCGTCAGGAGTTCGGTCCGGCACTCGGGCGCGATCCCCTGCACGTCGGCGGCGGCGAGCGAGTGGACGAGGCTCACCGCGTCGGCGTAGCTTGCAGCGGGCTGCGGCCGGGAGGCGAGGCCAGTGGGGGCGAGGGGCCGGACGAGCCAGGCGGCCGCGAGCGCCAGGAACAGGAGGGCGTACCCGGTGGCGCGGAGCATGGCTGGCGACGATAGCGCATCAGGCGTTACGTTGTGTTGACACGCCCGAGCGTGCAGGCCACCACGGTGGGAGTGCGGAGTGCACGCTCGGCCGGGCCGGGCGGCGTTGGCATCGTCGGTGCGACATCGCCGAGTGGGCACCACGACACGCGATAGGATTTCGTCCGCGGCCGCACGGTCCGGGCACCGAATCTGCTTCGCACGCGAACCGGTCGGCCGGCGCCGATCGATCGCGCCTCGCAGCCCAGTCCTTCCCGGCCCGCAGGCGGCCGGCTCCCGGTGGAACCTCGAGGATCAGCCGATGGCGCTCCTTCGCTCGCGTCTCGCCCCTGCACTCGTCCTCGTGGCCACCTGGGCCACGCCCGCGCTCTGCGCGGACGAGATCCACTGGACGATCATCGGCGCCAGCGCGGTCTCGTTCGACTGGCGCGGGAGCGAGAGCACGATCCGCTACGGGCCGACCACGGCGTACGGCCAGACCGCGACCGGCGCGGCCCCGAGCCCGACACCGATCTCGTCTCCCGGGCCATTCCACGAGGCGAAGCTCACCGGGCTCCAGCCGAACACGCTCTACCACTATTCCGTCGGGACCGGGCCGGACCACACGTTCCGCACCCCGCCGCCACGCGGCAGCAGCGGGTTCACGGTCGCGGCCGAAGCCGACATCGGCGATGCCGCGTCGTACGCGCCGATGGCCGGGGTGCAGAGCCTGATCGCCGGCGTCAAGCCCGCGTTCGTGCTCGGTATCGGTGACCTCACGTACGCGAACCCGAACGGCCTGCCGGTCGCGGATGCCCACTTCAACGACGTCATGGTTTGGTCGCAGGACGCGGCCTACATGCCGGTATGGGGCAACCACGAGTGGGACGTGCCCTCGGCCGACGACATGCGCGATTACAAGGGCCGGTTCGACCTCCCGAACCCCCAGACTTCGCCGGGCGCGCCCGCGGTGAGCTGCTGCGGCGAGGACTGGTCGTGGTTCGACTACGGAAACGTCCGCTTCATCGCCTACCCCGAACCCTGGACGAGTGACACGTGGACGGACTGGAACACGCACGCGGTGGCACTCATGGACCAGGCGCAGGCCGATCCCACGATCAAGTTCATCGTCACGTTCGGGCACCAGCCGGCCTACTCGTCGGGTCACCACCCGGGAGAACCCCAGATCAAGGGCTACCTCGACGCGCTCGGCGACAGCCACAGCAAGTACGTCCTGAACCTGAACGGCCACAGCCACGACTACGAGCGAAGCTCGCCGCAGCACGGCGTCGTGCACCTGACCGTGGGGACCGGCGGGGCGGACCTGGAGCAGGACGGAAGCTGCCTGTGGCTCACGTGCACGCAGCCGGCGTGGTCCGTCTACCGCGCCATGCGGCACGGCGCGATGGTGCTGCGCTTCAGCGACTCGGCGATCTCCGGGCAGTTCCTGTGCGGACCCGCGGGGGGCGGCACCGACGACATCAACTGCACGCCCGGGAGCGTGGTGGACGCTTTCACGATCTCGGCCCCGGGCGGAGGCAGCTCCGGGCTCGTGACCGATCCCACGCTCGTCTTCACCGAGCCGATGACGCCGCGCCCCGCCTATCTCACGCCGACCACCGACCCGACCTTCAACACGCAGGTCGTCCGCATCGCCAACGACACCGGCCTTCCGACCACGCCGGTGAGCGGCACCTGGGGCGCGGATGCCCGGCACGTGTATTCGAAGCAGGGGCCGTGGAACTCCGATCAGACGCTGATCACCATCGAGAACCGCGGCGGGCCATCGCCGCTCTTCCTCGACGGGACCACGTACAAGCCGCTCTTCGGACCGTGCGCGAACGATCCGTTGTGGGACTACCGCTGGCACCCCTCGCGTTCGCACCCGCACGAACTCATCAACGTCGACCAGACGGGCACCGAGCTCATGTGGTTCGACGTCACGACCTGCACCAAGACGCGCACCTGGCCACTGCCGATCACGTCGCAATACGGCATCGGCTCCGCGGAGGGGAACCCCTCCAACGACGGCCGGTACGTGGCGATCGCGAGCAACACGCAGATGCTGATCGTGGACATGGATCCGCAGGCACCGCTCGCGCCCTACCCGAGCCGGCGGATCGGCCCTGCGCGCGACATCACGGACTGCGGCTTGACGGATTGCTCGATCGACTGGGTCGGCGTCTCGGCTTCGGGCAAGTACGCGATCGTGAGCTACAACGGCGACTACCCGCGCGTCTTCGACATCAACCCGAGCACGCTGGCACTCACGCCGCACGTCTATCCGGCCGCCACGACCGAGTGCCTGAGCCACGATCCGGCGAACGGCTTCATCCTGGACCTGGGGCATGCGGACGTGGCGTTGAACCCGTTCGACAACAATGAGGACGTGATCATCGGCCAGCGGAGCAACGGCTGCCCGGCCACGGTGAACGGCCAGGACATGGCGGGCGTGGTCATGGTCCGCCTGCGCGACGGGGCGGTCACGATGCTCACCGATCCCGCGAACGAGGCGTTCCCGCACCATCTCTCGACGCGCAACACGCAGCGGCCCGGCTGGGTGTACGCGAGCTACTACTCGAGTCCCGGCCAGCGCTTCAGCGACGAGGTGGTGGCGATCAAGATGGACGGGAGCCACGCGGTCGAGCGCCTCGCCCACAGCCACAGCGCGATCGACGGGTGCTACCGCTGCGAGGTGCACGCCGTCCCCTCACCCGACGGGATGCGCGTGATGTTCGCCAGCAACTGGTCGGCGTTCTGCAGCGTCGGCTGCGGCACGAGCACCGACATCAAGGCGTATGTCGTGGGCTCGCAGGGGAGCCCGCCGCCGCTCGACACCATCCCGCCGGCGGCGGTGAAGGACCTGCGCGGGAAGTAGCCGGCGGTAGCCGTTTGGCCACCGTGCCCTCCGCCGGGGCGCGCGCCCCCGCGCTTTCCGTCGCCCGACGCCCAGGCGGCCCCGCGCCGCTCGTGCGATGCGGCGCTGCCTGCTAAGTTTGCGGCACTGTCCCACCGCTCTACGCCGCGCCAGCCCGGGGCGCTCCGCGCCCCCACCAGGAGTCTCACCGTGACCTCGATCCCGCTTCCCGATTCGTTCGTCCCGCGGCACATCGGCCCCACCGACGCCGACCAGCGCCAGATGCTCGCGGTCCTCGGCTATCCCTCGCTCGCGGCGCTCATCGACGCCACCGTGCCGGCCAACATCCGGTTCGGCCGCCCGCTCGCTCTGCCGGCCCCCATGTCCGAGCAGGAGGCGCTCGCCGAGTTCCGGCGCCTCGTCGCCCCCAACGAGGTGTGGCGGAGCTTCATCGGCCTCGGCTACTCGACCACGCACACGCCCGCGGTGGTGCTGCGCAACATCCTCGAGAATCCCGGTTGGTACACGGCGTACACCCCCTACCAGGCGGAGATCGCGCAGGGGCGGCTGGAGGCGCTGCTCAACTTCCAGACCGTCGTCACCGACCTGACCGCGCTCCCGATCGCCAGCGCCTCGCTGCTCGACGAAGCCACCGCCGCCGCGGAGGCCATGCAGCTCTGCCATGCCGTGCACGAGGGCCGCACCACGTTCCTCGTGGCGGACGACTGCCACCAGCAGACGATCGACGTGGTCCGCGCCCGGGGACGCGCGCGCGGGATCGCCATCAAGGTCCAGAAGGCGTCGGCCTTCACGCTGGATGCCACGGTGTGCGGCGTGCTCGTCCAGTACCCGAACACGTACGGGGCGATCACCGATTTCCGTGCGCTCGCCGGCCAGGTGCACGCCGCCGGGGCGCTCGTCGTGGCCGCCACCGATCTCCTCGCGCTCACGAAGCTCGTGCCGCCCGGGGAATGGGGCGCCGACGTGGCGCTCGGGAACGCGCAGCGCTTCGGCGTGCCGTTCGGCTATGGCGGCCCGCATGCTGCGTTCTTCTCGACTCGCGACGAGTTCAAGCGGCAGATGCCCGGCCGCATCATCGGTGTCTCGAAGGACGCGAACGGCAGGCCCGCGCTGCGGATGGCGCTCGGAACGCGCGAGCAGCACATCCGCCGCGAGAAGGCGACGAGCAACATCTGCACGGCGCAGGTGCTGCTCGCCGTGATGAGCGGGTTCTACGCCGCGTGGCACGGTCCGGCGGGCCTCACGCGGATCGCCGAGCGCGTGAACCTCATGGCCGAGGCGTTCGCCGCAGGCGTGCGCAAGCTCGGTCACAAGGTGCTCGCCGAGACATTCTTCGACACGGTGCACGTTCAGGTCTCCGGCGGGGCCACCCGGCTGGCCGAGGTGCGGCGGGCGGCCGAGGCCCGGCGCATCAACCTCCGGTACGTGGCGGACGGCAGCGTGTCGGTGTCGTTCGGGGAGACCGCGACCGCGTTCGATCTCGCCGATCTCCTCGCCCTGTTCAACGGCGGGGCGGCCGCCGCGTTCACCGCGGAGTCGTTGCTCACCGGCACGGCAGGCCGGTTCGACGAGCGTTTCGCGCGCAAGAGCCCGTTTCTCACGCACCCCGTGTTCAATACGTACCACTCCGAAACCGAGATGATGCGCTACATGCGGAAGCTCGAGTCCCGCGACCTGTCGCTCACGCACTCGATGATCCCGCTCGGGAGCTGCACCATGAAGTTGAACGCCGCCGCCGAGATGCTGCCCGTGACGTGGCCCGAGGTGGGCGGCCTCCACCCGTTCGCGCCCCCTTCGCAGGCCGAGGGCTACCGGGCGATGTTCGACAAGCTCGAGGGGGCGCTGGCGGAGATCACGGGCTTCCACGCCGTCTCGCTCCAGCCGAACGCCGGCTCGCAGGGCGAGTACTCGGGGCTCCTGGTGATCCGCGCGTACCACGAGTCCCGCGGCGAGGGCCGGCGGAACGTGTGCCTGATCCCGCAGTCCGCGCACGGCACGAACCCCGCGAGCGCCGTGATGGCCGGCTTGAACGTGGTGGTGGTGAAGACCGACGAGCACGGGAACATCGACGTGAGCGATCTCAAGGCCAAGGCCGAGCAGCATTCGAAGCAGCTCGCCGCGCTCATGGTGACCTACCCCTCGACGCACGGCGTGTTCGAGGAGGCCATCACGCAGATCTGCCAGGTGGTGCACCAGCACGGTGGCCAGGTGTACCTGGACGGCGCCAACATGAATGCCATGGTCGGGCTCTGCCGGCCCGGTGACATCGGCGCCGACGTCTGCCACCTGAACCTGCACAAGACGTTCTGCATCCCGCACGGCGGCGGCGGCCCCGGCATGGGGCCGATCGCCGTGGCGAAGCACCTGGCGCCGTTCCTGCCCGGCCACCCCGTGATCCCGACCGGCGGCGCGCAGGCCATCGGCGCGGTGAGCGCAGCGCCGTGGGGGAGCGCGAGCATCCTGCCCATCTCGATGATGTACATCATGATGATGGGCGGCGAAGGCCTGAAGCGCGCGACCGAGGTGGCGATCCTGAACGCGAACTACGTCGCGAGGCAGCTCGAGAAGCACTACCCCGTACTCTACAAGGGCAAGAACGGCACCATCGCGCACGAGTGCATCGTGGACCCGCGCGGGTTGAAGGCCGCGAGCGGCGTGGAGGTGGAGGACATCGCGAAGCGGCTGATGGACTACGGCTTCCACGCACCCACCATCTCGTTCCCGGTGCCCGGCACGCTGATGATCGAGCCCACCGAGAGCGAGTCGAAGGCGGAGCTCGACCGCTTCGTGGCGGCGCTGGTGGCGATCCGCGGCGAGATCAACGAGATCGCCGGCGGGGCCCTCCCGAAGGACGACAATCCGCTGAAGCACGCCCCGCACACGCTCGAGGTCGTGCTGAGCGATGGCTGGTCGCGGCCGTACCCGCGCGAGCGCGCGGCGTTCCCGCTCGAGTGGGTGCGCGAGCGGAAGTTCTGGCCCGCGGTCGGACGGGTGGACAACGCCTACGGCGACCGGAACCTGGTCTGTTCCTGCCCGCCGGTGGAGGAGTACGCGGGGGTCTAGCCTTCCGCGCTGAGCGGGGCCGAACCGGGCCCGCTGGAACTCTTGTTTCGCACGTCGTGCCGGGAGAAACGATCGACGCCCGAGTCCGAAATTCGGTCCCGGGCGTCCACGTGTTCGGCGGATGGGAAGCTACTTCTGGCTGCCGCTCTCCTCCGCGACCTTCGCACTCGTCTTCTTCGTGCGCTCGGTGCCCATCTTCCGGTACTCGGCCATCTGCCCCGCGGTCAGCACGTGGGCCAGCTTCGCCTCGATCTTGGCATGAAGCTCCTGACGCGCCTTCTCCTGTGTCGCCTTGTTCTCGGGCGTGTCGAGCCGGCCCTTGTACTTGGCGTGAAGCTCGCTCAGCTGCGCCGACCGGTACTGCAGGATCTCCCGGACCTTTGTGACCTGGTCATCGGTGAGGCTGAGGTGGTCCGTCATCTTCTCCAGGCGCTCGTTCACTTCGGTGCGCCCTTCGGATGTGGCGGCCTTGGCGTGGCTCGTCGTCGCGGTGGACGACTTCGATGTCGCTGGTGCAGATGTGGAAGCCCGCGCGCCGACGACCATGGAGGCGCACAGAACGCACGCCGCCGCGGTGACCAGGGCGAGCTTTCGAAGTTCGCGTGACGAAAGGGACATCTGCATCGGGGTCCTCCTCCGGTTCGCCCGGTCCAGCCTCGTGCCACGAGTGGACGGCGGCCAGGCTCGCCAAGGTATCGGCTGCGCCGCGGGAGGGCTTTAGTTCGGGGCGGAGAGTCAATTGCCTGACGCCCGGTCCGAGCCTCGTCGGGTGGCTTGACTCTCCCGGGCATCGGCGGGCGGAGGAAGGCAGGAAAGGACACTGCGTCGGGAGCACTTCGGTAGCAGGGCCCCGATCGCAGGAGCGAGCGGGCATTCGTCCGGCGCGACCCGCCTCGGAGTGCGCGAGGCGACTTGCGGAGCGGTGCGCTGACGGGTGCCAACCGCGGTTGAGTTAGTCTGTAACCGAAAGAAAGACGGCCGAATGATAGAGTTCAGCCGATTTCGAGTGGAAGTCGCCCACAGCGGGTTCAAGCCAGGGGGTTACCGATGCAGTTCACGCTCCGCACGTCGTTCGCCGCCCTCGCGATCGCCGCCACGCCGATGGTCGCCCTCGCCCTGCAGCCGATCGGGACGCTGCACTGCAACGACTCCAACGGTGTTCCCCTGGCCATGGGGCAGACCGTGACGGTTCGCGGCATCGTGACGGAACAGT
>CAYSWZ010000082.1:0-7910 GCA_964434945.1 uncultured bacterium | reverse complement strand
ATGCGGTCGAACACCACGATGGTGTCGTTGATCGAGTAGCCGGCGATGGTGAGCAGTGCCGCGACCACGGTCAGGGAGACCTCTCGCCCGGTGAACATGAGGGCTCCCAACGTGATGAGCACATCGTGGAACAAGGCGACGACGCCGCCAAGTGCGAACTTGAACTCATATCGGATTCCGACGTACAGCAGGATCGCCCCGAGGCTGGTGAGAATGGCCCAGAATGCCTTCGATCTCAGGTCGCTGCCCACCTTGGGCCCGACCATCTGGTTGCCCCGCAGCTCCATGGTGACCCCGGGCATGCCCTTCTGGATCGCGTCCTGGACCTGCGCGACCGGGTCGCCCGCGGTGCGGAAGCGCACGAGGTACTCGTTCTGGCTCTCGCCGGTCATCTGCTGGATCTCGGTCTCGAGGTGCGCGGCCTCGAGCGCCTTGCGCAGCTCGTCGGCGTGGATCGGCCGGCTGGTGCGGATCTGCAGCAGCGTGCCGCCGGTGAAGTCGACGCTGTAGCGCGGGCCCTTGGCGAAGAACCACGCCAGGGTGATCGCCAGCAGGGTGCCCGAGAACACGTAGGCGAACCGCCGGAACTTCATGAACGGGATGTTGGTCCCGACCAGGAGTTGCAACATGGGGATCGTCCTCGCTCTCAGATACTGATGCGCTCGACCTTGCCGCGGCCGAGCCAGTAGTCGTAGATCATCCGCGTGAACAGCACGGCGGTGAACAGGTTCGCGAGCAGGCCGATGCTGAGCGTGACCGCGAAGCCCTTGATCGGGCCGGTCCCGAACTGGAACAGGAACAGCGCGGAGATCAGCGTCGTGGAGTGCGCGTCGAAGATCGTCCGGAAGGCGCGGTCGTAGCCGAGCCGCACCGCCTCGTGGATGCTGCGGCCGTGCCGCAGCTCCTCGCGGATGCGCTCGAAGATGAGCACGTTGGTGTCGACCGCCATGCCCACGGTGAGCACGACGCCGGCGATGCCGGGCAGCGTCAGCGTGGCGCCGAAATACGCCATGGCGGCGACCAGGTAGACGAGATTGAGCGCCAGCGCCGAGATCGCGACCAGCCCCGAGAGCTGGTAGTAGATCGCCATGAACGCCACGACCATCGCGGTGCCGATCAGGCCGGCGGTGAGGCCCTCGTGGATCGAGTCGGAGCCGAGCGACGGCCCGACCGTGCGTTCCTCGAGTATCTTGACGGCGCGCGGCAGCGCGCCGGCGCGCAGCACGATGGCGATGTCCTTGGCCGAGTTGACGTCGAAGCTGCCGCCGGTGATGGACGCGTCCCCCGAGGGGATGCGGTCCCGAATGAACGGCGCGGTCTGCACGACCCCGTCCAGGATGATCGCGAGCTGCCGGCCGACGTTGTTGCCGGTGACGCGCGCGAAGTCGGCGCGGCCCTTGGGCGTCATCTTCATGCTCACACCCCAGCCGCCGGGGTTCGTGGACTCGAGGCCGACCGCGGCCTCGGCGCTCGCGACCGAGCCGCCGGTCAGCTCGGCCTGCTTCTTCAGCACGTAGAGCGCGCGTCCGCTCATCCCCTGGCGCGCCTCGTTCTCCGAGCCCCACAGCAGCTCGGTGTCGGACGGGATCAGCGAGTCGATGCCCGGCGTGGCGAGCAGCTTCTGCGCGGTCAGGAAGTCCTCCTTGCGGAAGAACCCGGCGTCCTGCATGAGCCCGGTGAGCGGAGTCTTCGCGAGCGCCGTGTCCTGGGCCGTCTTCGCCGCGTGCACCGCGAGCCAGCTGTCGAGCCGCTGGAACAGCGTCCGCTGCTCATCCGCGGTGCGCACCAGCTTGAACTCGAGCAGGGCCGTCTTGCCGATCAGCTCGATCGCCCGGCCGCGATCGGTCAACCCCGGAAGCTGCACCGCGATCCGGTCCAGGCCCTCGACCTGGATCAGCGGCTCGGCGACGCCGAACTGGTCGATGCGGTTGTTGATGATCTCGCGGGCGCGCTCGACGGCGTCCTTGGCTTCGGCGGGCTTCAATCCCTGCGTGTCCACCTCCAGGAGCAGCTGCAGGCCACCCTGCAGGTCGAGTCCGAGGTGAACGGCTTTCTTGCGAAGCTGGGCCAACTTCGCCGGTTCCAATGCCGCCCGCTGGGCAGGCGTCATCGTATAGAACTGGTAGGACGGAAAGAGAAACCACGCGGACAGTGCGGTGACGACCAGCACGCCGAGTAGTTTGCCCTGGTCCGAGCGGGTCATGGGCTCCCCCATACGGTCGACCGCCGGGGAAGCGGAGCGCCCCCCCGGCGTGCACACATCAAAATGAGGGCGGGAGTCTACGGGCGTGCCCGGGGAGTGTCAACGAACCGCGAATCGCGAAGCGCAAGGTGTCGCGGCCGCGCCGGACGGGACGGGGACCGGTAGGCGGCCGGTCCCGAACTCGTTGCGAAACAGCGATTCCGGGTGGGACGGGGTGAGGTGGTGTTGGCGGGAGGGAAGGGTGGGATCCCGGCCGGCGAGGCCTCTCCCACCCGCCGCAAGCCGCGTGCCCGTCACTGAAAACCTGCGCCAGCGCCGGTTCGGATCGCTCGTCGTGTCGTCACGATGTCGCTCGCGACGCCGTCCCGACACCGTTCTTGACGCCCCCCGACGTGCTCCCCTAATGTGCCGCGCCTACCCGACCGGGCCACACCTATCTCCCGTTATCCGAGGAGCTTCCCCAAGCATGAACTCTCGCTTTCGCCGGGCGGGTGTCGTGGCCTTCCTGTTCCTTGTCGCGGCCACGGTCAGCCACGCCCAGTCGGCGGATTCGGTCGTCGCCAGGCACGGCCCGATCCCGGGACGCGGCGGCATCGGTGGCCAGATCGGCAGCTCGTGGATCTTCTCCGAGGGCGACTACTCCTCGGGTTCGCAGCCGCGCTTCTCGTTCGTGGGCCACTTCCGCTACGTCCTCAGCAAGCACTGGGGCTGGCAGGTGAGCCCGTCCTTCACGTGGAACGGCTACGTTTCGCACGTGAACGCGCCCTACCAGGACCTCAACTTCCCGAACGAGGGCGTTTCCAAGGAGTTCTACCTCACGCAGGTCATCGGCGCGGCGGGGGAGATCCAGTGGTTCGGCGGGCCCGTGCGCAAGCGCTGGCACATCGGCGCCGGCCCGGCGATCTACCGGGTCGTGATCGAGAACCACCGCAAAGTCGTGAAGGACCCGGTCAGCCTGGAACTGCACAACATGCGCCACCTCGGGTTCACGGCGGAGTACGGCAGGGAATGGTTCCTGCAGAAGCTTCCGAACACCTCGATCGAGCTCACCACCGCATACACCCAGATCTGGGCGCGGGACAACGTCAAGTTCATCTCGGGCTGGAACGGAACCCCGCGGCTGCTCGAGCTGCGGTTGGGCGCGCACTACTACTACGACTTCCGCCGGGCCAAGCCGAAGAGCACCAAGCCGGGGCTCGGCAATTGATTCCCCGGGCCGTGGCGTTCGCGCTGCGGCCCTGTGCTCCGGGAGGACGCACGGGTGAGTGACCGGGTGTCCAGCGCCAGCGAGCAGGCTCCGACGCGCGCGAGCGAGCGCCTCGCGACGCGCTCCACCGAGCGCGTCGCGTGGCGGGAAAAGGTCGGCCCCGAGGCGCTGACGTTCGACGACGTCCTGCTCGTGCCGCGCTACGCGGCGGTCCACCCGCGCGACGTGGACACCCGCTCGCGCTTCACCCGCAACATCGCGGTCAACATCCCGATCGTGAGCGCGGCCATGGACACGGTCACCGAGGCCGACCTCGCGATTGCGCTCGCCCGCCTGGGCGGCATCGGCGTGATCCACAAGAACCTGTCCATCGAGGAGCAGGTCGCGCAGGTGGACCGGGTGAAGCGCAGCGAGAGCGGCATGATCGTGGACCCCGTCACGCTGCCGCCTTCGGCCACGCTCGCCGATGCGCGCGCCATCATGGCGCGGTTCCACATCTCGGGGGTGCCGATCACCGAGGCCGGGAGGCTGGTCGGCATCCTGACCAACCGCGACCTGCGCTTCGAGGACGATGACGCGCGGGGCGTCTCCGACGTCATGACGCGCTCGCGGCTCATCACCGCCCCGGTCGGCACCACGCTCGAGGTCGCGTGCACGATCCTCGCCAAGCATCGCATCGAGAAGCTGCCCGTCGTGGACGAGCACATGATGCTGAAGGGGCTGATCACGGTGAAGGACATCGAGAAGCGCATCCGCCACCCGCACGCCTGCAAGGACACGCTCGGCCGGTTGCGGGTTGCGGCCGCGGTGGGCGCGGCCGGCGACTACCTCGAGCGGGCGCAGGAACTCGTGCGCGCGGGCGTGGACGCGCTCGTGGTCGACAGCGCGCATGGACACTCGCTCGGCGTGCTCGAGGCGACCCGCAGGCTCAAGACCGCGCTGCCCGGCGCCGAGCTGGTGGTGGGCAACGTCGGCACCGGCGAGGGGGCGAGGGCGGTGGCCGACGCGGGCGCCGACGCGGTGAAGGTCGGCATGGGCCCCGGCGCCATCTGCACCACGCGCGTCGTGACCGGGGCCGGGATGGCGCAGGTCACCGCGCTCCTCGAGGCCGCGAGCGCACTCGAGGGCACCGGCATCCCGATCATCGCCGATGGCGGCATCAAGTACTCGGGGGACCTCGTGAAGGCACTCGCAGCCGGCGGCCACACGGCCATGCTCGGTGGGCTGTTCGCCGGCACCGAGGAGAGCCCGGGCGAGGTGGTGCTCTACGAGGGCCGCCAGTACAAGGTCTACCGGGGGATGGGGTCCCTGAGCGCCATGGCGGCGGCCAAGGGCAGCCGGGAGCGCTACTTCCAGGACAACACCGACGAGTTGTCGAAACTCGTCCCTGAGGGCATCGAGGGCCGGGTGCCGCTCAAGGGCCCGCTCTCCTCGACCGTCTACCAATTGATCGGCGGACTCCGTGCCGGAATGGGCTACTGTGGCGTCGGCACGGTCGAGGACCTGCGGGCGAAGACGCGCTTCGTCCAGATCAGCGGTGCCGGCCTGCGGGAGAGCCACCCGCACGACGTGAAGATCACGAAGGAGGCCCCGAACTACGAGGTGCGCTGAGTCCCGCGCGCGGCAGTGTCCTGCTCGTTTCCGCCCCGTCCTCGAGGACGGGTGCCTGGCGCCATCGGACCGGGAGGTGACCATGCGGCAGATCGGATATCGCCGAGGCAATCCCACGGTGCGGTTCGTGATCGAGCAGACGGCGAGGCGGCGCCTGTATTCGTCGCTGTCGCCTGAACGCGATCCCGCCTCCGATCCCGCGAGCGAGGGGGCGGTCCGCCGCTGGAGCCGCGAGTTCTTCGAGCAGCTCCACGCCGCGCTGCTCCCGCGCATGGCGCACGTGGCCGACACGCCGGAGGGCCAGCTGCGCTACTACGGCTCGCAGGCCATGAGCGTGTGGGCGTTCGTGAGCGAGCACGCGACCGCGCTCGCCTACGAGCACGCCGAGAGTCCGGCGCAGATCCGCGAGCGCGCCCGGCGCTGGTTCGCCTGCCTCACCACGCGCACGGCGCCCGGCCTCGTCTCGCCGCACTGGGGCCACCCCGTCTACGGCGCCCGCCTCGATCCGCTGAGCGGCGAGCTGGACGTGGTGTGGGCATTCCCGGGGGATTGGTGCGACGTGGTGGTGAACAGCGCGCTGCCCGCGCGCGAGTGGGACGTACCGAGGAACTGGAGCGGGGCGGTCGCGTCGAGCTGAGTCCGGCGCGTGCCGGATTGCGCCGCCACCCGGCTCGCGCTCTAGTGTCCGGTGTGAGCGCCCCCGAACCCATCGTCCCGCGACTCTCGCTCAAGCGCATCGTGCTGCCGATCGAGCACGGGGGCTGGGCATTCCTGGTCGAGCCGATCCTGCTCGGGCTCTTGGTCGCGTTCTCGGCCGCGGGGCTCGTGATCGGCGTCGCGGCGCTCGCGGGCTTCCTCGCACGACAGCCGCTGCGGCTCTTCGTCATGGATCGTCGACGCGGCAAGCGCTACCCGCGCACCGCGCTCGCCGAGCGGGCGTTCGCCGCGTGCGCGCTCGTCGGTGCGCTCGCGCTCGCGGCGGGCGCGTGGCTCTCCCCGCACGCGTTCCTGCTTCCGCTCGGGCTCGCCGCGCCGCTCGCGGCCCTGTCGCTGGCACTTGATCTCGGGCGGCGGACGCGCGAGGCGGCGGCGGAGCTGAGCGGCGCGCTCGCGTTGGGCTCGACGGCCGCGGCGATCGCGCTCGCCGGCGGCTGGGGGACCGGGCCCGCGCTCGCACTGTGGGCGATCCTCGCCGCGCGCACGCTCCCGACCGTGCTCTACGTGCGCGCGCGCCTGCGGCTCGATCGCGGCGAGGCGGCGGGCACCGCGGGGGCGATCGCGGCGCACGCCGTCGCGGTCGCGCTCGTCGCGGGGCTCGCCTCGCGGGGGCTCGCGCCGTGGATGGCGGCCGGCGCCATGACGCTCCTGGCATTGCGTGCCGCCCACGGTCTTTCGCCGCTCCGGCCCGCGCTCCGAACCGCGTGGCTCGGCATCAGCGAGCTCGCGTTCGGGCTCGTCACCGTGCTCGCGACCGCGTGGGGATTCGCGCGCGGGTCCTGACCGCGGCTTCGATCCGTCCCGCGCGGGTCAGAGGTGGAAGGCGACCCCGCCGAAGACGCCCTGGTCCGTGGTCTTGTGCGCGCGCCCGGCCGCGACCCCGAGCGAGAGCCCGACGTGCCGCCCGAGATCTACCGAGAGCCCGGCGTTCATCGTCTGCGTCCAGGGGTAGCCCGGCTCCTGGTCCGCGATGCTCACCATCTCGACCCAGGTGGAGAGATCCCGCGCCAGGGAGCGATCGAGCTTGAGCGAATCCACGTAGCGGACGTGGTGGCCGCTCCCCACGGCGTCCGCGAGTCTCGCGACCTCCGCCATCGCCCCGAGCGAGAAGTCGAAGGGGAGCGAGGCCGCGAACGGCAGCGCGAGCGCCGCGCCGTAAGCCGTCGCCTGCGGCGACGTGGGTGAGCCCGGCAGCGTCAGGGTAGCGACCAGCCCCATGGCCACGCCCGTGCTGTCCACGCCGAACAGCGTGTGGCGCGCCGCGAGCGAACCGCCGCCGAACCCGCCGGGCGTGGTCCCACCCGTCGCGGGGCCACTCGTGAGTCCCAGCCCGGACCAGACGTCGAGCGTCGCCGCGAGCGTCCAGCGGTTCGCGTACCCGCGCGCGAACCCGATGTCACCCACGTCGAGGCTTCTCGAGCGGATGGTGTCGAGCTTCGCCGCGGAGGCGGAGACCTCGCCCGCGGAGACCTCCAGTTGCCCCTCTCCGAGCGAGAACGGGCTCTCCGTCACCTGCGTGAACGAGGTGCACAACTCGCGCAGCGTGCCGTCCGGAAGCACGATGACGACGCGCCCTTTGCCGCTCGAGGTGCCCGCCGCGCCGCGTCCATTCCCATGCCCCGCCCCCGGCCCCGACGTCGGCGGCCCTCCGCCCGCGCGCGCCGCCCCCGCCACCAGCACGAGCATCGCCGTGACCGCACAACGCAGCACGTATCGCATACGCCCCACCCAGCCCCCGTCGATGCCACCCCGCGTTCCACTGCTATCGGCATCCAGCGCCCCCCTCATGACCCACCCGCCTCCACCCCCCAGCGAGGGCTTTGGCGAGGACGCGCCGACCACGGTCGAGCGCGTGCCCAGGGGGGTCGTGAATGAGGCGAGTCGCGAGCAGCCCGTAGCCAGGGACTGGCGGAGGGCGTCGTGAGCGTCAGCGAAGGGCCGGCCACGAAGGCCGGCCCGAGCGTTCGCCTCATTCACGCTCCCCCCGGCGCACGAAGCGACGCCAGGGTGAGTAGCGGGCCCCGGAACCAAGGCACGAGCGCGAAAGCAACGAGCCCCGGACTCTTATCGTCCGAGGCCCGCGCGATCACCCCGCGACTGGACGGTCGGTGGGCGAAAGTGTCCGGAGGCGGACTACCGTCTCGGCAGCTCGAACTTGAACGACGGGTTCAG
>CAYSWZ010000081.1:0-9828 GCA_964434945.1 uncultured bacterium | reverse complement strand
GTAAGTGTGTCTGGAGCAACCATCTCGCCGGGGGTTCCGTCATGTCCGGTGCCGGCGAGGTCCGCGTGACGAAGTGCGGGCGCCGACTCGGCGTGGCATCATGCGTCGCCCTCGACGCACCGCCGCGTCAGCGGCGCCTCTCGTCCCCGGGACCCTCACGTGACGCCCGAGCCGACACCGAATCCCGCGCTCACCGCACTGCTGGACACGCTCCGGCCCGCGAACCTCGCGTTCATGGCGCTCCATCCGGGAGACGGCCCGCGGCGGCAGCCGGTGCACGTGGTGTACGGCGGCGGGCACCTGTTCCGCGCCGAGACGGCGGAGAAGCTGGGCGAGGTGGCGCGGCGGGCGCTGGCGGAGTACGCGCCGGATGCCGGCGCGCTCGACCAGGCGCTCGGGCTCGGGGGACTCGCGGAGGCCGTTCACGCCCGGGTGGGCGAGAAACTCGCGCGTGCACCGGTCGAGGATTTCCGCATCGACTTCGAGGACGGTTATGGGACGCGGCCCGACGCGGAGGAGGACCGCGATGTCGCAGCGGCCGCGCGCGAGGTCGCGAAGGGCCATGCCGCGGGCACGCTGCCGGAGTGGATCGGAGTCCGCGTCAAGCCCCTGAACGAAGAGCTGCGGGCGCGCAGTCTCCGCACGCTCCGGCTCTTCCTCGGGACGCTGCTCGAAGCGGCGGGCGAGCTGCCGCCGAACTTCGTCCTCACGCTCCCCAAGGTGACGCTCCCCGAACAGGTGAGCGTGTTCGCGGCGCTCCTCGCGGCGCTCGAGCGCGAACTCGGACTCGACGCGGGAGTGCTGCAATTCGAAGTCATGATCGAGACGCCGCAGGTGGTGCTGGGAACCGACGGCGTCTCGGCGCTGCCCCGATTGATCCCGGCCGCCGCGGGACGCCTGCTGGCCGCGCACTTCGGGACATACGATTACACGGCGTCGCTCGGCATCACGGCGGCGCACCAGCGCATGCGCCACCCGGCGTGCGACTTCGCGAAGCACATGATGCAAGTGGCCTACGCCGGGACCGGGATCTGGCTCTCGGACGGCTCCACCGCCGTGCTGCCCGTGCCGGTGCACGTCCCCGCGGCGGGCGGGCGCGTGCTCACGGCCGCGGAACGGGCGGAGAATCGCGCCGGCGTGCACGCCGCGTGGCGGCTCCACGCCGACGACGTGCGCCACTCGCTCGCGGGCGGTTTCTACCAGGGCTGGGACCTGCACCCGGCGCAGCTCGTGTCGCGCTACGCGGCGGTGTACGAGTTCTTCCTCACCGGCCTCGACGCGGCGAGCCAGCGCCTGCGAAACTTCGTGTCGAAGGCGGCGCAGGCGACGCTGGTGGGGGACGCGTTCGACGACGCCGCGACCGGCCAGGGCCTGCTCAACTACTTCCTGCGCGGCGTCCACGCGGGCGCGTTCAGCGAGGACGAGGCGGTGCGGCGTTCGGGTCTCACGCTGGAGGAGCTGCGCGGCCGGTCGTTCGTCGCGATCCTGAAGGCCCGCGGCAGCCAGCAGGCGGCGGGTCAGCTGCCGCGGTAGGTCGAGTAGCCGTAGGGCGAGAGGAGGAGCGGCACGTGGTGGTGCTGCCGCGCGTCCCGGATCTCGAACACGACGCTCACCTCGGGGTGGAAGCTCTCTACGCCGCGCGCTGCGAACCAGGCGCCGGTCGCGAACGTGAGCCGGTAGCGCCCGGCGGCGGGAATCGACGCGAACGCGTCGCGCACGCGCCCGTCCGCGTCGGTGGTGGCGCGGCCGAGCACGGTCCAGCCCGTCACCGTCGCCTGCTCGAGCGTGACGGCGACGCCGGCGGCGGGGCCGCCCGCGGTGAGATCGAGGATGTGGGTGGTGATGCCGGTCATGCGGCCTCCCGCGTGGGTCTCTCGAGCGTGCTCAGGCTTCCGCCAGCAACTTGTCCAACCGCGACAGCGTGATCTTGCGCAGCTCCGCCCCGGTGATCGCCAACTCGGTCTCTGGGTCGTTGCGCATGCGCGCGCGCAATTCGGCGAGCATCTCCTCCGCACCCCGGCCGGCGGCGAACAGGACGAACGTGTGCCCGAACCGCCGCTCGTACTCGAGATTGCCCTCCGCGAGCGCGCGACGAACGCCGTCGCTCGCGGCGTGCGCTCCAGCCTGCTCCCGGGCCGACCAGGCGCTCGCACGCGCGCCCAGTTCGGCCGCGGCGCGCGATCCGCCGAGGCGCGGGTGGTGCGCCACCGCCTCCGCAAGCTGGTCGTGCGTGAGCGAGCGCCATGCGCGCTCGGCCGCGGCGAGCAATGCTCCGCGATCACGCCACGGGCGCGCGGCCAGCACGGCCACGACCCACTCGCGCGCGCCGCAACACGCGGTGAGGCGCTCACCCGCTGCCTCCTCGGAGAGCGCGTCCAGCTCGGCGACGGTCACCGGATCACTGCCCCGGGGCGGCCGGCGGCGGCGCCGAACACGCGCAGGCGCGCGACACCGCCGTCGGGGAAGATGTTGAGGCGGACGTGCGTCGCCACCGCGCCCGGAAGCGCTTCCCATGCGTGACGGGCGTGCGGCTGGAGCGCGGTCTCGCCGAGCAGCGGGCGCCAACCGGCCGAGGCCAGCAGCTCCTCCGCGCTCGCGCCGGGTGCGTCACACCACTCGAGCGAGCAGCGGCCGGGGGCGTTGCCCTTGTAGTGATCGGTGTCGAGCTCCAGCCGTTCGATCGTGCCGCGAGCCGCGAGCCGCACGATGCTCCAGTCGTGACCGGGTCCGCGGCGGCGGCGCGTTTCCCAGCCGTCGCCCATGTGCGTCGAGCGACCGGGCAGGATCAGGTTCTGGCGGTGGCCGAAGAACATGTCGCTGCACGCGAGCACGTAGCCGCCGTGTTCCATCGCCGCCAGGTCGAGCGTGCGGCCGGGGGCGAGGAGCGAGGGAGCGGGCCGCGCCTCTCCGTGCACGCGGAGCCGCGCCACGCCGCCGTCCGGGAAGATGTGGAACTTGAGGTGCGTGATGCGCGCCTCGCTCACCACCTCGAACAGGTTGCGCGTGTGACCGGCGAGCGCGGAGCGTGGCACGAGCGCCTGCCAGCGCACGCCCGGGTCGGCCGCGAGCGCCTCCGAGTCGGGCAGGCCTTCGACCGAGGCCCCTTCCAGCTCGCACTCCTCCGGGAAGTTGCCGCGGAACCAGCTCGTGTCCACCACGACCCCGCGCACCACGCCGGCGAGTCCCAGCCGCACCAGGCACCAGTCGTGTCCGGGCGTGCGCCGCCGGCGCGTCTCCCAGCCGTCCATCCACTTCCCGCGATCGGTGTACTCGTGCTCGCGCCATTCGGGCGCGGCCGCGCGCAGCAACGACTCCTTGGGTGCGAAGAACTCGTCGTTGGCGAGGAGCACCGCGCCGCCCAGGCGTTCTGCGGCGAGATCGACGAGATCGGTGAACGCGGGCTCGTTCATGCCGCCACCGACTCGCGCTGGAGCAGCTGCCCGTGCACGCCCTCGACCCCGAGCCCGCGCGTGAACACGCGCCGGCCGCGGAGGTAGGTGGCGTTCACCACGCCGAAGAGCCGCACGCCGAGGTAGGGCGTGATCGGGTGGCGCTGGAGCAGGGCGTCCGCTCGCACGGTGAACTCCTGCTCGGGCGTCCACACGACGAGATCGGCATCGTGGCCGGGGGCGATCCGTCCCTTGCGGTGGGCGAGGCCCAGGAGTCGAGCGGGCGCGGCGCTCATCCATTCCGCGAGCCGCTCGAGCGGCAGGCCGCGCGTGCGCATGCCCGTCCACACCACCGGCAGCCCGAGCTGGAGCGAGGCGATGCCGCCCCACGCGGCCATGAAGTCGCCGCTCTCGGGGTGCTTCAACGCGGGCGGGCACGGCGAATGGTCGCTCACCACCTGGTCGATGGCGCCGTTGGCGAGCGCGTCCCACAGCGCTTCGCGCTCGGCGCGCTCGCGGATCGGCGGTGCGCACTTGAACTCGGTCGCGCCCTCGGGCACGTCCTCGGCGCAGAAGTGGAGATAGTGGGGGCAGGTTTCCACGGTCGCGTCCACACCACGTGCGCGCGCCGCGGCGATGAGCGGCAGAGACGCCGTGCTCGACAGGTGCACGACGTGCACGCGCGCCCCGTGCGCCGCGGCCATCCGGAGCAGCAGAGTCACTCCCTGTCGCTCGGCCTCGATCGGCCGTGAGGCCAGGTACCGGGCGTAGGAGCGTGTCGCGGGCGGCGGATCCGCAGCGAGGATCGGTCCGATCAACTCGCAGTGCGCCATGAGGACGGCATGGAGCGGCGCCAGGACGCCGAGTGGGGCGACGAGATCGGTCTCGCTGACGGGTGGGAACTCGTCCACGCCCGAGGGGAGGAGGAAGCACTTGAAGCCGAGCACACCCGCCACATGCAATCCGGCGAGCTCATCGGCGTTGCCGAGGAGGCGTCCGGGTAGTCCGTATCCCACGATTCCCCCGAGAAAGCCCACGTCCACCGCGCACTTCCCCTGGGCGGCGGCCCGCTTGGCGGCGAGCGCGGCGCGCGTCACGGTGGCCGGGACGCTGTTGAGCGGCATGTCGGCCACCGTCGTCACGCCGCCCGCGGCGGCGGCGCGCGTGGCGGTGGCGAAGCCTTCCCACGCCGTGCGGCCGGGCTCGTTGATGTGCACGTGCGAGTCGACGAGCCCGGGCATGATCACCGCGTCGTCGGCCTCATGGAGCGGGATGCCGCTCGGGACGGCCTCGTGCGCGTGCACCGCCACGATCGTCCCCTCCCGGACCTCGAGCGTAGCCGCGCGCACGCCCTCCGGCGTCACGACACGGCTCGAGCGGAGCGCCAGGCTGTTCATGCCGTCTCCTGCCAGAACTGGCGCACGAGGTTCGCGGTCACGGTACGGCGGTATTCCGCGCTGGAGCGCAGGTCGTCGATGGGGTGGATGTCGCCCGCAAGCGCCTCGAGCGCAGCGTCGAGACTCCCGCCGCCGGCGAGCGCCCGCTCGACGCGCGTGAGTCGCACCACCGTCGGCGCCACGCTCCCGACCGCCATGCGCGGAGCCTCCGCGCGCACGCCCGCGAACACCACCTTGGAGATGGCCTGCGCCGCGCGCGTGCCCACCTTCCGGAACCACTGCCGGCCGGCGACCGGCCCGACCTCGACCGCGGTGACGAGTTCGTTCTCGTGCCGCGCGCTCGCGCGATAGCCGGTGTAGTAGCCCGTGAACGGCACGCGGCGCTCGCCGCCCGGGCCGTTCAGCACCACGGTCGCGTCCGCGGCGGCGAGGACGGGGAGCGTGTCGCCCGCGGGCGAAGCGTTGGCGATATTGCCGCCGAGCGTGCCGCGATTCTGGATCTGGACGCCGCCCACGAGTCGCGACGCCTCGGCCAGCATGGGCAGCCGGGCGCGGACGAGGCGCGAGCGCTGAAGCTCGGTGTAGGTCGCGAGCGCCCCGAGCACGAGCACGTCGCCGCGCATGCCGATCCGCCGCAGGCTCGCGAGCGGCGTGAGGTCGAGATAGTGCGTGCCGGGACGTTGCCCGAACTGGAGCGCCACGTAGACATCGGTGCAGCCCGCGATCGGGACGGCGCCGGGATGGTCCGCGAGCACGCGGAGCGCGGCATCGAGCGTGCGCGGGCGGTGGAGCGTGCAGTCCCGGGTCGCGCTCCTCATTCGGGGTGCCGTTCCGCGTGCGCGCCGAGCACGGCGCGGTGGATGGCCTCGTAGCCCGTGCACCGGCAGAGGTTGCCGGCGAGCGCCTCGCGGATCCGCGCCAGCGTCGGCCGGCGGGCGGCCTCCACGAGCGGGAGTGCGGCGAGCACGATGCCGGGCGTGCAGATCCCGCACTGCGCACCGACCTCGCGCATCATCGCGCGCTGGAGCGGGTGGTCGCCGGAGAGCCCCTCGATCGTCAGCACATCGCAGCCGTCGGCCTGCGCGCACGGCACGAGGCACGACACCACCGGCTCGCCATCGATCAGCACGGTGCATGCGCCGCACTCGCCCTCACCGCAGCCTTCCTTCGTGCCGGTCAGCCCGCAGTCCTCGCGGAGGACGTCGAGCAGGCGCTTCATCGGGTGGACGTCGAGCTCGCGGGTCGCTCCATTGAGCGTGATGCGCATGCGACTAGCTCTCCTCCTGGTGACCCGTGCTGCCAGGCGCGGCGGGCGGGGCCTGGCCGGCCGGCGGGAGCTTCGGCGCGCTCAGTAGCGCCTCGGGCGTCGCGGGGATGGCGCGCACGTCGAGACCGGCGTGACGGATGGCGTTCACCACCGCCGGGGCGGGCCCGTCGATCGGCAGCTCGCCGAGGCCCTTGGCCCCGAACGGCCCGCCGGGATAGGGATTCTCCAGCATGACGATGTCCATGGCCGGCGTATCGAGCGTGGTGGGGATGACGTAGTTCGTGAGCTGCGCGTTCGCCATGGCGCCCTCGCGCATGACGACGTGCTCGAGGAGCGCCCAGCCCAAGCCCTGTGCCGTCCCGCCCTCGATCTGCCCCCGCGCCAGCGCGGGATGGATCGGGCGGCCGAACTCCTGCACCGCCGTGAATGCCGTGACGCGCGCTTCGTGGGTCACCCGGTCGAGTTCGACTTCGGACACGTCGCAGCCCCAGGCGAACGTGGCATAGGCGTCGCCGCGGTACGTGCTGTCGTTCCAGTTCCGCCCCTCCGGGGCCGCGTAGGTCTCCTCGACGTGCAGGCGTCCGTGGCGCGCGTGGTGCTCGGCGGGCGTTGCGCCGGCGAGCCGCTCGCGCAGTGTGCGGGCGCAGCGCTCGAGCAGGCCGCCCACCACCATGCAGGTGCGCGACGCCACGGTGGGACCGCTGTCCGGCACGACCGAGGTGTCCGGCTGCGCCACGTCCACCTCCTCGTAGGGCACTTCGAGCGCGTCCGCGACGATCTGCGCCAGCATCGTGCGCGTGCCCTGGCCGATTTCCGTGTTGGCGACCAGGATCCGCACACCCGTCGGGGTGGTCTCGAGCCCGGCGCGCGAGCCCAACATGACCTCGCCGCTGCCCGTGAAACCTGCGCCGTGGTAGAAGAGTGAGAGCCCGATGCCGCGGCCGGTCCCGGCGAGCTTCGCGCGCTTCCGCTTGAACCGGGTGCGCCGCACCGCCTCCTTCAGCACCCCCACCGCGCTCGTGTCGGGCCCGAGCTTCTGCCCGGTGGCTGTCGTGTCGCCGGGCTTGAGCGCGTTCCGGAGCCGCACCGTCACCGGATCCAGTCCCAGCGCCTCGGCCACGCGATCCATGTGCACTTCCATCGCGAACTGTGTCTGCGGCGCGCCGAAGCCGCGAAACGCGCCGTTGGGCGGCGTGTGGGTCATCACCACGCGGCCCTCGATGCGCGTGTTGGCGCAGCGGTACGGCCCGGCGGCGTGGATGACGCCGCGCGACAGCACCACCGGGGACAGCGTGCAATACGCTCCGCCGTCCATCAGCACGTCGACCTGCATCGCGGTCAGGCGGCCGTCGCGCGTCACGCCCGTCCGATGGCGCACGATCGAGGGGTGCCGCTTGGTGGTGGCGAGCATGTCCTCGCCGCGCTCGTAGACGATCTTCACCGGCCGCCCGCTCTTCAGCGCGAGGAGGCAGGCGTGCGCGGCGATCATGGACGGGTATTCCTCCTTGCCTCCGAACCCGCCCCCCGTCTCGGTCTGGACGACCCGGATCGACCCCACCGCGCCGCCGAGCAGAATCTTGAGTGCCTTGAGGACGTAGTAGGGGCACTGGAGCGAACCGTAGAGTGCCATCCCCCCGGGCTCGGGCACGGCGATCACGCCGTTGGTCTCGATGTAGACGTGCTCCTGCGAGCCGGTGGTGTAGGTGCCCTCGACGACCGTGTCCGCGCGATCGAACCCCTGCGCGAGATTGCCCTTCTCGATCGTGATGTGCTTGAACACGTGCTCCGAGCGGCCCGGGTCGAAGACGGGGGTCTCCGCCTCGTAGCGCACGTCCACGGGCGCCGCGTGCAGCGTGTCGCGGTCGGCGTGCGCGAGGAGCAGCAGCGGCTCGGCCGTGTGGCGGATCTCGCTCGCCACGAGGCAGGGCTGGTCGTGCTCGATCAATGCGATGCAGTTCTCACCCGGGATGTCGCGGTGGTCGACCACGGTGAAGCCCGCGCGGTCGAAGCCCAGCGTGATCGCCGCGACCCGGCCGCGCGGGATGGTCGAGCGGACGGTGCGCCCGAACAGCATTCCCGGGAAGCTCAGGTCGTCCGCGTAGCGCGCAGCGCCGGTGGCACGGGCCATGCCTTCCTTGCGATCGACATTCACACCCACGCTTGCCATCGTGGCACTATACCGCGAGCCGGACGGCTTGTCCGGCGTGCCGCTCGCATGCGTTATCTCAGTCCTCGCCCGGGAAGAGCGGGCGGGCGCCGATCGCGACCGGATCGTAACCGACCACGTGCACCACCCGCGCGCGCGCTCCCGGCAGGAGGTAGACAGGCGTGCCCTGCGCGACCAAGGCGCGCAGGTCGGGCTCGAGGAGATAATCGACGTACCAGGGGTGCTTCCGATCCTGAGGCAGCCGGTCGGTGAGCTCGGCGTCGAGCACCCCCGCGAAGAGCAGGATCTGCGGCGGCAGCTTCGGGCGCTCGGCGATGACCCGGGAGACGATGGAGGCCGCGCGCACGCGCTTGTCGTGATCCTGGAGGAGCGGTCCGCGGAGCGGATCGAGGACGACCGAGTAGGCGCCCGCCGGGCGCGTGATCGCGAGCCGCGAACGCACGAGCGGCGCCACGCCCTTCTTCGGCGGCACGACGTCCACCCCGAACACGAACGAGCCGGCGATCGCGCCGATGCAGGCGGCGCGGAACCACGCCCGGGGCGCGATCGCCGCGACGAGGAGCAACGTGAACGGCACCGCCGGGATCAGGTAGCCCTCGTCGTGCGGCAGCCGGAGATAGAGCGCGAGTTCGAGCGCCACCGCGAGCACCGCCGCGAGCGCGACTCGCGGTGCCAGCAGGCGGACCGCGCGCGCCTCAGGGGCCGGGCGGCGCACCCAGCCCAGCACGAGCGCCGCGGCGAGGAGGAGCGTGCCCGGCACGCCCCAGAGGAGGGCCGTCGCCTGGCCGACGACGAGCGCCGGCGGGAACGGCAGCCGGGAGAGGTGGAGAAAGCCGGTCAAGAAGTCGAGCGGCGTGCTGCCGGTGCCGAGCGGGTCGACGAAACGGAGGAAGCCCCAGCCATATCGCGCGTATGCCGGCAGGTAGCACACGGCGCCCGCCGGCACGGCGATCCCCGTGAGCAGGAACATGCCGCGCCAGTCGATGCGACGCCCGGCGGCCGGCGCGACGGGCGCGCCGAGGGCGGGCGGCGGGAGGAGGAGCACCGCGGGCAGGAGCACCGCCGACGTGAGGCGCGTGCCGATCGCGAGCCCGAGCCACGCCCCCGAGAGCCACGCCCGCCCGGCGAGACGTGCATGGCAGGCGGCGAGGACGAATGCCAATGCGAAGAGGTAGTCCATGGCGGACACGCTCGCCACCCAGGCCGCCGGAACGCACACGAACGCCAGCGCCGCGAGCGCTGCATCCCGCGCGCCGAGACGGCGCAGCAACCGCACGAACGCGAACGCCGCACCGGTCGCGGCGAGCGCGCTCAAGGCGTTCATGGCCACGGGTCCGCCGCCCGCTCGCGCGACCAGCGAGGCGAGCCATTCCTGGATGGGGTAGCCGGGGAAGCGGGAGGTGGTATAGCGGCCGGTCGCGGCGATCTCCCGGGCTGCGTTCACCAGGTACCAGCCGTCGGTGTCGTTTCCGGCGCCGGGGCCGAGGAACGGGAGCCGGGTGAGGAGCACCACGCCGGCGAAGCCCAGGTCCCTGGCGATCTCCCGCGAGTTCGTGCGCATGAGCGGCGCAGTCTACACCGCGCCACTCGACCCTTGTCCCGGCCGCG
>CAYSWZ010000080.1:0-29089 GCA_964434945.1 uncultured bacterium | reverse complement strand
AGCATGGGAATGGGCGACGAGCCCGGGCTCGCGACGCTGTTCGCCCTCCTCCTCGCATCGCTGCTCGTCACGGGCCTCTGCCTCGAGCTCCGCCGCCGGGCGGTGGTGGACGGCCGATGACCACGGGCGCCGGTTGGGCGCTTTCGTCGCGGAGCGGGGCACGGGGCCGTGTCGCCCGGTTCGGCTGTCTCGCGATCGCACTCGCGCTCGCCGGGGCGCTCAAGACCTTCTACAGCCGCGCGAGCTTCGAGGACCTGACGTGGGTGCTGTCCCCGACGCGGCGGCTGGTGGAGTGGCTGACCGGCGACGCGTTCGAGCCGGAGGCAGGCCTGGGTTACTTGAGCCGCGGGCGGCTGTTCCTGATCGCGCCGGCGTGCGCAGGCGTCAACTTCATGATCGCGGCGTTCGTGAGCGTGGCGTGCGGGCTCATGCACACGCGCGCGAGCCTCCGGGGGTGCGGACTCCTGCTCGCGGGCAGCGCGCTCGCGGCCTACGGCGTAACGGTGCTCGCGAACGCGACGCGCATCGTGGTCGCGCTGAGACTCCACGCCGCGGACGTCGCGTGGGGCCCGTTCACCGCCGAGCGGATCCACTGCGGCGCCGGCGTCGCGATCTACCTTTGCTTCCTCTACGCGCTCTTCGCCGTCGCGGCGCGCCTGACCGGGGCGAACCGTGCGCTCGCGCTCTGAGCCCGCACGGGTCCGCCGCGTCCCGCTCGCGCTGGTGCCATGGCTGACCTACCTCGGCGTGACCCTCCTCGCGCCGGCGCTCGACGGTGCCGGTCGTCAGCAGGGTTTCCGGGAGCACGCGGCCGTCACGCTCGGCGTCTCGGCGATCGTGAGCTGGCCGTGGCTCCGCATGAACCGGCAGCGGGCTCGACCTCGGCTGCTGACCGCGCACGGCGGCGATCGCGCCGGGAACCGGTCGCCGGTCGTTCAACGTAACGAACGAAGCGACAGCGGCTAAACGGCGTGGCGGGATCGGGCGACGCTGGCGGCGCCCGGCCGCTCCCGGTCGGTGGTCGAGCCCCGGCTCCGCGGCGGGCCCGGCCCCGCCACGGGCGGCCGGTGGCTTGGGGGCTTCGGGGGATGGCGCGCGAGTTCGCACACGTGAATCGGTCGTTGACTCCGTGTCGGGACGGGCCTAGCTTGCCGCTCGGAGGCTGGTAGGCCAAGGAGGCCATCGTGGGCATTCTTCACGACCTCGATCGCTGTGCATGCGCTGCCCGTGGCGAGTCATTCGTCGCGGGCATTTTCGTGTCCGGCGAGCGGGGACCCTCAGCAATGGAGATCGAGCGTGAGGAATCCCATTGCCGGTCCTGAGCGACGGCTGCGTCCCCGTTCCGGAGCCGTGGCGTTCGCGCCGCGCGCTTCGCGTCCGCTGACCGCGGCGGAACGGAGCTGGCTTCTCGCCCAGATGGGTCGGAGTGTTTCGGATCCGGGCGCCACCGCGCTTCCGGCGGTCGAGCCCAGGGAGACCTCGGAGATGATCGTCAGGCCCGCGGCACAGGCGGCCGCACCGGCGGTGCGCCCGCTCGCGAGCGCGCAGCCGCCCGTGCCGGGTGCCGGCTCCGCCGCCGTGCCGGCGGTCGAGCTGCCGCCGGCCGCGCGCGAGCCGGCGGCGAGCGACGAGATTCGCAGCCGCACGCGTGGCGAGCCGCGGGCGTCGCCGCCGGCGCCCACGGGGAAGTACCGGACGGTGTTCGCGTGCGCTACGCACGCGCGAGACGCCCCGACCGAGGAGCAGCGCTCCTGAGATTGCCGGGGTGATTGCGGGAAGACCGGTCGGGGGCGTGATCACGCGCCCCGTCACGATCGCGGCCACGGCCGGCCGGCCCAGGGAAGGGAGGTGAATCCTGCATGGCGCGCTTCCGTATTCACGACCTGAACGCGATCGAGCGTACGCCTACGTCCCCCGCGTCGCTGCGCAACAAGCTCAGCGACATGATCCTGAGCTCGGTCAACGCACGAGCGAAGGTGGAGGTGATCAATCCGGAGACCGGTGAGTACCGCATCGTTCTCCAGGGCACTCTCGACAAGGACGAGACCAAGTTCGACGAAGGGTAGTCTGCGGCACGCCCCAGAAAGGGGTGATGGTCATGCCCAAGATGCTCCCGGAAAGCCTGAGCGCGGTCGAACGTTCTCCGTCGTCGCCATCGGCGCTGTCGTCGGGCCTGTGGAACGTGCTGAGCCATTCGATCTCGAGCAGGGCCAGGGTGGAAGGCTTCAACGTCGACACCGGTGAATACCGGGTCGTCCTCCAGGGAACGCTGGACCTGGATGAGACGAGTCCTGAGCAGTCCTGATCAGTGAAGCCCGCGGCGGGAGGGAATCGGGGCTCCCTCCTGCCGTCATGATCCATCGTCACGCTCGCGGGCCCCTCGCCGATGCCGGAACCCGCGTGCCGACTGCACGGACGCTGGAGTGCGTCGTGATCCAGATCCAATCCATGGCTTTCGGGACGTTCGCGGAGATCGAACCGCTGAACCCGGCGTTCCGCGCCGGCCACGCCAAGATGCGCGTGACCGTGGACACGGAGCGCGAGCCGGGACTCCCGGAGGCGCAGCTCCTGGGCGAGCTCGCCACCGCGTTCCCGGGACTCACGCGCCATCAGTGCCGGGCGGGCGCCGACGACGGTGGCGTGGCCGCCGCCGGCACGCCCATCCTGCTCATTCCGGAGGATGCCAGCGCCAACCAGGCGCACGTGTTCGAGCACCTCACGCTCGAACTGCTGGCCGCGCTCGACGAGCAGGCAAGCAGGCTGTCGGGCGTGACGTGCGCGTACACCTCTCCGCCGGAGCGGAACGACGTGTTCGTGGAGTGCGAGGATCACGAGGCGGGTGCGCTCGCGGCATGGCTCGCGACCGAGATCATGAACGGCGTGCTGGCCGGTGTGGCCGCGCAGCCGCTGTACGCGGACGTGCTCCGCTGCGCGCGCCTCATGCGCGCGGCGCAGACCCGGGCGTGGACTCCGCGCCGGCTCGCGAGCGGCGGCGGGATGTCGGTGCGCCGTGCGGGCGAGGCGTTGGGAGTGTTGTCGCGGGCCCGCCTCGTGCACGCCGAGGAGTTCACCCTGAACTTCAGCGGCGAGCCGCACTATCGCTGCATCGCGGCGGGCGCGCGGCTCGAGGCCGGCGAAGGGCTGGAGCCCTAGGTTTCGTCGGTGCCGCCGGTCAGGCCTTCGAGGTAGCCGCTGTAGTGCGCGTTGAAGAGCGCGCCCGGCCGGCGCTGCCGCAGGCGTTCCACCGCGTCGCAGCCCTTCCAGCCCAGGTAGTGCAGCACCACGCCCGCCACGAGGGGAGAACGATTGAGCCCCATGCTGCAATGGACGAGCACGCGGTGGCCGCCGTGGTAGAGCTGCGCGAGGAAGGCCGCGAGGGGCTGGATCATCGTCGGGTCGGGGACCGAATCATCCTCGAACGGGTAGTACAGGTAGAGACGGGTGCCGTCCGCGGAGGGAATCCCCGAATCGAGCCGGCTCTCGAGGTCGACGATGACGGAGATCCTGTGCTCGTCGATGCAGCTCCAGTCATCGATACGCGACGAGACGAACAGCCGCTGCTGGTCGTCGATGGGCGTGACGTCCACGCGATCCTCCAGGAGACCCGCCGGGAGCGGACATCGGACGAGCACACGGTAGGTGTGGAGCGGGTCCTCCGCCAGTGCGTTCGGCGACCTGCACACGGGCGGCGATAATCGATATCCTGCCCGCGCTCACCCGCCCCGTCTCCCGCCTTCAGAGGCCTGCATGACGCTCCACGTGCTCGAGCCGACGCTCGCCACGCTGCACGGACACTTCTCGCGCGAGCTGCCGCCGGTGCTCCGCATCGCGGCCGGCGACCGCGTGCGGTTCCGGACGCTCGACGTGCGCTGGGGGCGGATCGAACACGACGACCCGTTCACGGCCGCGGAACCGTTCCCCGGCCGGGACCTGGAGCGTGACCCGGGGCACGCCATCTGCGGCCCGGTGTGGATCGACGGCGCGCGCGCGGGGATGACGCTCGAGGTGCGGGTGATCTCGCTGCGCGTCGGGCGCTGGGGGTGGACCTCCGCGGGCGGTCACCCCAGCCCATGGAACACGAAGCTGGGACTCGACGGGCCTCCGAGCGTCCCGCTGCGCTGGGCGCTCGATCCCGACCGCAACACGGGCCGTGACGCGAGAGGTCGTACGGTGGAACTGCGCCCCTTCCTCGGCGTCATGGGGATGCCGCCCGATGCGCCCGGGCGCCATTCGACTTCGCCGCCGCGGGCGGGCGGCGGCAACATCGACTGCAAGGAGCTGGTCGCGGGCAGCACGCTCTACCTGCCGATCCCGGTGGACGGCGCGCTCTTCTCCGCGGGGGACGGCCACGCGGTCCAGGGGGATGGCGAAGTGGCCGGGCCGGCGCTCGAGTGCCCGATGGAGGCGGCAGAGCTGGAGTTCCACCTGCGACCCGAGCTGAAGCTCGTGCGGCCGCGCGCACACACCCCGCGCGGCTGGATCACGTTCGGGTTCCACGACAGCCTGGACGAGGCCACCGCGCTCGCGCTCACGGACATGCTGGACCTGCTCGACGAGCGGCTCTCCTGCGGCCGGCGCGAGGCGCTGGCGCTCGCGTCGCTGATCGTGGACCTGCACGTCACGCAGATCGTGAACGGCGTGCGGGGCGTCCACGCCATGGTGGCGGACGAGGCGCTGGCAAGGCTCATGTCCGGCTGAGATCGGTCGTCGCGGCCGGCGGTGCGAGTGCCGCCCCGGGCGCAGCTACTTCCGCGCCAGCCCCGCCTTCCAGTTCGTGACCACCGCGAGGCGGCTCACGTCGTCACCCGAGAGCGCGTTGATGTAGAAGCGCTGGGCGTCGGGGCTCACCTCGAGCGAGGACGTCTGCGGCCGGAGCGGCGCACGGAACAGCTCCTTCTCGGCGCCGACGTGGAAGCCGTCGGCGCCGGGCTCGACGTCCACCGAGACGATCGTGCCGTCGAAGCGTGCGAACACGATCTCCCGGCCGCTTGCCGACCAGCGCGGATACCCTCCGGTCGACGTGCTCACCTGCCAGCGGCCCGTCGGGGCGTTACCGCCCGGCCAGCCCTGGGCGAACGGGATCACCACGATATGGGTCGCCATGGAGGGGCCTTCGGCGTAAGCGAGCCAGCGCCCGTCGTAGGAAAGGCGCGCATCGCCCGTGGAACCGGGCCGCACGAGCAGGACCTGGCCGGGGCCGGGATGCTCCGGCTCCACCGCGAGCAGCGTGTCCCACACCCCCGCAACAGCATCGCCGATCTCCACCAGCGCGAAGCGGCCGTCGGCCGACCAGTCCACCGGGAACTGATCGTGGGCGCCCGTCACGATCGCCCGGACGTCGCCGGCTCCGTCACTCCGCCCGAGGAATACGTGGTACTGGTGCCCCATCCGGTTCGACGTGAACAGCAGCCGGTCCGCGCGGGTCGAGAGCACCGGCTCATCCTCGTCGGGAGTGCCGCCCAGCACGAGCGTGCGGCGCCCCGAGGCGAGGTCGATGGTCCAGATGTCGGCTGCGGCCGAGACCTGGGAAGCGTTGGCGAGCAGCCTCCCGTCCCGCGACAGGTACATCGCCGTGTGGTTGGCGGACGAGGTCAGCAACCGGAGCCGGGCGCCGTCGCGCGCGCGCTCCTCGATGCGGCTCCCGAACGCGGGACCGAGCAGGACGTAGGCGAGGCGGCCGTTCTCCGAGGCGCTCAGGTTGCTCGTCCACGTCGAGGGGTCGGGCTGGATGCGTTCGCGCGTGGGCACCGCATCGCCCGTGAACCGTAGCGAGCGGGGATCGAACGGGCGCGCGAACAGGACGCTGTCCTGGAGGTAGAGCAGGTTGCCGTCGGAATAGACGGCGTTGCAGGTGGTGTCGAGGAGCTTCCGCTTCGACTTCCCGTCCAGCGAGACCACGTAGGCGCCCGAGCGGGCCGACACCGGGTTCCGGTGGTCACCCGAGAAGTAGAGCACGTCGTGTCCACCGGGCAGGATCTGGGGGAAACGGTTCGTGGTCTCGATCGTCGTGTCGGGTCGGGTGAGCACGACCGGGGCCCCGCCCGCGGCCGGCATCCGGTAGAGCCCGCCCTGGGCATCCGGGGTGAACACGATCCAGCCGTCGCGGCCCCAGCACGCGCCGCGCAGGGCGTTCGCGGCGCCGAGCGTGATCACGGCTCCGCCATCCAGGTCCACGCGCTTGATCGACAGGTCGGCCCAGAACCCGAGCGAGTTCCCGTCCGGCGACCAGAACGGGAAGCTCCCGCCCGCGGTGCCCGGAATGGGGTGCGCGTCGAGCCGGTCGAGGTCGCGCACCCAGATCGAGGCGCCGAGCTTGTCGTCGAGCGCCACGAACGCGACGCGGCGGCCGTCGGGCGAGATCGCCGGCGGGCCCGCGAAGTCGCCGGAGAAGTGATAGACCGTGCCCCTGGGCAGCGTGAGCGCCACGCGCAACGCACCGCCCTCCTCGCGCGGCGCGTTCGTGAGCCGCGCGACCGCGAACGCCGCGAGCGGCAGGAGCACGGCGAGCGCCCACGCGAGCGGCTCGCGGCCCGCGCGCCGCCGGGGTGCGCCGGGGATCGCGACGACGCCGCTCGAGGCCCCATCCAGCCCGCGCAGCATGCGAGCCACGTCGCCCGCGGACTGCCAGCGCTGCTCGGGGTCCTTGGCGAGGCAGGTGCGGAGGAGTCGCTCGAGCGCGGGCGGCGGGCTCCCGGCACCGCCCGGGACCGGCGCGCGCTCGGCGAGCGGCCGCGGCTCGGCGCGCATGATCGCCCCGATCAGCGAGGCCGTGCTCTCGCCCTCGAACGGCCGCGCACCGGTCGCCATCTCGTAGAGCGTCGCGCCCAGGGCCCAGATGTCGCTACGGGCATCGGCTTCCCGGCCCTCGAGCTGTTCCGGCGCCATGTACTGGAACGTGCCGACCAGGTTTCCCTCTGCCGTGACCGGCCGGCTCATGGTGGCGAGCTGGGTTCCACTCCCGGACCAGGCCGGGCCCGCGGCGCGGGCGAGGCCGAAGTCCATGAGCTTCGCACCCGACCTCGCAAGCATGACGTTCGCGGGCTTCAAGTCGCGGTGCACGATCCCCGCGCGGTGCGCCCGGTCGAGCGCGTCCGCGATCTCTGCGCCGATGCGCAGCGTCTCGGACGGCACCAGCGGCCCGCGGGCGAGACGCTGGGCGAGCGACTCGCCCTCGACCAGCTCCATGACGAGATAGTCGGTCGTGCCCTCGCGGCCGACGTCGTGGATGACGCAGATGTTCGGGTGGTTGAGCGCAGCCACCGCGCGGGCCTCGCGCTCGAACCGCGCCCGGCGCTCGGGATCCCCCGCCAGCTCCGGGGGCAGCACCTTGACGGCGACCTCCCGGCCGAGCCGCGTGTCCCGGGCGCGGTAGACCTCACCCATGCCGCCCGCACCGAGCGGGGCGACGATCTCGTACGGACCGAGCTTGTGGCCTGCGGCGAGGGGCATTCGGGGCTCCGGAGATGGTCCCGCAGGATGCGGGAGGCGGCGGCGGCGCGTCAAAGAAGTGGCCACGGCGCGGCGCCTCGCGGGCGGCGCCGACGCGACCCGCCCCGGCGCCCCTCTCCGGGTCCGCCGGGCGGCCGGGGGGTCCGGCCCCGGGCCGCGGAGCCGGTCGGCGAGCTCCCCTGGCACAAATATCAATCACGCGACGAGTGTCGGGAGTTGCTGGCCGGGGACGATCACCGAGGCTGGTCCGGGAGGACCTGTTCCGGTGCTGGCGGCTGGCGCCGCCGCCGTGCCGTCTGCGGACGACCCGGGCCCGGAGGCGACCGGGTCCGCTTGCTGTGCGGCGCATCCGGACCGCTCGGATCGCGGCGCCCCGGCCGCAGCAGGCCCCCGGGCCGAGGATTCCGGCCGGCGAGTTTGGTGTCACCGAACACGACGGAGCGTTCATTACTTCATGCCGGTGGGTTTTGTACTCATAAACCCAGCCTTCGCTCCCCTGGTCAGATCGTGCAGGAAGCGGTGTTTGCTGTCGGGAAACACCTGTGCCAGGCGATGCAACGTGCACGATGTCCGAACGGCGGCCGGGCGTTCGCAACTCGTGCGCCGATTCTCGCGTGAGTCTGCCGCCTCATTCCGGTGAATTCCGGAGATTCTCGCGGCGGATCTCGCGCATCGCGCGCAAGCTCCCCACCTCGGGGCACGCGTGGAGCATCACGTTGCGCGGCAGCGAATTGTCGATGCCGGGATGGCCTGGACCCGGACGCGAGGTCGCGCCGGGATATGGACGCTCCAGTTTCGGAGTCTCCGCCCTCATTTTGTTCGTACAAGTGGTGTGCGAAAACGTCCGCAGTTGACGCTGGTTTTCCCGTTTCCACCACCCTGCTTTTCGTACGAAATGGATTGACAGCCCCGGTGGTATCGGAGATATTACAGGTGCATGACCGAGCTGGAACGAGGCCCTGCACTCGTGCGGGGCAACCTCCGGCCAGTCCTGCTGTGTCTCGGAGGTCTCCCCCTCGTGCAGACAGCTCTCTCCCCTCTCCTCCCCGCTGCCGTTCCGGCTCGGGGCCGGCGCCGCATACGCGCCGAAGGCGAAGCCGTGCTCTACCCCCCCATCCGTCTCGCGCGTGTCGCCCGCTCCGTGCTGAACCCTGCGCGGGGAGCGGCGGCTTGCCTCGCGGAGTCGCGGCGCGACCCGGGCTCCCCCGCTCTGCGCGCGCGCCGGAGCCGCGCGGTCGCACGTGCTCTCGGGGCGATGGCGCTCGCGAGCTTGGGCATGGCGATGGGCGGTCGGGCAGTCGCCGGATCGTTCGGCCTGGGGCTGCAGATGGGAACCAGCTTCTACCAGCACACGTCCTCCGAGACATCCCCCCTCGACTTCCAGGGCCGTTCGCTCGAGCCGGTGGTCCGGTTCGATCGCGACAACGGCCGGTCGCGCCTCATGCTCGAGGCACGGCGCAGGTTCGACCTCTATTCCGGCTCGTCCCTTCCCGAGCCTCTCGGCGGCGGGAGCCAGACCTCGGACCACGCCTCGGTGCTGTTCCGCCAGATGTGGTCCCAGCAGAACCGGCTCGATGCCGACGGCTCCTTCCTTCGCACCCGCGACGTCCTCGACATCGATCGCAGCACACTCGCGCTGCAATCCGACGTTGCGGAGTGGGCCAGCAACGTCTCCGCGAACGTCGGGCGCCTGGAGGCGGAATATCACGGGCGCGGTTGGTCGTACGCCGATCCACTCCTCGACGATGCCGTGGCGCACAGTTGGAACGCGCGCTTCATCCCGGTGCGCCAGGCCTCGAGCGCATGGTTCCTCAGCGTGCACGAGCGGGAGCTCGACGTCGCGGGCCAGACCGCACTCAGCTCGCGGGTCGCCGCGATCGGCCTGCGGCACTCGGTCGGCCAGGGGATGTCGGCCCAGGTGGAGGCCGGGGGCTCGCGCGTCAGCTATGCGGACGGCGGGCGCGGCAGTGGAGCGGAGGCCGCGTTCAGCATGACCGGCCCGACCGACGCGATCCTCGCGATCTCGGCGCAGCTCCAGGTCGAGACCGCGTTCCCCACGACCTTCCTCTCGACCGTGAGCACCCGCGTGGCGAACGGCCGGGTCTGGCTGACCGCGCGGTCGCTCGTCGACGGCATGGGCGGCTTCTACCGCTATCCGACGTTCAGCCGCGGCGTGGGCCTCGGCGTCTCGGACACGCTGTCACGCGCCATGGTGATCGGACTGGAAGCGAACCGCGCGAACCAGCGCGCCTTCCACGTCTACGCACCCACCGCGGACGTCTTCGAGACCTCGGCCTGGCTGGAGCGGCGCATGCGCCCCTGGCTCACCGGACGTCTCGGCTGTGCCTACCTGAGCCAGAACGGCGACGGCTCGACGAGCGCGAGACCGTTCCAGCGCATGCGCGTGGACGCGACGCTCACGATGCTGAGCTGGTGAACCGACCGATCCTTCGAAGTTGAGTATCAGAATCATGACCATGAGAAAGAGGTGCGATCGATGAACATGCGTATCCCAGGTGCGGCGCAAATCGCGGCGGTGCTGATGTTCGCCGCGACGACGGCCATTGCACGGCCGGCGACCGAGTCCCTGGAGCCCGGCGATGTGTTGCAGATCGAGGTCTATGCCGGAGGTGAGAAGCAGAACGAGTTCAGCGCCACGGTCTCGCCCGAGCACACGATCATCTGTCCGCTGATCGGTGCCCTCGAGGTCGATTCGACCGGCACGCAGGGCATCGGCGAGAAGCTCCGCGCCATCCTGGCCCGCGACTACTTCGTCGACCCGCAGGTGCTCGTGAGTGTCAAGGAGCACGGCGGAAAGATCTATGTGATGGGAGAGGTGAAGCATCCGGGAATCTACTCGCTCAGCGACGGACCGACGCTGCTGAGCGCCTGCGCGCTGGCGGGAGGCTTCACCGATTTCGCCGCGCCGCAGAAGGCAAAGATCGCGCGTTACGAGGACGGGAAGGTGAAGTACATCACCGTGGATCTCACGAAGGCGAAGCGCAGCAAGACAGAAGACGTGCGTCTGCGTGGTGGGGACAGGCTGGAAATCCCGCACCGCCTCTTCTGACAACTCCGGGGGGTAACAACAATGCGTGATGCAACTCGATTCAGTTCGCTGGAAGCCGGACAGATCCCGGCGATCCTCAGGCAGGGGAAGCGGACCATCATGATCTGGATGGGGGCGTTCCTGGTGCTGGGCATCTGCCTCAACGTGCTGCTGCCCCCCGTCTACCGGGCGACGGCGCGCGTCGAGATCCGCAGGCCGCCGGACCGCTCGGCGCTCACCGGCCAGTCGTTCGCGGCCTCGGGCTACCAGTCCGAGAACGTGTCGATGATCACCGCCGCGGAGCGCATCAAGGACCGCATGCTGCTCGGCGAGATCGCGACCGAGTTCGGCCCGCTGGGCTGGATCCAGACCCTCCCGGGTTCCGGCGCCGCTGACCAGAACCCGTCCCGGAAGTTCCAGTGGGCTGCCGTGGGCACCGCGAGCGCCATGTCGCCGTCGAACGGGAACACGTTCCGCCGGACCACGCTCGAGGCGCAGGTCGACTGGCTCCAGACCATCGTCGCGGTGGAGCCGATCATGGACACCCGGCTGGTGGACATCAAGGTGGAGCACCACGACCCGCAGGCCGCGCGGACCATCGCCGACCGGCTGGCGCAGCGCTTCGTCGCGGACCAGTGCCGGCAGTCGGCCGACGCGGACACCGACGGGCTCGTGTACCTGACCGACCAGCTCGCGGCGATGAAGAAGAACTTCACCACCGGCGCCGCGGATCCGACCGCGCAGGGGCTGGAAGGCCCGGCCGTGCTCCAGGCGCGCATCCGCACGCTGAGTGACGCCGCCGTCGCGCTCAACTCCGAGTACCTGAAGGCCCGCAGCGATCGCGCCGAGCTCAACGCCCGGCTGCAGCGGATCGCCGCTTCCGACCCGGCCTCGGTGGATGTCGACGGTGTGTCGCCGTCCGAAGGCGGGGCGCTCGCCGGGCTGCAGCGCGACCTCGAGAACTGCCGCGTCCAGCTCGCGTCGGCCCGCGAGATCTACAAGGCCAAGCACCCCCGCCTCATCGCGCTCGAATCGCAGTACACGGCGCTCGAGAGCGCGTTCCGTTCCGAGCAGCAGCGCGCGGTGGCCCGCCTGAAGGAGGAGGCCAACGTCCTGGAATCGCGTGAACGCACCGCAGCGGCGTCGCGTGAGCAGAACGATCGTGCGCTGACCGAGGTCGAACGGCAGCTCGAGCGCTCGTCCGCCGCGCACGGTGAGCTGAAGGCGCAGCAGGACCTGTACGGGCTGCTGGTCGAGAAGATCCAGCAGAGCCGGGTCGAGATGATGTTGAAGGCGCGTCCGGTCGAGATCGTGAACGCCGCCACCGTGCTCCCGCACCCCGTCCGCCCGCGCAAGGTCCTGAACCTGGCGGTGTGCCTCGTCACCGGCCTGCTGTTCGGCTCGGGGCAGGTGCTGGTCCGGAACTCCAACCGCCACACGGTCCGCACTCCGGCGGACGTCGAAACGATGCTGGGTCTCCCGCTGCTCGGGGTGATCCCCAAGCGGAGCTGAACCGATTCCGAGCCGAACGTTCACGCCGAAAGGAAGCTGATGATCACCGACACCGAAACGCTGTACGAGCAGTCGCTGGCCGCCCGGGTTCGTGAACTGACCGCGAGACGGTTGCGCCGCCTCATGGTGACGAGCGCCGCCGCGACGGAGGGGAAGTCCTCCGTCGTGGTCGGACTCGGCCGCGCGCTCGCTCAGTCGGGCACGGAGAGCGTGCTGCTGATCGATGCCAACCCGATCCACCCGGATCTCCACACCGCGCTGGGCGTCAGCTCGGAGTGCGGCCTGAGCGACCTGCTCGCAGGCGTCTACTTCTGCGAGGTCGCCCGCGAGAATCCGATTCAATTCGGCCTCGGGGACTGGCTCGAGATCCTGCGCGCCCAGGCGAAGTCCGGCGAACTGCTCGTTTCGAGGGGTGACCACAACTTCTGCATCCGATTCGCGAAGGGATCCATCTGCAGCATCTCCGGCGGCGACTCCGCGAGCGAGGACGCGCTAGGCGAGCGGCTGGTTCGGCAGGGCAAGCTCGGGGCGGCGCAGCGCGACGATGCGCTGCGCATCCACGAGCGCACCGGCCGGCCGCTGGGGAACGTGCTTCGCATGCTCAACTGCGTGACGGACGAGGACCTGTCCCAGGCGCTCGTCGACCAGGCCGGGCAGGCGCTTCGCCAGTTGATCGCACTGCGCTCGCCGTCGTGCCGGTTCAACGAGACCGCCGAATCCTATCGGCCGGCGACCGGCGGCCGCACGCCGACCTCGCCCGAGAGCGCGGCGATCGACGAGTTGGTCTCCGGGACGCTGCGTGACTATCTCGAGTCGCCGTTCCTCACCGGTCAACTGCCGGCCTACATCTCCGACACCGCGCTGCCGAACCTGAAGCTCCTCTCGGGCGGGAGCAAGCCGTCCGAAATGAACGCACCGGCCCAGGTGCGGGCGATGGGACTTCTCATCGAACGACTCGGGCGCATCTACGACATCATCCTGATCGATTCCGCGGAAGTCGGGATTGCGAGCCCGACGGCCGCGCTCTCGGGCCTCGTCGACGGCGCGCTGCTGGTCGTGAAAGCCGACGAGGAGGACGTGACGACGATTCGGGCCGCCGTGGGCAGCCTGCGTGAAGCCGGCGGCCAGGTGCTCGGGGTCATCCTCAGCCAGGGAGTTGGGTCGGGGCACATCCCCGGTTCAATGACTCTATGAGCACCGGGAAGTCGGGGATGTCGCACCCGTGTGCGATCGGTCGTGCCGTCGAAGGGAGTCCCGCGTGAGGGCGAGCTTCCTCAACTTCTCCGAACCGATGCTCGGCGACACCGAGATCGAATCGGTCGTCGACTGCCTGCGCTCGGGCTGGCTCACCAGCGGACACCGGGTGAAGGCGTTCGAACGCGACTTCGCGGCCTACGTCGGGAGTACGCACGCGCTGGCGGTGAACTCCTGCACGGCGGCGCTCCACCTGGGTCTCGAGGCCGTCGGGGTCAGGCCGGGGGACGAGGTGATCACCTCCCCGATGACGTTCACGGCCACCGCGGCGGTGATCGAGCACCTCGGGGCCCGGCCCGTGCTCGTGGACTGCGAGGCGGACACCTTGAACCTGGATCCGGCGCGGCTCGAAGCCGCGATCACGCCGCGCACGCGCGCGATCCTGCCGGTCCACTTCGCCGGCCAGGCGTGTGACATGGACGCCATCATGGGCATCGCGCGTGCGCGCGGGCTCGCGGTGGTCGAGGACGCGGCGCACGCGCTCCCCACCCGCCATCGCGGCCGGATGGTGGGAACGCTCGGGGACATCACCTGCTTCAGCTTCTACGCCACCAAGACCATCACCACCGGCGAGGGCGGGATGGCGGTCACCGACCGCGAGGACTACGCCGAGCGCATGCGCCTCATGCACCTGCATGGCATGAGCCACGACGCGTGGAAGCGCTACACGAAGAACGGATCGTGGGCCTACGAGATCCTCGCCGCCGGATTCAAGTACAACCTCACCGACATCGCGGCCTCGATCGGCATCGCGCAGCTCACGCGCGCGGATGCGTTCCATGTCCGCCGGCTCGAGATCGCCCGCGCCTACGGTGCGGGCCTCGCCGGACTGCGCGGACTGCGCACGCCGGTGGCCCGGGACGAGAGCGGCCATGCCTGGCACCTGTACGTGATCCAGGTCGTCCCGGAGGAACTCACCATCGATCGCGACGAGGTCATCCGCAAGCTCGTGGCGATGAACATCGGGGTGTCGGTGCACTTCATCCCCCTGCACCAGCATCCCTACTACCGTGAGAAATACGAATTCCAGCCCGGGGACCTGCCCGTGGCCACCGCCGCAGCCCGGCGGATCCTGACCCTGCCGCTCTATCCCAAGATGACCGACGACGACGTACAGGATGTCATCGACGCCGTACGGTCGGTTATGAAGGAGAACGGGCGATGAAGCGCTTCATCGACGTGGTGGTCTCCGCGATCGGGCTCTTGGTGCTGTCGCCGGTGTTGATCCTGGTGGCGCTGGCAGTCCGGGTGTTCAACGGTGCGCCCGTCTTCTATCGCCAGAAGCGGGTCGGTCTCGAATTCCAGCCGTTCTGGCTGTACAAGTTCCGCACCATGCAGGTGGACGCCGAGACCGCGGGCCCCGGCGTGACGGTGCGCAACGACCCGCGCGTGACGCGCCTCGGCCGCTTCCTGCGCTACACCAAGCTGGACGAGCTGCCGCAGCTCTTCAACGTCCTCCGCGGCGACATGAGCCTCGTCGGGCCGCGGCCCGAGCTGAGCCGTTACGTTCGCCTGTTCCGGGATGCCTACCGCGAGATCCTCCAGGTCCGCCCCGGGGTGACCGATCTGGCATCGATCGCCTATCGCCACGAGTCCTCGCTGCTGACCGGTGACGACGATCCCGAGGCGACGTACGTCCGGTCGATCCTCCCGGACAAGATCCGCCTGGCGAAGATGAGCATCAAGCACGGCTCGGTCTGGCACGACCTCGGGGTCGTGTTCGAAACGCTCATCGTGCTGCTCTACCCCGCGCAGCTCGTCGAGAAGATCTTCCAGCGCGCGTCCCGCAACCGGGCCATCGTCGCCATCCTGCTCCAGGTCGGGATCGCCGCCGTGGCGGTGTTCGCCGCGCTGGAGATCCGGTTCGACGGCGCCCCGCCGGCCGCGGAGACCCGCCTGATCCTGGGAGCGCTGCCGCTCCTGCTCATCCTGCGCGCGGCATGGTTCCTGGCCTTCCGCCTGCACCGCGACATCTGGCAGTACGTGGGTCTCCCGGACCTGCGCCGGCTCGTGGCCTCGGTGTCGTTCGGCACACTGTCGTTCGGCCTGCTCCTCTACTGGCCGCTGGGTCTCGGCAGCTATCCGCGCTCGATCCTGCTCCTCGACGCGCTCCTCTGCATCGTCGGGCTCTCCGGCGTCCGCATCATGCGGCGGAGCCACCACGAACTCCGGAGCCGGACGGCCCAGGCGCTGCGCGTGCTCATCGTCGGCGTGGACGACTCGACCGACCGCGTGGTGCGCGGACTCGCGAGCCTCGGCCGCAGGGTCGTGGGAATCGTGGGAACGGCCCCGGGGATCACCGGTCTCCGCATCAACGACGTTCCGATCCTCGGCAGCCTCGATCAGCTGGCCGAACTTCTCAGGTCGCACAGCCCCGACGAGATCCTGGTGGTCGGCTCGGCGCTGCCGCAGGACCAGCGCAAGGACGTCATCCACCGCTGCCGTGTCTCGGGCAAGCCGGTCAAGGTGATCTCCGACCTCGGCCACCTGATCGAGGGCAACGGTCATACGCCCCAGGCCGAGCTGCCCGACGCCGACGACCTGCTGTTCCGCGATCCCGTCCAGATCGACTTCGCCGCCGTCACCGATCGGTTCCGCGGCCGCCGGGTCCTGGTCACCGGCGCCGGCGGCTCGATCGGCTCCGAGATCTCGATGCAGATCGCCGCGTGCCAGCCGAGCCTGCTGGTCCTGCTCGAGAAGCACGAGGAGGGCCTGTTCCACATCGAGCGGCGGATCCGGCGCGGCTACGACACGCTCGCGGTCGAACCGGTGATCGCGGACATCCGCGACGCGGAGCGGGTGAACGAGATCTTCGCGCGGATGCAGCCGGAGATCATTTTCCACGCCGCCGCCTACAAGCACGTCCCGATGATGGAGCGCAATCCCTCGGAGGCCCTGAAGACCAACGTGACGGGCACCCGGATCCTCGCGGAGGCCGCCGGCCGTCACGGCGTCGAGACGTTCGCCGCCATCTCGACGGACAAGGCGGTCGAACCGCTCAGCGTCATGGGTGCCACCAAGCGCCTGGCCGAACTCACGATCCAGGAGATCTCCGCGCATTCCCGGACGCAGTTCATCGTCGTCCGATTCGGCAACGTGCTCGACAGCAGCGGCAGCGTCATTCCGACGTTCCGCGACCAGATCGAGCGCCGTGCCCCGATCACCGTCACCCACCCGGACATCACCCGCTGGTTCATGACCGTTCCCGAGGCGGTGCACCTGATCCTCGAGGCGGTCACGATCGGGGGCGGCGGCGAGGTGTTCGTTCTCGACATGGGCAAGCCCGTGCGCATCCTCGACCTCGCGCGCTCGCTCATCCGCCAGTACGGACTCGAGCCCGACCGGGACATCCCGATCGTCTACACCGGCCTGCGACCCGGCGAGCGGCTGTTCGAGAAGCTGTTCAACGACCACGAGACGGTCTGCAAGACCGCGCACCCGCGCATCCTCATGGCCGTCGAGCGGCACGAGCTGGGGAACGGCAACGGGAACGTTCACGCCCCCGGGGAGACGAACGGGCACACGAACGGCAACGGGGCCGGCAACGGCCGCCTCCGTACCCATGCCTACGCTCGGCGGAGCGAGGAGCGACTGCGCCTTCTCGAGATGATCAAGGACGTTGAGAAGAGCCTGCCGACCCCGAAGCCCGAGCCGGTGCGCCCGAAGCACGAGCAGGTTTCCGAATGACGCAGGGAACTTCGGTCATGGCGACGCCGATGGGGGCGATGGCGGCGCGCGAGCCGGTGGACGCGTTCCAGAGCCAGCGCTGGCTCTCCCGCGGCTGGGACTTCTACCTGGTCGTCGCGACGCTGCTGGTCCCGATCCTGTATCCCCCGGGCCCGAGCCAGATGGCCATCGTGGATCCGATCAACGCGGTGGCGCTGATCGTCTTCTTCTGCACGCTGCTCGTGTACCACATCCCCTTCCGGCTGCCGCTCGCGCTCCCGGTGTTCGTCGCGCTGCTCGGGTGTTCGCTGGCGATGTTCGCCGCGAACAACGTGAGCGCCAGCCTGCTCGCACTGCTGAAGGACGCCTATCTCTACTTCTGGTACTGCGCCATGGTGGCGGTCCTCCAGCCGCGCGGAACGTTGCGTGGCGTCCGGCTGACCTGGGTGTGGACCGGCATCATCGTCGCGCTGGTCGTCTACGGCGAGGCGGCCGCGACCGGGAACTTCACCGTGCAGGCGCTGCTGCTGACCAACCGCGAACGTGCGACGGGAACGTTCACGAACCCGAACATGCTGGCCGACTACCAGGTGTTCAGCATCTTCATCCTGCTGTCGCTGCTGAAACAGGTGCGCCTGCGCTTCCTGATTCCCGCGCTCCTGCTGCTCGTGTCGTCGATGGTCACGGCCAAGTCGAACGGCGGCCTGGTGTCGCTCGTCACCGGCCTGACGACCTGGGGCTTCGCCTCCGCCTGGGCGCGCGGTGTCGCGCCGAGCCGCGTCATCGGCGTGCTCGTCCTGAGCGTGGCGATCGTGATGTCGGCGGTGTGGCTGCACGGGGAGTTCGGGATCGGCGATGCCATCGTGCAGAAGGTCGCGTCCAAGAGTTTCGTCGGGCGCATGGGGCACAGCGGCCAGGCGCGCGGGCAGATCTGGCACCGGCTCGTGGAGACCTACAAGACGCGGCCGCTCGGGATCGGCGTGAAGAACAGTTCGGAGCAGATCGTGGCCATCGGCGAGCGCGAGCGCCCGAACTCGTACCGCTCGAAGGAAGCGCACGACGACTACCTGGCGTTCGCGCTCGAGCGCGGCCCCCTCGGCCTGGCGGGCCTGCTGCTCGGGACCGTGATGGCGTTCGCAATGGTCGGGCGCGGCCGGAAGCACCTGGATCGCCGCCTCGGCAACGCCGCGGCGGGAGGTGCCGTCTGGGCAGCGTTCCTCGGCGCGCTCGCGGCGAGCTCGATGCATTCCTTCGTGATCGAGAAGCTCCACTTCCGGCACTTCTGGCTGCTGCTCGCCCTCATCACCACGATGTGCACCGAGTGGCCGGTGGTCACGTCCCCCCGTCGTCCCGCGCCGGAGCTTCCGGACCTGGGCGGGGCCCGCCCGGCGTTGCAGGGAGGTGCGCGATGAGCCAGCGCACCGCGCCCACCGACCGCGAGCCGCGCCCGATCCGGGTCGTGGACATCATCAACCTGAGTTCGTCCGCGGACACGCTCCTGCGCGAGCGTGTGCTCATGATGCGGGCGAGCGGCATCGACAATCACATCGTATGCATCGACGGACCGCGCGTCGCCCCGCTGCGCGCGCTCGGCATTCCCGTGCACACGGTGCCGATCCCCCGCGGCCTCGACCCGTGGATGCTGACGAGCGCGACCTTCGAGATCACCCGCGTCCTGCGTCGCATCCGGGCGGACATCGTCCACACGCACTGCGCCGTCCCCGGGTTCGTCGGGCGCCTCGCCGCGGGCCTGGCCGGGGTCCCGGTCATCATCCACACCGCGCACGGGTTCCCGTTCCACGAGGGCATGGCCTGGCACCAGCGCTTCCCCTACGTCACCGGCGAGCGCGTGTGCGGCCTGCTCACCGACACGCTGCTCACGCAGAACCGCAGCGACCTCGACCAGGCCGAGCGGTTCGGGATCGGGCCGAAGGGACGCCGGCAGTACATCGGGAACGGCATCGACGTCACGCAGTTCCGCCCCCAGTCCGGCCGCGCCCATCGGGGCTCGCCGGCGATCCTGACCTGCGTGGCGCGGCTGGAGCCGGTCAAGAACCACCCGATGCTGTTCGCGGCCCTGGCGATGTTGAACCGGCGTGGCACCCCGTTCCGGCTGCGCCTCGTGGGAGACGGCCCGCTGCGGGGCCGGTACGAGGAGATGTGCCGGCGGCTCGGGATCCAGTCGCAGGTCGAGTTCCTGGGCTACCGGACCGACATGCCCGAACTGCTCGCCGAGACGGACATCGCGGTGCTCACGTCCATCAAGGAGGGACTGCCGCGCGCGGCGATCGAGGCGATGGCCATGGGGATTCCCGTCGTCGCGACGCGGGCCCCGGGCACGCGTGAAGTGGTCCGGCACGGGGAGACCGGGCTCATCGTCGAGATCGGGGACGAGACGGGCCTCGCGAACGCGATCGGGCTCCTGATCGACGATCCGGCGCTGCGCGCGCGGTTCGGCGAGAAGGGGCGCCGGGTGGTGCTCGAGGAATACGACGAGCGCCCCGTCACGGACAGCCTGCGCGAGCTCTACCGCTCACGGCTGCTGGCACGCAGCGTCACGACATGGGCACGCACGCTTCCAGAGGAGAATCGGGATGGCATCCTCCCCGTTCGCGTCCGCGCCAAGCGCTGAGGACGCCGTGGATCGCGTGAAGGGCCTGCGCGTGGGGCGCAACGTGCTCTTCCTCATGGCGGGTCAGGTGGTCTACTGCCTGATCAACGTCGCGGCCATGTCCTTGCTCGGCCGTGCGCTCGCACCGCAGGGCTACGGCCAGTACGCATTTTATTACGCGCTCATTCCGTTGTTCGCGAGCGTCAGCGACGCGGGGATCGGCATGATCGTGACCCGCGAGGTCGCCCGCGATCGGACGCTCGGGCCCCGGCTGCTCGGGGACTCCCTGATCATCAAGGGCGCGATCTCGGGGACGCTGCTGCTGGGCGTGCTGGCGGTCGCCTGGACGATTCTCGCTCCACCCGCTGCGATGCTGATCAGCATCGTCGCCGCGACGGCGCTCATCGATCCCACCCAGGATCCCTCGATCTGGATGTTCCGGGCGCGGGAGCAGCTGCACCTGGAGGCGCTGCTCATGGTGCTGAGCCAGGTCGTGTGGCTCCCGCTCCTGTTCCTCGGGGTCGCCACCAAGGCAGGACTCTCCGAGTTCCTGGGCGCGGCGATGTTCGCGTTCATCGTGCGGCTCGTGATCGGCGCCGTGATCGTGGTGCGGCGGTTCGGGCGCCCCGAGTTCCGACCCGAGCGGGCGCGCCTGATGCGCCTGGTCGCGGAGGGACTGCCGTTCGGCGCGGCGATCTTCGGGACGGTGCTCTACAACCGGGTCGGACTGCTGGCGGTGAACGCCCTCTCGACGTCCTCGGACGTGGCCTATCTCAACGTGGCGACGATGCTGTCGCAGCCGTTCAGCTTCATCGCGAACGTGATCGGGATCGCCATCCTGCCCATGGTCGCGCGCAACGCCCGCACGGGCGACCACCTGCTGCGGCGGGACCTCCTCGCCAACTTCAAGTGGCAGGTCCTCGCGGCCCTGCCGCTGACCGTGGGCCTGTCCCTGGTGGCGCGCCCGATCGTGGCGCTGCTGTTCAAGGGCCGCGATTTCGCGCCGGCCGCCGTCGGGCTCCAGGTGATGAGCCTCGGGCTGGTGGTGCTGTTCCTCAACCTCTCGTCGCGCTACGTGCTCACGGCGCTCGACCGGCAGGGCCACTACCTGCGGGCGATCGTAGCGGGACTCGTCGCGAACGTCGTCCTCTGCCTGGTGCTGATCCCGTCCATGGGCTTCCTCGGCGCGTGCGTCGCCTTCCTCGGGGCGGAACTCACCATCTCGATCGTCTGCCAGCACGCGCTGGGCGGGCGGCTCCGGTTCCACGACATGGCCGCCGTCGCGACGAAGCCCCTGGTCGCGGCGCTGGGCATGGGGCTGCTGGTGTTCGCATTGCGCGGGATGAACATCTTTCCCCTTGCCGCACTGGGATGTGCTTCCTATATCGGATTCCTCTTCCTCCTCCGGGCCTTTTCGGATGAGGAGCTGCAGACGCTTCGCAACGTCGGTGTGTCGTTCGGTGCGCGGAGTATCGCGCCATTACAACGGGTGGGAGATCGACCATGAAATATTTGATAGCCGTGCTTCTAGTCGCTGCAGTGGCCCTGCTCTCCGGACCTCCCAGGGCTGACGCAGCCACGTTCTACGTGAACAACGCCAGCGGTTCGTGCTCCAACACAGGCGCCGGGACGCAGGCGCAGCCGTACTGCACCATCACCGCCGCGCTCTCCGCGCACCACGCGGCCGGCACCACGATCATCGTGCTGCCCGGCACCTACAAGGAGCAGGTGAACATTCCCGGCTCCGGTGCCTCGGGCAGCCCGCTCGTGCTCCAGGGCCAGGGGACCCCCTCGAACCCGGTCATCGTCGACGGCTCGAACAGCTCCGGCACCCCGACGAATTCCTTCAACATCAATGTCGCGGGTGTCTCCTGGGTCGTGATCGACGGGTTCACCGTCACGAAGAGCGTGTGGGACGGAATCTACGTCAGCAATTCCAGCAACGTCACCGTCACCAACAACGTCGCCACGTTCGGACAGCACTACGGCATCGAGGCGGCCAACTCCACCGCGACCACCATCGGCTCGAACACGGTCCACGACAATCTGTGGAGCGGCATCGCGCTGACCGGCGGTTCGACGGGCTGCACCATCCAGGACAACGAGACCTATCACAACCTCACGGCCAACCAGTCCTCCGGCATCTACGACTACGGCTCGCCGCACAACCTGATCCAGAGGAACCGGACGCACGACAACGCGTACAACGGCATCATGAACACGACCGGGGCCATCGGGAACGTGATGCGCGAGAACCGGTCGTGGAACAACCAGCACCAGGGCCTCGAGGACATCTTCTGCACCGGGAACTATCACACCGGCGACGTCTCGTACCACAACGGCTGGAACGGTTTCGCGATCGAGGGCGGCGCCACCGGAACGACCACTTACAACTGCGTCGCGTTCGACAACGGCCAGTCGACGGGGAACACCAACTTCGAGGTGGATGCGCAATCGACCTCGGGCAACACCTCGAACGACAACCTGTGGTGGAACTCCTACGGCGGAACGATCATCAAGTTCGGCGGCAACAACTACTCGACCGTCTCGTCGTTCGCCTCCGCGACGGGCGAGGACACGCGCACGAAGCAGGGCGATCCCAAGTTTGCGAACGCCGCGAACGGCGACTTCCGCCCGCTTGCCGGATCGCCGCTCATCGATTGCGCGAACTCCGGCGTGGCGAACTGGCTTTCGACGGACGCCGCCGGCAACGCGCGGGCGGACGACCCGGCGACGCCGAACACCGGGCTCGGCCCGGTCACGTTCGCGGACCGCGGCGCGCTCGAGTACCAGCCGAGCGGCGGAGGCGGCAACCAGCCGCCCGTGGCGAAGTTGAAGCTCACGCCCTCCTCAGGCATCGCACCGCTCGCCGTGACCGCCGACGGCTCCGGCTCGACCGATCCCGAGGGCGGCAGGATCTTCACCTACAAGTTCGACTTCGGTGACGGCACGGTCGTCGGGCCGCAGTCCGGCAAGACCGCGACGCACACCTACTCCGCCGTGGGCACCTGGCTCGCGACGCTCACCGTGACCGACTCGGTCGGTGCCACCGGCACCGCCACCGCCCCGGACACCGTGCGGGCACCTGGCAATCAGCCGCCGATCGCCGCGCTCAAGCTCTCCCCGACGTCGGGACTCGTCCCGCTCCCCGTGACCGCGGACGCTTCGGGTTCGAGAGACCCGGAGGGTGGCAGGATCGCTTCCTACCGGTTCGACTTCGGTGACGGCACGGTCGTCGGCCCGCAGGCCGGCGCGACGGCAGCGCACACGTACTCGACCGCGGGGACCTGGCTCGCGAGCGTCACCGTGACGGACTCGATCGGCGCCACCGGCTCCGCCTCGGCGCCGGACACGGTCATCGCGCCGGGCAACAAGCCCCCGGTGGCGAAGATCGTCGCCACGCCCCCCTTCGGAGTTGGGCCGCTCCTCGTGACCCTGGACGGTTCGGGTTCGACCGATCCGGAGGGTGGCAGGATCGCCTCCTACCTGTTCAACTTCGGCGACGGGACCCCCACCGTCGGTCCGCAGGCTGCCGCGACTGCGTCGCACAACTACACGTCGCTGGGCAAGTGGCTGGCGAGCGTCACCGTGACGGACTCGGTCGGCGCCACCGGCACCGCTTCCACCATCGTGGAGGTGACGAGCGCGCCCGCGCTGGGCACCTACTACGTGGACGGTTCGAGCGCGACCTGCTCGCCCACCGGTCCCGGCACGCAGGCGAATCCCTTCTGCACCATCACCGCCGCGCTCGCCGCGCAGCACGCCCCGGGAACCACGATCATCGTCATGCCGGGCGTCTATCGCGAGCAGGTGACGATGCCCGCCGCGGGCCTCCCCGGCAATCCGATCACGCTCCAGGCCCAGGCCGCGCCCGGAAACCCGGTGGTGATCGACGGCGCGGACGACTTCGCCAATCCCGCGCTGTGGACGTTGTCCTCGGGCACCGTCTGGCTGGCGGCGAGCGTGACGTGGAGCCCTGTCCAGGTGTTCGCGGACAGTGTGCGCCTCGCGGTCTCCACCGCCGCTCCGGCCTCGCTGCCGGTGAACAGCTTCGTCTACGTCGCGGGCCAGGGCCTGTACGTGAACCTGGGCACGGACAGCCCCGGTAATCACCACGCCGAAGTCGGCCATCAGTCGTACGGGGTCTACATCTCGGGACGCACGTACGTGACGGTCGACGGGTTCACCAGCACGCGCAGCGAGCAGGCGGGGATCGAGATCACGAACCTCTCGAACAACGTCACCGCCACGCACAACTCGACCGTGTTCTCCGGCGGCTACGGCATCCAGGTGAACAACGCCTCCGCCTGCGTGGCCGGCGCGAACGTCGTCTCCGACAATCTCAAGAGCGGCATCGGCGTGACCGGCGGCTCGACGGGCTGCACCATCCAGGACAACGAGACGTTCCGCAACGTGACGGCCAGCCAGTCGTGCGGTATCTACGATTACGGCTCGCCGGGCAACCTGATCCAGCGGAACAACGTCCACGACAACGCCTACACCGGCGTCAAGATGATCGGGGCCGCCATCAACAACGTCCTCGTCCAGAACCGCTCGTGGAAGAACGGGCACTACGGCTTCCAGGACGTCTCGTCCACCGGGAATGCCCACGTGGGCGACGTCGCGAACGGCAACCAGGCGTTCGGGTTCGACGTCGAGAACATCGCCACGGGCACGTCGCTGTTCGACTGCGTCTCGACCGACAACGTCGGGGGCAATCTCCAGGTGGATGCGACCTCGGTCACGGGGTTCAGCTCGAACGACAACCTGTTCTGGAGCCTCGCCGGCGGGACCGTCGTCAAGTACAACGGCGTGAGCTACCCGACGGTGCTGGCGTACAGCACGGCGAGCACCCAGGATACCCGGACGCTCCAGGCCGATCCCAAGTTCACGAGCACCGCGACGGGCGATTTCCACCCGCTCGCGGGATCGCCGTTGATCGACAACGCCAACTCGGGCGTGCCGAACTGGCCCGCGACGGACGCTGCCGGCAACGCACGCTTCGACGATCCGGCGACCGCGAACACCGGGCTCGGACCGGTCGCGTTTGCGGACCGTGGTGCGTTCGAGTTCGGGTCCGGGCCTGCGCCGGTCGCGGGCGCCGCGGCCCTGCAGGGCGGTACCGGCCAGCCGACGGACGACGCTTCGCTGCGGGTTCACGGGCTCGCGCCTTCCGTCGCGCCGAATCCGATCCGGAGCACCGCGAGCATCGCGTTCCGGCTGGATCGGCCGACGACCGTACGGATCCGCGTGTTCGATCTCGTCGGGCGGCTCGTTCGCACGCTGCCCACGTCGACTTCGACCAACGCGGGCTGGAACGTGGCGGTCCTGGACGGGCGGACGGACGACGGTGCGCCGCTCCGGTCGGGAATCTACATGTACGAGATCCAGGCGGGCGGCGAGCGTGCCGTCGGCCGGTTCGTGGTGATGAGGTAGGGAGAGCCGCTGCCGTCGGGCGGGGAGGCCCGGCGGCAGCGGTCGCTGTAGAAGTGGGTTCATGGGGAAGTGGCGGCTCGGGGGATTCCCGCGCGGTGCGGGCGGACCCAGCGTCGCCGGCGACCCCGGGATGCACTTCGTGGTTCAGGTTCCTGTCGTTACTGCGGTCCTTCGGGGAGAAGGGAATGCAGACACTTCTTGGCGTCCGTGCGTCCTTCCATCTTCGAGAATGGGACAGCAGTAACCCCTGGGGATTCGACCATGAAATTGTCGGTAATCATGCTCCTGGTCGCTGCATTGGCCGTGTCTTCCACCCCTCTCCGGGCCAATGCCGCCACCTTCTACGTCGACCACTCGAACGCGTCCTGCTCTGACGCCGGACCGGGGACGCAGGCGACCCCGTTCTGCAGCATCTCGGCCGCACTGGCCGCGCAGCACGCCCCGGGCACCACGATCGTGGTCATGCCCGGCATCTACCGCGAACAGGTGACGGTGCCCGCCTCGGGCACCTCCGGCAGCCCGATCGTGCTCCAGGCCCAGGGCACGCCCGGGAACCCGGTCGTCGTCGATGGCGCGGACGACTTCGCCGACCCCGCGCTCTGGGTCCAGTCCTCGGGCAGCGTTTGGCTCGCGGCGAGCGTGACGTGGAGCCCCTCGCAGGTGTTCGTGGATGGCGCGCGGCTCTCGCCGTCCGCCGCGGCGCCGGCCTCGCTCCCGGTGAACAGCTTCACGTGGGTGGCGGGCCAGGGCCTCTACGTGAACGTGGGTGACGGCAACCCGGGGAACCATCTGACCGCGGTGGGCCGCCGCTCGTACGGCATCTACGTGTCGAGGCGCTCGTACGTGGTCGTGGACGGCTTCACGGCGACGCACGCCGAGCGCACGGGGATCGAGCTCACGAACGTTTCCGACCACGTCACGGTCACGAACAACACCGCCACGTTCTCGAACATCTACGGCATCCAGGTGGACACCTGCACGACCGTCGTGGTCGGCTCGAACGTGGCGTCCGACAACCTCTGGAGCGGAATCGCGCTCACCGCCGGCTCCACGGCCTGCACCGTCCAGGACAACGAATCGTTCCGGAACGTCACGCCCAACCAGTCCTCCGGCATCTACGACTTCGGTTCGCCGGCGAACCTGATCCAGCGGAACCGGGTCCACGACAACGCCTACAACGGCATCATGCTCACGAACTTCGCCCTCAACAACGTCCTGCGCCAGAACCGGTCGTGGAACAACGGACACGAGGGGATCGAGGACATCTTCTGCCAGGGCAACCTCCACGTCGGCGACGTCTCGTTCGGCAACATCGAGTTCGGGTTCGCAGTCGAGGGCGGTGCGACCGGCACGACGCTGTACGACTGCGTCGCGACCGACAACGGAGCGGCCGACCTGGAGGTGGACGCAGCCTCGACGTCCGGGTTCACGGCGAACGACAACCTGTTCTGGAACTCGGGCGGCGGGCCCGTCGTCAAGTTCGGCGGGGTGAACTACAACGCCATCTCGGCCTACACGGCGGTGAGCGGCCAGGACACGCGCGCGCTCCAGTCCGATCCCATGTTCTCGAGCCCGGCGAACGGGGACTTCCGCCCGGCGGCGGGATCACCGTTGATCGACAGCGGCAACTCCGGAGTGCCGAACTGGTCCGCGACGGACGCCGCCGGCAGCGCGCGCCTCGACGACCCCGCCACTCCCAACACCGGGCTCGGGCCGGTCGCGTACGCGGATCGCGGCGCACTGGAGTTCGACCCCGCCAATCCTCCGCCGCCGCCCGTGATCACCCCGGCCACGTATTACGTGAACGGCGCGAGCGGGTCGTGCTCGAACATCGGCCCCGGGACACTGGCGACGCCCTACTGCACGATCTCGGCCGCCATGGCCGCACATCACGTCCCCGGCACCACGATCGTGGTCCTGCCCGGCATCTACCGCGAGCAGGTGACGCTCGCCGGCTCGGGCATCTCGGGCTACCCGATCGTGCTCCAGTCCCAGGCCTCCCCGGGGAACCCGGTCATCGTCGATGGCGCGGACGACTTCGGGAACCCGTCGCTCTGGTCCCGCCTCTCGGGCAACGTCTGGCTGGCTTCGAGCGTGACGTGGAGCCCCAACCAGGTGTTCGCGGACAGCGCCCGGCTCGCGCCGTCCACCCTGTCGCCCGCCTCGCTGCCGTCGAAGAGCTTCGTCTACGTCTCGGGCCAGGGCCTTTACGCGAACGTGGGTGGCGGAAACCCCGGTAATCATCGCGCCGAGGTCGGCCATCGCTCGTACGGATTCTTCATCGCCGGAGCCTCGTGGGTCGAGATCGACGGGTTCACGACGACCCGGAGCGAGCAGGTGGGGATCGAACTCACCAACTGCAACAACATCACGGTCGAGAACGACGCCGCGACGTTCTCGAACACCTACGGCATCCAAGTGGACAATTGCACGAACGCCCTCGTCACCTCGAGCGTGGCTTCCGACCACCTCTGGAGCGGCATCGGGCTCACCGGCGGCTCGACCGGTTGCACCATCCAGGACAACGAATCGTTCCACAACCTGACGCCGGACCAGTCCGCCGGCATCTACGACTACGGCTCGCCGGGGAACGTGATCCAGCGGAACCGGACGCACGACAACGCCTACAACGGCATCATGCTGACGACCGGGGCGCTCAACAACCTGTTGCTCCAGAACCGGTCGTGGAACAACGCGCACCAGGGCATCGAGGACATCTTCTGCACCGGGAACTACCACGTCGGCGACGTGTCGTACAACAACGCGTGGAACGGCTTCGCCATCGAGGGTGGCGCGACGGGAACGACGCTCTACAACTGTGTCGCGGTGAACAACGGCAGTGTCGCGGGCAATACCGACCTGGAAGTGGACGTGAGCTCCACGCCGGGACTCACCTCGAACGACAACCTGTTCTGGAATACCGCCGGCGGGGCCGTCGTCAAGTACAACGGCACGAGCTACACCTCGGTGCCGGCCTACCGCGCGGCGAGCGGCCAGGACACCCGCACCTTCCAGGCCGATCCCAAGTTCGCGAACGCCGCGGCGGGGGACTTCCGCCCGACTGCCGGCTCCCCGCTCATCGACGCCGCCAACTCGAGTATTGCCAACTGGCCCGCCAGCGATGCCGCCGGGAACGCACGCGTGGACGACCCTGCCACACCGAACACGGGGCTCGGGCCGATCTCGTACGCCGATCGCGGCGCGCTCGAATACCAGCCGGTGATCGTCCCGAACCAGCCGCCCATCGCGAAACTCGTGCTCACGCCCACGTCGGGCCACGCCCCGCTCCTCGTGAGCGCGGACGCCTCCGGTTCGTTCGACCCTGAAGGCGGGAGGATCGCGTCCTATCGCTTCGATTTCGGTGACGGCACCGTGGTCGGGCCGCAGGCCGGCGCGACCGCGACGCACACGTATACCGCCGTCGGGCGATGGGTCGCGAGCGTCACCGTGACCGACTCGCTCGCCGCCCCCGGAAACACCTCGGCCGCCGACACGGTGAGCGCGGGGGTCGCAGCCTCGCTCGCGTTCGAGCAGCAGCCGAGCGCGGTCGTCGCCGGCGCGGCGATCACACCCGCGGTGACGATGCGTGTCCGTGACGCGTACGGTAACGCGGTGCCCGGCGCGCCGGTGGCGTTGAGCGTTGTCGGCGGCGGGACGCTGGCCGGCGTCACGACCGTCTCCAGCGACAACAATGGGCTCGTGACGTTCACCGGCCTCAGTGTCGACCTGGCGGGTACCAAGCACCTGAGCGCAACGACCGGCGCGCTGGCGCCGGTCGCGAGCGATCCGTTTGTCGTGAGCGCCGGGGTCGCGGCATCGCTGGTGTTCGTCCAGCAGCCGAGCGCGGTCGTGGCGGGTGTCGCGATTGCGCCGGCGGTGACCGTGCGCGTGCGAGACACGTTCGGCAAAGCCGTCTCCGGCGCAATGGTGGCGCTCAACCTGGTCGAGAGCGGTACGCTGACCGGCGGTGCGGCGGTGGCGAGTGACGCCACCGGCCTCGCGACGTTCGCCGGCCTGAGTGTGGATCTCGCTGGTGCCAAGCACCTGAGCGCCTCGAGCTCAGCGCTCACTCCCGTCTCGAGCGACCCCTTCACGGTGAGTGCGGCGGCAGC
>CAYSWZ010000079.1:0-19017 GCA_964434945.1 uncultured bacterium | reverse complement strand
GTACACCATCCGGATCCAGTAGGCCGCACGGGACGCGCATGTCGCGCCTCCGGAACTGGCTCGCGCTGTGGTTCGGTTTCGATGTTCCCGTCGGGCCCCGCACTTATCGTACGCACGGCATCGCGCTGTTCGCGCTCAAGTCAGTAGGGCGCGGACGGTCTGCTCGTCCGGCTCGTGCCGCTGCCCCGGGGCCGCACCCGCCTCGAGGGCCGGACGTGGTACACGCTCGACATGGAGCCGCACGGCTACTGGACGCTGTGGAGCGACGGCATCGTGCACGCCATCCACGCGCGCGTGCTCGCCCACGTGAAAGCGCTGGCCGAGAGCGACAGCTGACCCGCGACTCCCGGGCTGTCGTGCCGGCGCCGCACCTGTGGCGCCCGCGCACCGCCCCGCTCGCGGCGGAGCCGCCGTGCAAAGCGAAAGCGCGCCCGTTTCGAGGCGCGCTTCCGGTCATTTCCTGAGGCGCGACGACGCGTTACTTGGCCGCCGCCTTGAACGTCTTGATGTACGCGATCAGGTCCTCGATCTGCTGCGGCTTGACCTGGCCGGTCTTGCCCCACGCGACCATGCCCGACTTGGTCTTGCCGTTCGTGATGCAGTCGCGCAGGTAGGCGTCGGTGCGAGTCGCGTCCCACGTCTTCTTGAGCGTCCAATTGGGCGTGGGATTGCCCGTGACCTTGAATCCGCCCGTGCCATCCTTCTTGTGGCAGGCGATGCACTTGGACTGGAAGATGGCCTTGCCGGCGGCGGCATCTCCCTTCGCGGGAGCGGCGGGTGCGGCAGCATCGGCCGATGCTGCCACGGCGAACGCGGCGGCCACGATGGCAGCCAGGGTGAGCGCCAGCGCGAAGGCGCGGAAATAGCGGCGAAGCGACATCGAGAGTGCTCCTTTTAAGGTGGTGGGGACGCCGGCAGGAGGTGGAGCACCGGCGCCTGAAGCCGAGGGAAATTAGTTTCGGTTGGCCGCGAGGTCAAACGAGCGACGCCGGCTGGTGCTGATGCGCCGCCCTCAGCGCGTGACCCCCGCCACACCGGAGGCACGCGACCTCGTGATCGCCACCTCCGCCTCTCCGTACTGAAGCACCGAACATGCCGTGGCCGGGGAGGTTCCACCACCTCTTGACCCACCTGAAACACGGGTGCTAGCTTTCGTCATTGCTTAAAGTTACGCCGGGTCGAGTGTATCGGCTCCTCAACCCGACGCAGGCACCCGTGCCACGACTCGGGAGGTGCAGCGTGAAGGAGTTCGCAACCGGTCACATTCGCAACGTCGCGTTGGTGGCCCATCACGGTGTGGGCAAGACGTCCCTGGCTGAATCCATGTTGTACCAGGCCAAGGCGACGACCCGGATCGGGCGCATCTCGGACGGATCGACGATGCTCGATCACAGCCCCGAGGAGGTCGAGCGGCAGATGACGATCGACCTGGGCCTCGCCCAGTTCGAGTACCAGGGGCACAAGATCAACCTGCTCGACTCCCCCGGCTACGCCGACTTCGTCGGCGACGTGTACAGCGCGCTCCGCGTGGCCGACTCGGCCATCCTGATGCTGCGTGCCGCGGCCGGCGTGGAGGTCGGGACCGAGGTGATTTGGGAGGTGCTGAAGCAGGAGAAGACGCCGCTCCTCGTGGTCGTCAACATGATGGACAAGGAGCACGCAAACTTCGCCGCGGCGGTGGCGAGCTGCCACGAGCGCCTGGGCTTGAACGCCGTCCCGGTGCAGCTCCCGATCGGCGAGGCGGAGCACTTTCACGGCGTCATCGACCTGATCGAGAACAAGGCGTTCACGTTCACCGGCAAAGGCGCCGACGAGAAGAGCCAGGAGGTGCCGATCCCCGCCGAGCTGAAGGACCGCGCGGCGCGGGCGCGGGCGACGCTGCTCGAGGAGGCCGCCACCGGCGACGAGCAGCTCATGGAGAAGTTCCTCTCGGCCGGCGACCTGACCGTGGAGGAGATCCGTCGCGGCCTGTGCGAGCGCGTCGTTATGTGCGACCTGGCGCCGGCGTTCTGCTGCGCCGCCTCGCTCAACCTCGGGGTGAAGGAAGTGCTGGACGAGGTCGTCGACGTGCTGCCCAGTCCGCTGGACGTCCACCCGCAGCACGCGCTCGGGGACAATGGAGCTGCAGGCATCGAGATCAAGCCCGAGGCCACCGCCCCGGTGGCCGCGACGGTGTTCAAGACGCTCGCCGAGGCCCATCTCGGCGAGCTTTCTCTTATCCGCCTGTGGTCCGGACGCATCGAGCCGGGCAAGGACCTCGTGAACACGACGCGCAGCCGGAGCGAGAAGTTGGGCACGCTCTATCACCTGTGCGGCAAGGATCGCTCGGACTGCCGCGGGGTCGCGGCGGGTGACATCGTCGCCGCCGTGAAGCTGCGCGAGACGCACACCGGCGACACGCTCGCCGACAAGGCCCGCCAGGTGAAGCTCGCGCCGCCCGACTTCCCGCTGCCGGTCGCGGCCGAGTGCATCCGGGCCAGGAACAAGGGCGATGAGGAGAAGATGGCGGTCGGGCTGACGCGCCTGCACGAGGAGGACCCCACCCTGTCGCGCCACTACGAGGAGAGCACGAAGGAGTCGCTGATCCACGGCATGGGCGAGCTGCACCTCGAGATCCTCGTCGAGCGCATGAAGAAGCGTTTCGGGGTGGACGTGGTGCTGTCCAAACCGCACGTGCCCTACCGCGAGGCGATCAAGGGCAAGGCCGAGGGCGACTACCGCCACAAGAAGCAGAGCGGAGGGCGGGGCCAGTTCGGCGAGGTCCACCTGCGCGTGGCCCCGCTGCCGCGCGGCGGCCAGTTCGAGTTCGTGGACGAGGTGAAGGGCGGCGTCATCCCCGGCCAGTACATCCCGGCCGTCGAGAAGGGCGTCATCGCGGGCATGGAGCGCGGGCCGCTCGCCGGCTACCCGGTCGTGGACGTGAAGGTGGCCGTCTTCTTCGGCAAGTACCACGACGTCGACAGCTCCGAGATGGCGTTCAAGATCGCCGCCGAGACCTGCTTCCACGAGACCGTCCTCAAGGCCAGTCCGATCCTGCTGGAGCCCTACTCGGACCTGGTCGTGCGCGTCCCCGAGGAGTTCCTCGGCGACGTGATGGGGGATCTCTCCAGCAAGCGCGGGAAGATCCTCGGCACGGAGGCGGACGGACACTACGTGGTGGTGAAGGCGAAGGTGCCGATGGCGGAGACCTACAAGTACGCGACGCACCTGCGCGCGCTCACGCAGGGCCGCGGGCTCCACCAGGCGAAGATCTCGCACTACGAGGAAGTTCCGCGCGAGATCGCCGACAAGGTGATCGCGGCGGCGAAGGCCGAGAAGGAGGCCGCGTCGCAGCACGGGTAGGGGAGGGCACGGACGAGGTGGGGCTCGGGTAGACTGGCGGCGCCCCGCGAGGGGCACCCGGGCTTCGGCCCAGGCTCAGGGAGAGCGACTAGCATGCGCGTATTGGGATTGGATCCCGGAAGCCGCCGGACAGGCTGGGGCGTGGTCGAGCGACAGGCGCGCCGACTGTGCTGCCTCGCCGCGGGCCACGTGGCGCCGCCCGTGCGGCTGTCGCTCGCGGAGCGCCTGCACGCCATCGTGCGCGAGGTGAACCAGGTGATGGAGCGCTGGAGCCCGGACTGTGTCGTGATCGAGGAGGCGTTCCACCACAGCTACGTCCGCTCGACCCTGGTGCTCGGCCACGTGCGTGGCGCGCTGATGGTGGCGGCGATCGAGCGCGGGCTGCCGGTGGCCGAATACGCACCACGCGCCATCAAGCTCTCCGTGACCGGCCGCGGAGGCGCGGCGAAGGAGCAGGTGGCCGCCATGGTGAAGCTGCAGCTCGGGCTCCTCACGGCGCCACAGGCCGATGCCGCCGACGCGCTCGCGGGCGCGCTCTGCCACCTGCGCCGCGTGCGCTTCGACACACCGCGACGGAAGACACCCGCCGGCGAGCGGCTCCAGGCGATGCTCGCGGGCGCGCGGGGTGGACGATGATCGCCTCCCTCCGCGGCACGCTGCTCGAGCGGGGCGACGGCTTCGCCGTCATCGAGGCGGGCGGCGTCGGTTACCAGGTGCAGGTGAGCACGGCCACGCTCGTGTCGCTGCCCGGGGTGGGCGAGGAAGTGCGGCTGCACACGCGCCACATCGTGCGCGAGGACGCGCAACTCCTGTTCGGCTTCAGCGAACGCGACGAGCTGCGGCTGTTCGACCTGCTGATCGCCGTGAACGGCGTGGGTCCGCGCATCGCCATCGCCGTATTGTCGGGGCTCGCGCCGGCGCAGTTCGCGCGCGCCGTGCGTGACGAGAACATCGCCATGATCACCGCGGTGAACGGCGTCGGGCGAAAGACCGCCGAGCGGCTGGTGGTGGAACTGCGCGACAAGCTGGCGTTTCTTCCGATGGCGGCGCCGGCGCCGGCGGAGCAGGGTCCGAAAGGCCGCAGGCAGCCGCGCGTGCTCGAGAAGTCCGAGCGATACGACGACGCCGTCGCGGCGCTGGTGACGCTCGGCTACACGGCGACGCAGGCGTCGGACGCCGTGCGCCGCGTGTCCGAGGACGCCGCGGACGCCCCGGCCGAGGTTCTCGTCAAGCGGGCGCTGGCGGTGCTGGCGCGCCCGGCGCTGGTGACGCGGTGAAGCCGCCGCGCGGCAAGGGCGCCCCGGGGCCGAAGCCCGTGCAAGGTGGCGAGGGCATGACCCGGTTCCTGCAGGGGCGGCCGGGCACGGCGGCGCCCGTCCCACCCGCCGGCGCCGCGAAGGAGCACCCGTCGCGCCTGGCCGACCCCGCGCCGTTCGCCGAGGACCTGCGCGAGGAGAAGCGGCTCCGCCCGCACTCGCTCGACGAGTTCGTGGGCCAGGGCCAGGTGCGCGAGCAGATGAGCATTTTTCTCGCGGCCGCGCGCCAGCGCGGCGAGGCGATGGATCATGTCCTCTTCCACGGCCCGCCCGGCCTCGGGAAGACGACGCTCGCCGGGATCGTCGCGCACGAGCTCGGCGTGGAGATCACGCACACGAGCGGGCCGGTGATCCAGTTCCCGGGCGACCTCGCCGGGCTCCTCACGAACCTCGGTTCGAACGGGATCCTGTTCGTGGACGAGATCCACCGGCTCTCGCCCGTCGTCGAGGAGTACCTCTACTCCGCGCTCGAGGACTTCACGCTCGACATCATGCTCGACCGCGGGCCCAGTGCCCGGAGCATGAAGCTGACGCTCGACCCGTTCACGCTGATCGGCGCCACCACCCGCGCCGGACTGCTGTCGGCGCCCATGCGCGCCCGGTTCGGCGTGACGCTGCGGATGGACTTCTACTCCGCGGAGGACCTGCTCAAGATCGTCAAGCGCTCGGCCGGCATCATGGGCACTCACGTGGACGACGACGCGGCGTTCGAGATCGCGCGCCGCTCGCGCGGCACGCCGCGCGTTGCGAATCGGCTGCTGCGCCGCGTGCGGGACTTCGCGCTCATCAAGGCGGACGGCGCCATTTCGATGCAGGTGACGCGGGAGGCGCTGCGCCTCCTCGAGGTGGACGAGCGCGGCCTCGACGAGATGGATCGCCGCATGCTCGACGCCCTGATCCAGCGCTACGACGGCGGCCCGGTCGGGTTGCAGTCGTTGGCGGTCGTGCTGGGCGAGGACACGGGCACGCTCGAGGACGTCTACGAACCCTTCCTCGTCCAGGAGGGATTCGTCCGCCGCACCGCGCGTGGCCGCGAGGCGACGCGGCTCGCCTACGAGCACCTGGGGCTGGCGCTGCCGGCGCGCCTGCGCGGAGACGTCGTCGCCGACGCTCCGCGAAAGGAGCCGGAGCAGCCCGAGCTGCCGCTGTCGTAGGTGGGCGAGCTCGGCGTGTCCGCGTCCGATGCCGCGCGGCTCATGCGGCTCCTCGACTATGCGCTTCCCGAGGAATTGATCGCGCAGCATCCCGCCTCTCGACGGGAGGACGCGCGGCTGCTGGTGGTCGAGCGCGCGACCGGGCGACTCACGGACGCGCGCTTCGCCGACCTCGGGAAGTGGCTGCGGGCCGGCGACACGCTGGTCGTGAACGAGACGCGCGTCCGTGCGGCTCGTCTCATGCTTCGCCGGCCCTCGGGCGGTCGCGTGGAGATGCTGTTCGTCCGGCCGGCGGAGGCGACCGGCGGCGGGTGCTGGCAGGTGCTGTCGAAGCCGGCGAAGCACGCCGCGGTCGGTTGCCGACTGACCACGCCGGGCGGGACGCTCACGGTGGAGGTCGTGGCCGAGGGGGAGCAGGGCGAGCGCACCGTCCACGTCGTCGAAGGCTCGCTGGACGCCGTGCTCCGCACGCAGGGCGAGATGCCGCTGCCGCCCTACATCCATCGCCCGCCCACTGCGGAGGACGCCGAGCGCTACCAGACGGTGTACGCCCGCGTGGACGGCGCCGTCGCGGCGCCCACGGCGGGACTGCACTTCTCCCAAGGCCTGCTCACCTCGCTCGCGGACGCCGGCATTCGCCGCGTGCCCGTAACGCTGCACGTTGGCCCGGGCACGTTTCGGCCGATCACCGTGGAGGATCCACGCGAGCACCGGATGGAGGAGGAGTGGTTCGAAGTGGGGGAGTCGACCGCGGCCGAGTTGCGCGCCACGCGCGAGCGTGGCGGGCGTCTCGTGGCGGTCGGAACCACGACGGTGCGCGCGCTCGAGTCCATGGCGGACGCGTGCGGGGGCTCGATCGGTGCAGCGTCCGGCTGGACCCGCAAGTACATCGTGCCGCCCTACGCGTTCCGCGCGGTGGACGCGCTCATCACCAACTTCCACCTGCCGCGGACGACGCTGCTCTTGCTCGTGGCGGCACTTGTGGGCGAAGGTCCCCTCCGCGAGGCTTACGCACATGCCGTGCGTGAGCGATACCGGTTCTACTCCTATGGAGACGCGATGGTGATCCTGCCATGACCGCCCGACGTCACCGCGCGGCCCACCTCTCCGAGCGCTATCGCGTGGGCCGTGACGATCGCTTTCGCTTGAAGAGCATCGACCCCGCCGACCATGGCGGGTTCGAATCCGGGGAGCGCGCGGCCGAACTCCTCGCGCGCGGTGTCTCGCGCATGGCCGAGCTGCAGGACATGCTGTACGCCCAGGACAAGTGGGCGCTGCTGCTGGTCTTCCAGGCGATGGACGCTGCCGGGAAGGACGGCACGATCAAGCACGTCATGTCGGGAGTGAACCCGCAGGGCTGCCAGGTCGTGTCGTTCAAGGCGCCGTCGTCGGAGGAGCTCGACCACGACTACCTGTGGCGTGCGGCGAGGAATCTGCCCGCGCGCGGGCACATCGGCATCTTCAACCGCTCCCACTACGAAGAGGTGCTGGTGGTGCGCGTCCACCCCGAGATCCTCGCGCACCAGAAGCTGCCCGAACAGCTCGTGACGAAGGAGCTCTGGAACCAGCGCTTCAAGGACATCCGTGCCTTCGAACGCTACCTCACGCGCAACGGGATCGTGATCCGCAAGTTCTTCCTGCACGTGTCGAAGGCCGAGCAGGAGCGCCGCTTCCTCGCGCGCCTCGACGAGCCGGGCAAGAACTGGAAGTTCTCGCCCGGTGACGTCGTCGAGCGCACGCACTGGAAGGAGTACATGCATGCGTACGAGGACATGATCCGGAACACGAGCACGGAGGAGTGCCCGTGGTACGTCGTCCCCGCCGACCACAAGTGGGTCACGCACGCGGTGGTCGCGGACGCCATCATCCGCGCGCTCGAGGGACTCGGTCTCGCCTACCCGGAACTCGACGCGGAGCGGAAACGGCAACTCACCGCGGCGCGCCGGACGCTGGTGCGCGGGAGCTGAATCGAACCGGCGGAGGCCGTGGAGCGCCGCGGGGCGCGGGGCCCGGTTGATACACTCCTGATCACCCGGACTTTTCCGCGCCCGCGGCCTTCGTTCAGATCAGATCATCTTGATCGGGATCGTGGTCCCAACCGCCTCCGGGATCTTGGTGAGCGTGATGGTCAGCACGCCGTTCTTGAAGGTCGCGTTGACCTTGTCCTCGCGAACGCTCGCGGGAAGCTGCAGCGTGCGGACGAACGAACCGTACGCGCGCTCCACCCGGTAGAAACTCTCGTCCTTGCGCGAAGTGTCCTGGAGCTTCTCGCCACGCACGGTGAGTAGCTGGCCCTTCAGCTGGACCTGGATGTCCTTCGGGTCGATTCCGGGGACCTCCATCCGGGCGATCACCATCTCGTTGGTCTCGGACAGGTCGAGCGGCGGTGCCCATGCTCCCAGCATGGGCAGATCGAAGTCCTGGTCGAACGTGCGCTCGAACAGCCGATCCATCTCCTTGCGTAACGACGTCAGCATTGGGGCCGCCGGCATCAGGGTGTTCATCTCGTACGCTCCTTGTGTCAGCTCGCATCCTGCCCGGGCGCACGGCTGTTTCGCGAACCCGGGCTGCCGCGGGAGCGTCCCGCGGGCGGGACCGACACACGCATCTCGCGTGCCACGACCTGGGCCTGTGCGCGCGAGCACGCGGCCCGAACTCGCCCCGCCAAGTCGCTGCGGCAGCGCAATCGCGCGGCCCACCAGCCGGCGCGCACGGCCCGCCTCGACGCCCCAGCGGCTCTCGGGGCGGAGGCAGGGTGCCAACGTGGCACCTGACTGCAGGGACTGACAGTCAGCCGGCAGCTAGCTATAGGCGGGCTCCGGAGCCGCGTGCGCGCAGCGGACGACGCGTGCCGGCCGCTCGAGACGCTCGAAGTCCTCGCCGCGGAGGCCGACGAGTTCGCGATGCGAACCGGCCTGGAAGTAGACCCACTGGTTTCCGAGCAGGCACGGATCGACGTAGGTCGTCAGCCCGTAGAGATGTCCGAACGGCGGGACCGCGCCGACCTCGCAATCCTTGAAGATCATCGCGATTTCCGCCTCGGAGGCGAACTGCGGCCGATCCAGCCCCGTCAAGCGCTGCAGGAGATTCAGCCGCACGTGCTCGGGCGCGGGCAGGACGTAGAGGACGTGCCCTCCCTGCCCGTGGCGCAGCACGACAGCCTTCGCCAGGCGTCGACCCGGGACGTGCGTGGCCTGGGCCGCCTCCTGAGCCGTGAATACCTCGCGATGAGGATGGACGAGGTAACTGATCCCATGGTGTTCCAGCATTGCCCGAACCCGCTCGTTGATGGCCATGACCGCCTCCTCACGATGCTTCCGCGCCGGAGCGCTGGACGATTCCAGCACCGCGCGACTCCGTGCGGACGTGATTCCACCTTCCTCTAGCATCGCCCGGGCCAGCGGCGGCAGAGCGCTCAGCGACGTCGCGTCCGGCCTTCGTCAAGCGAAGAGGCACCCTCTACCACCTCTGGACCACTGTGAGACCGCGCCCGCACGACCGATACTGCGGTAGAGGCCCCCCGTGGGAGCCGCGAGCGGGCGGGCAGGTCGAACGTCCTCGCATCCGAGGTCGGAATGCGAAGGGAGCGGTGATGAATCGGTCGAGCACGCACGGAATCGTCGGGGATTCGGAGCAGATCCACCAGGTTCTCCAGCTGGTCGAGCAGGTCGCCGGAACCCATGCGACGGTGTTGATCCGCGGCGAGACGGGATCCGGCAAGGAGCTGGTGGCGCTCGCCTTGCATCATTCGAGCCCGCGGGCGGCCCAGCCCTTCGTCGTGGTGGACTGCGCCTCGATCCACGAGAACCTGCTCCAGAGCGAACTGTTCGGCCACGAGCGGGGGGCCTATACCGGCGCGGTCGGCTCGAAGCGTGGACTCTTCGAGGCCGCGCACCGGGGGACCTTGTTCCTCGACGAGATCGCGGAGCTGACGCCCGCGCTCCAGGTCAAGCTGCTCCGGGTGCTCGAGTCCGGGACCTTCCGCCGGGTCGGCGGCACGACCGACGTCCACGTGGATGTCCGACTCGTGGCGGCGACGAACCGGGCACTCGAGGCGATGATCGAGGAAGGCGGCTTCCGCGAGGACCTTTTCTACCGCCTGAACGCGTTCCCGATCGACGTGCCGCCGCTGCGGGCTCACCCGGAGGACATCCCCCTCCTCGCGCGGCACTTCATCCGGATGACCGAGACCCCGGACGTGGTGGTGAGCGAGGCCGCGATGGAACGGCTGATCGAGTACCGCTGGCCGGGCAACGTCCGCGAGCTCGCGCACGCGATCGAACGCGCGCTCATTCTGTGCACGGGGGGAGTGATCATGCCCGAACACCTGCCGCCTCGCGTCCAGCACGAGGACGTCGCGCGCGCACACAGCCAGGAGGAGTCGCTGCTCTCGTTGCACGAACTCGAGCTGAAGCACATCCTGCGCGTTCTCGAGGAGCACCGGGGCAACCGCGAGAACGCGGCATCCGCGCTCGGGATCAGCGAGCGGACGCTGTACCGGCGGCTCAAGGAGACCCACGCACCGCACCTGCCCGCGGCCGGTCGCTCCGGAGCCGCGCACGGGGCGGATTCCGCGCCGCTGGAGCCGCTCGAGACCTGATCGCAGCGAACTCGGTTCAGGACGCGGCGACGGTCGCGGGCCGAGGCGGTGTCGCGCTGTTCGCCGGCAGCAGCCGCACGTGTCGCTGCTTCCAGCGGGCGAGCCGCGCAGGGGTGCCGAGATCCGTCCAGCCGCACGGATATCCGGTGACCACCCGCGCACAATACGGAGCGCGCTCGAGGAGGTCGTGGCTGAAGTCGGAATAGGGGAGATCCTCCATCCCCAGGGCGGAACCGTTCGGCTCCAGAACGCTCCCGCTCAGCGCCTGCGCGCGCCGCGCGATGGGCTCCGACGGGTGCCGGCTGAAGAGGTCGAGCAGTGCCGCGCCCGAGGCCGCGAACACGAACGCGCTGCAGAGCGCGCCGCCCAGTGCCAGCTCGGCGGCTTCGGCCGCGCCCGGCTTCTCGGCGAATCTCAGCACCGTACGCGTGTTCTCTCCCACGTCCTCGCCCGGTACGATCCAGCCGAAATCCGGATCCGACTGCGGCTCGACGCCGACGAGCACGACGTGCTCCGGGGCGTCGAGGGCCGCGTCGACGGTGCGAAGCAGCGTCGCGTGCCAGGCGTACTCGTCCAGGACCTCCTGGTCGCTCGGCAGCACGAGCAGATGCGCATCGCGGTCCCGCCGCATGATCTCGGTGAGTGCGTGCAGCAGCGCGACCCCGGTCCCGTGGTTCGCGCGCTGCCGGATGACGTTGGGCTTCGGCAGTTCGTGAAGCTCCTCCGCCCACCAGCGCCGGTGCGAGTCCTGAACCACGGCGATGATCTGCTCCGGTTCGGCCAGGCGGCGGGCGCGCTTCATCGTGTGGCTGAGCACGGAGGAATCCGATCCGAAGCGGCAGAACTGCTTCGGGACGTGGTGACCGCCCGGGTCCCTCGTCATCGACGCGAGTCGGAGGCCGTCGCCACCGGCGAGCACCACCACCCACGGTTTGGATTCCGTGTTCATGTCCATCCCCCCAGGCTGCCAACGCGGCAGCCGGCCGCCGATCTGTCAGCGGATGAGTCCTGCTGCCCGCAGTATCGTCCCGCCGGGCGGCGGGGGCCTCTACTCCCTTTGGAGGAGGCCACCCGCCGCTCCCGGGTGCCGGCTGGCCGATCAGCTGGCCAGGACCGGGACCTCGAGACCTTTCGCAGCCGCGGTCTTGGGCAGTGTCACCTTGAGCACGCCGTTGTGAACGATCGCGCTCACCTTCGAGGCATCCACCGGGACCGGCAGCGCAACGTGCCGGGTGAAGACGCCGAACGTGCGCTCCATCCGGTACTGCTTCTCGTCCTTCCGCTCCACCTCGATCTTCTTCTCACCGCGCAGGATGAGGAGATTCTCGCGCACGGTGACGTGCACGTCCTTCGCCTCGAGTCCCGGGACATCCACGGTCACGAGGATGTTCTGATCCGTTTCCACGACATCCAGCGGCGGCAGCCAGCCTTCCGACAACTGCTGCGCCACGAACGGTTCGCGCTCCCAAAGACGGTCGAAGAGGCGATCCATTTCCTTCTTGAGCGTCAACATGCCAGTTCCAGGGGTGACAGGCTTCATGACCTGATTCCTCCGGCGCCGATCGGTCGCGCGGGGCTCTGGCGTCTGGAGAGACCCCGCGGTGCGCACTGACTCGTGCCGGGTGTGAGAGCAGCATCCCCTGTGCCCGCCAGGGTGAAAGGAACGTCAGGTCTTCCGGCGTCGAGATCCCGCGGCCACGAGGCGGCGTGGTGCGTGAGCCCGCTTCGCTGGAGCGAGCACCTCGCGCCCGGGAGCCGCTTCCGGGTCCCAACTCGCGTTCAGGACCCGCTCCCGATCCGCCCAGGCGTAGTGCGCTCCTCCCCCGAACGCCTTTTCGAGCTCGCGCGCGATCCGGTGCGCGAGCTTCTGAGAGGTCGTCAGCACCTCGAGCCCCTCCGAGCTGCGCTCGAGGCTCACCAGTCGGCGTTCGGGTTGCGTGCGACGGGCGCGCCGCTCCACGTTCCAGATGCGCCGGCGCACCTCGCGTTCACGTTCCTCTGAGAGCGGCCGGGTGACGGACACGCGGCCGAAGTACTCCTGCTTCTCCACCTGGGCACACGCCGGGCAGAGGGTCGGGGTCGAGCGGTCGAGGGGCCCCCGCCGCGACCGGCTGCCCGCGCGCCAGGTCTTCCGCGCGTAGACCGCGTCGCAACGTTCGCATCGCGCCGGCTCGTGATCCAGGCGCGTCGCCGAGGCAACGGGCGGGCTCCCGTCCTGTCGGGCCGGCTTTCTCTGCAAGGGAGTGATGCGCATGCGTACACGTCCCCGGGGAGCAACACGCGGCGTCTTCATGATCAGCCTCCATTCCGGCTCGGTTCGACGATGCTCACGGGATCCGGTACGGCCGCGAGCAGCTCGGCCACGTTCACCGACCGCCAGCCTCGATCCTGCGCTTGCTGGAGAATGCGCTCGAGGGCCTCCACGGTCTGGCTGCGATCGGGCTCGCCCCATGGGCTCCCGTCGTGAAGAATGACGATCGAGCCCGGCCGCAGGCGCGTGAGCACCCGCCGCGCGATGACCGCCGTTCCCGGGCGCTGGGGGTCCTCCGGGTACACATCCCCGAGCACCGAGCGGTATCCCAGCCCCGCGACGAAGTGCGCCTGCGACGGCACCATGAGCCCGAACGGCGGGCGGTAGTGCCTCGCACGCACGCCGGTCGCACGCGCCACGACCGCGGCCGAGCGCTCGACCTCGCGCCGGAGAAGTCCCGGCGTGAGCACGAACAGCGGCCAGTGGAGATCACCGTGCAGTGCCAGCTCGTGCCCTTCACTCACCATGCGGTGGAGCAGGTCGGGATGCCTCGCCGCGTTCCGAGCGAGCGTGAAGAACGTGGCCCGGGCTCCGAAGCGCGCCAGCAGGTCCAGGATTCGTGGCGTCGCCGAGCCGCTTGGGCCATCATCGAACGTGAGCGCGAAGCGGTCGGCGACATCCTCGACCCGACAGAGCAGGTGCCCCCGGGCCCAGCCCGAGAATCTCGGTGTGTGGAGGATGGTCATGGCGTACCCCCGGCGCGGACGGTCCTCGGCCTCCCCGCCTCGGCGAGCAGGCGCAGCAGCGCATGCTGCTCCGCGCGGGCGCGCCGCACCAGTCGGGGGTGGCGGCGTTCCAGGGCGAGGAGGCGGAGTCGCTCTCGGAGCGCGAGTGCGTAGCGCCGGTAGGAGAGCGTCCAGAGCCCGAGCGCGATGGCCACGGCGAGTGCGGCAGGCCACTGCCAGGCCGGCAGCACGCGGCTGTGCATGGCGGCGAGCAGCAGCAATCCGTAGTTGAGCGGGAAGAACACCATCCCGGAGGCGATTCGCGCGAACGAAATGCGCGCCGGGTCGATCGCCACGCTCGCGGCGACGCGCTCGCCCGCGGCCCACGGCAGGGCGTGCAGGGCCGCGCCGACCGCCGCCGGGACGGCGCCCAGCACGCACAGCACCGCGAGCCGGCCGAGGCGCACGCGCCACGCCAGCCGGCGGGGGTTCCACAGGAGCGCGCCGTCACTCACGCCCAGCGCCCGCCGCGCCCGGCCATAGCTTCGCCGGTGACGCCGGATGCGCTCGAAGCGGCGGGGCTCGTCCACCCGGAGTTGCTCGAGGCGCGCGGCGATCCACTGCGCGCTCTCGATCTCCTGGGCTCCCGCAGGCGCGGACATGCCGGCGAGCGGCTCCAACTCGGTGACCGCCGCCGCGAGCGCGGGCTCGGGCAGGTCGAGGATGAGCGCACGGAGCGATCGATGCATGGCCTCGGTGAGCGCGCGAACCGCGGCCTCCGGGTCCACGCGCTGCTGCGCCCGGTAGGGCTCGAGCGCGATCGGTTCACCCACGTTCACCGTGACCTCGCTGCCGAACGAGGTGCGGCTCGCGTAGTGAAGGCCGGCGGGCACCACGACCGGAACGCCCCACCGGTGCCGGACATCACCGCCGGCGAGCGCCAGGCGCGCGGCGCCGGTCTTGAGCTGGAGCACGGTGCGGTCGGCGACGCTGACGCCCTCGGGAAAGAGCGCGACCACCTCGCCACGTCCGAACAGTTCGCGGCAGAGGTCGAACGTCGCCTCGTTGCGCAACCGAGAGCTCTCGCCCTCGGGCGCACGAACGAGCGGCAGCGCCCCGTGAAGCCCGAGGATGGCCGACCGGAATCGCGAGCGGAACAGGTCCCCCTGCGCGAGGAAGTGGAGCTTGCGGCGGAGCGCGACGTCGAGGACGAGGACGTCGGTCCACATCGCCGGATGATTGGCCACCAGCAGCACCGGGCCCCGGGTGGGGAATCGCTCGCGGTGGCGGACGTGCAACCGGCGGAAATACACCCGCACCGCCGCACTCATCAGCATGCTCACGCACGCGAAGGCGAAGGACACCGCCATTGAACGCAGTGAGAACCAGGCGTCGTGCGGATGGCGCGCCGCTCTCGAGGCCGCGGCTGGCATGGGCCTGACTGCCAATCCGTCACCGGCCTGCCTCGCCGGACGGTCCTCGCTCCGGGCGTTCGGGTCTTGCCCGGGTCGCTGCTCAGGCCGCAACTCGTTGGAGTACAGGGTCTTCATTGGCGCTTTCCGGACTGCCCGATTCGCCGGACATCCTCGTTCTCGCACCCGATCCACGGCACAGAATGTGCCACTCTGGATGGGCGTCGCGGCCCCGAAACGAGGCTCCGCAATGACGACGCTCCTCAACAGACCGTGGTTCGCCGACCGAGCCGTGTTCGATCGCACCCGCCAGATCGCGAGTGTGCTCGCCGGCCACGGTCTCGGGGTGTTGCTCCAGCAGGCGGGGCTCAAGCGGTTCGCCCCGCGCGTCTCGGGCTCGGTGAATGGCGAGACGCTGACCCAGGCGCGGCGGCTGCGGCTCGCCATGGGCGAGCTGGGCGCGACGTTCATCAAGCTCGCGCAGATGCTGAGCACACGCAGCGACATCCTGCCACCGGACTATCTCCGTGAGCTCTCGCTGCTTCAGGATTCGGCTCCACCCGTGCCGATCGCGGACATCCTGCCCACGATCGAACGCGAGCTGCACGGCCCGGCGAGCACGGTGTTCGCATCGTTCGACCTGGAGCCGCTCGCAAGCGCCTCGATCGGCCAGGTGCACAACGCCCTGCTGCCGGACGGGTCACGGGTCGTGGTGAAGGTCCAGCGTCCGGGCGTGGCCGAACAGATCGAGCGGGACTTGAGCGTCCTGACGCGGCTCGTGGACTGGTTCGAGAACCACACCGCGCTCGGCGCCGACTACGACCTGCGCGCATTGCTCGCGGAGTTCGCACACACGATCCGGGGCGAGCTCGACTACGTGAGGGAGGGGCAGAATGCGGACCGCATGCGGCGCGGCTTCGAGGGCGATCCCGGAATCCACATCCCCAGGGTGTACTGGGAGTTCACCACGCATCGCGTCCTGACGCTCGAGCGCATGGAGGGCATCAAGATCACCGACCTCGAGCGGCTCGATCGCGCCGGCATCTCGCGCAGGGCGGTGGCGGAGACCGCCGTGCGCACGTTTCTCCGCGAGATCCTCGAGTTCGGTTACTTCCACGCCGACCCCCACCCGGGCAACTTCTTCGTCGAGCCCGACGGCACCATCGCGCTGGTCGACTTCGGAATGGTCGGACGGGTGAGCGAGCCGGTGCAGCAGCACCTGCTGCGGGCGGGGCTGGGTGCGCTCGAGCGCGACGCCGAAGCGCTCGCCGAGGAGCTCTACGCGCTCGGCGTCGCGGGCCGGCGCGCGAACCGCCACGCGTTCGAGAAGGATCTCGACCACCTCATCGCGCGCTTCGACGGCTGTTCGATCGGCGAGCTGAGCGCCACGGAAGTCACGACCGAACTCTCGGAGATCGTGTTCCGTCACCACCTCCAGCTCCCGAGCGAGCTGGCGCTTCTGCTGCGGGTGATCTGCATGAGCGAGGGGATGGGGCTCATGCTGGACCCGGATTTCCGCTACCTCCAGTACGCGAGCCCCATCCTGCGCCGGCACTGGAAGGAACGCACGTCCCTGCGCACCCGGATGAACGGGCTCGGAAAATACGTTTCCGAATCGACCGACCTGGCTCTCGGGCTGCCGCGCCGCACGCAGCGGCTGCTCGGTCGCATCGAGCGCGGGGAGTTCGAGTTGAACGTTCGCCACGAGCGGCTGGAGGAGGTGACGCGCGAGTTCCAGCACATGACGAATCGCCTGTCCATGGCGCTGGTTCTTGCCGCGTCGGTCGTGGCCCTCAGCGTGGCGATGGGCGTGCGCGAGGGGAGCGAGGTCCGCCAGTACGTCCACTGGCTGTTCGTGTTCGGTTTCGCGTTCACGCTCGCGTCGGGCCTGTGGCTGGTGGTGACTATCCTGAGGTCCGGGCGGCGGTAGGGGTGACGCGGTCCTGCCCGGCGTTCCAAGCTCGACCTCCGGCGGGGGGGGCGGCGGCATGGCGCGCGCCCGTGAGCCTGTTCTGGAAACCCGGCTCGTTCAACGGTAGGGTTCCCGGCACGAACACCGCGCTCACACTCGGAGGCACATCGATGAGAGGGACGGCAGTCTGTATCGCGCTTGCGGTCACGCTGGTCGCGACGGGGATCGCTGCTGCGGGGGAGTCTTCGGAAGCTGCGAAGCAGGGCAAGAAGATCACCGATGCCAAGGCCGTGTTTCATGAGTTGATCAACACGAAGGACCGGGCGGTGCCGAAACAGCTGCTCGAAGACTGCAAGTGCGTCGCGGTCCTGCCTGGCGTGCTCAAGGCCGCGATGGGATTCGGTGCGCGGCACGGCAGCGGTGTGATGGCCTGCCGCACGGCGCACGGCTGGTCGGCGCCGGCGTTCGTGAACATCAGCGGCGGAAGTTTCGGCTTCCAGATCGGCGCCCAGTCCACGGATCTCGTGCTGTTCTTCATGACCGACCGCGGCGCCCGCTCGCTCGTCAACGGCAGCCGCATCACGCTCGGAGGCAACGCCAGCGTCGCCGCCGGCCCGTTCGGGCGCAGCGGTGAGGCCGCGACGAACCTCGAGCTCAAGGCTGAGATCTACTCCTACGCCAAGTCCAAGGGACTGTTCGCGGGGATCTCGCTGGAAGGTGCTCGCCTCGCACCCAACCCGACCGACATCACCAACTACTACGGGCACGGCGTCACGGCCGACCAGTTGTTGTTCGGCGGTGGGCCGAAGAAGACGCCGGCGGAGGCGGAGAACTTCACCACCATCCTGCCCTGAGGACGTGAGGAGGCGGACATGGCCCGGAAGCCCCGCGTCGGGTGGTGGCGGACCTGGGTGGCGGTCGGGGCGGCCGGATGGGTGGTCCTCGGGTCGTCCTGTGCGCACACCGGCGGCGTGGGCGGGGCGGAGGAGCCCGCGCTGAGCCTGAGTGGAACCACGTGGCGCTTCTACGACATCGGCAGAGACACGTTGGCGGACGCATCGAAGACCGAGCTGCGCATCGACCCCGACGGCAAGGTCTCGGGCAGCACCGGCTGCAATCGGTTCACCGGTACGGCGACGATCGCGGGCACGAACCTCACGTTCTCACCGCTCGCCACGACGCGCATGGCCTGCGAGCCCGGGTTGATGCGCCAGGAGAGCGGGATCCTCGCCGCCCTTCAGTCGGTGAAGAGCTTCGCATTCGTGAAGGACGGGAGGCTCAACCTGCTCGATGCGGGCGGAGGGCCCGTGGCTCGACTGGTGGGCGCGAAACCCTAGCGGGCGGGGTCTCCGTCCACGGGCACGTGATCGGGCCTGCACGAGGCACGTGGACTCACCGTCGCGACGTCGATGCTCTCCACGCCTCCCGACGGGCGGCGCCCAACGAAACGGAGCTCGAGGCGAAGGGGCTACTTGTTCTTGTTCGGGAGCCCACCCGGTGCCGGATGCGACTTGGCGTATGCATCGGCCTGCTGCTTCTTCTTCTCCGCCTCGGCCTGCTTCTTCTTCTGCTCGATCGCCTTCGGTGACTTGTCGCCCATGGACCACCTCCTGAAGTTCGAGTGAATGGAGAAGTGCGCCACCCCAGCGCACTCTAACACCACGAGCCAGCCGATTCTGAGCAGAGAGCGAGCGGGGGGAGCGCGCCCGGCGCTCCCCGCGGAGCCCGATCTCGCAAACTCGTCGACCGCCGCGCCATGCACGCAGGAGCGGGGGCGCCGAGCCGCCGCTGCTTGTAAGCGCCTGCGATTCCGTGCCTTGTGGGGGTCGAGTCCGCCCCGCGGGAATCCCGTCGCAGTCCGACACGGAGAAAGCGCTCGGCTCGTGTCGATTCCGGCGCGACCCATTCGACGCTCTCATGGGAAGGGGCGGACCGGCGGGACGAGATCGCTCGCCGGCATGCCCCACATGAAGAGGGAGCGGAACATGAACTCCAGCCGCGGCAGGACGATCGCCTACTGGCTCACCACCGGAATCCTCATGCTCGAGTTCGGGATCTCGGGCGCGATCAGCGTCGCGAGGCCGCCGATCGTGGTCGCCGGCCTCACGCACCTCGGCTACCCGGCCTACTTCCCGCTCCTCCTCGGAACGTGGAAGCTGCTGGGCGTGCTGGCGCTGTTCGCGCCGGGCCTCCCGCGCCTCAAGGAATGGGCTTACGCCGGCATCATGTTCGACCTGACGGGCGCCGCGTTCTCGCACGCCGCGAGTGGGGATGGGGCGGCGGACATCGTTGTCCCGCTCGTGTT
>CAYSWZ010000078.1:0-18104 GCA_964434945.1 uncultured bacterium | reverse complement strand
TTCCGGCGCCGGGGCCGAGGAACGGGAGCCGGGTGAGGAGCACCACGCCGGCGAAGCCCAGGTCCCTGGCGATCTCCCGCGAGTTCGTGCGCATGAGCGGCGCAGTCTACACCGCGCCACTCGACCCTTGTCCCGGCCGCGGAGCCGGGTGCAGGATGACCGGGTCGCGCGCACGCTTCCGGCCGCGGCAAGAGCCCCGTGGAGGCCCCCGCATGCCGCACCCGCCCCGCCGCGCCGCCCTCGTCCTCGGGCTCATGCTGTTCGCCTCCGCGGCCGCCCGGGCGGACGGGCGCGATCCCGAGCCGCGCGGGCGCCCCGATCGCGAACGCGAGCCCGAGCCGCTCACCGCGATGGTGCGGCGCATGGATCGCTACTTCGTCGAGCACGCGGTGGACGGTGTCACGCTCGACTCGCGCTTCGACATCAACCCGCCCGAGGCCATCCGCCAGTCCGTCGTCTGCCAGCTTCTCGGGTACGCCGAACTGGAGGCGCTCCATCCGCGCCGCCGGTTCGTCACCGCCATGTCGCGGGACGGCGACTACCTGATCGCGCACCTGGACCAGGTGCGATCGCACACGCCATTCGACGGCATGCTCGGCTACAGCCTGCTCGCCGCCTACGAGGTGACGCACGAGGCGAGGCACCTGGCGGCGGCGCGCCTCGTGGTGGACGAGATGCTGGCCATCCCGACCGAGGAGTGCATCCTGAACGGCGGGCTCATGGTGGCGATGGCGACGGCGAAGGACGCCCAGCTCTTCGGCAGCGCCGCCTCGGACGCGAAGACGCGCGCGATCCTCGCGCAGCTCGCGCGCTTCCAGAACCCCGACGGCAGCTTCCCGCACTGGTGCTTCGGCTCGCGCGACATCCACTACACGGGCTGGATGGCGCACGAACTCATCCATCTCGAGCGCATGACCGGCGAGCCGTCCATCGCCCCGATGCTCGCGCACATGGGCGCGTTCATGGAATCGCGGATCGGCCCCTCCGGCGCGAGCGTGTACGAGGAGCCGTGCGGCGACTACCCGGGCTGCGTGACCGCCTACTACAGCCGCGCCACCGGTTGTGACTACGACTACGACACGCGCGGCTGGACCGTGGAGCCGGGCTACCAGTTGCTGCTCTTCGACCACCTCCACTCGCCCAAGTTCGCGCCGGTGTTCCGGTTCATGCGCTCGCTCGAGCGGGACGGCACGTTCCCCGACCTCTACGCCTACTGGCCGCCGCCCTCGGATCCCGAGTACCCGTGGACCATCGCCGACACTTCGGTGGCGAACATGAGCATCATCTTCTGGTCGCTCTCGACCGCGCTCCGCGACCGGCACGACGTGACGGATGCACGCCTCGCCTGGGGGGACGAGCCCGAGGAGCCCGCCTCGCCGGCGGTCGTGGATCCGCGCCCGGTCGAGCCGGTGCCGCGCACGCCGCCGCGACCGGTGCTGGAGACCGCGCCGCTCGTGGTTGGGCAGGAGGAGCTGCGCTTCACGCTCCCGTCTCCGGCCGAGGTGCGGCTGCGGGTGGTCGATCTGAGTGGCCGCCTGGTGCGCGAGATCCGCGCGGGGGAGATGTCGGCCGGCACGCATGCGGTCCGCTGGGACCAGGACGACGCCGATGGCCGGCGGGTGTCGAGCGGCGTCTACTTCGCGACGCTCGACGCGGGCGCTGATCGCTGGCACCTGCGCTGGGTCGTGGTTCGGTGACACCGGCCCGCACTGGCCCGCACGACCCGGGCACCTGCTAGACTGCGGCGCGCTCTTTGCGCCATCCCGGTTCGCCAACTTCCAGCCCCGCTCACTCCACGGGAGTCTCCGTGCGCACGACTTCTGACCTCGGCCTCCAGTCCGCTCCCATCACGGGCCATTCGCTGTCGCGGCTCGCGCAGGGGCTCATCGGCTCCGAGGTGCTGCGCATCGCCGGCGAGGTTCGCGCCGCCGTGGCCGCGGGTCGCGACATCCTCAACCTCACGGTGGGCGATTTCGAGCCGCGCGAGTTCCCGCTCCCGAGGAAGCTGGCCGAGGGCATCCAGGCGGCGCTCGATGCCGGCCACACGAACTACCCGCCGTCCAACGGCATCCTCGAGTTGCGGAAGGCGGTGGTGGCGTTCTACCAGCGCGAAATGCAGCTCGACTACCCGCTCGAGTCCGTCATCATCGCCGGCGGCGCGCGGCCGTTGATCTACGCGACCTACAGGACGCTCGTGGACGAGGGCGACGGCGTGGTGTTCCCGGTGCCGTCGTGGAACAACAACCACTACGTCTACCTGTGTGGCGGGCGCGGCATCCCGCTCGAAGTGAAGCGCGAGCACCAGTTCCATCCGACGCCGGAGCAGGTCGAAGCGGTGCTGCCCGGGGCGCGACTGCTGTCGCTCTGCTCGCCGCTCAACCCGACCGGCACCGGGATCCAGCCCGAGGTGCTGGCCGCGATCAGCCGGATGGTCGTGGACGAGAACCGCCGCCGCGAGCGGGCCGGCGAGCGGCCGCTGTTCATGATGTTCGACCAGGTTTACTGGGCCACGTCGTTCGACACGAGCCTGCCGGTGTCGCCGCCCGCGCTCGTGCCGGAGGTCGCGCCTTACACGGTGCTGATCGACGCGATCTCCAAGTCGCTCGCTGCGACCGGGCTGCGCGTGGGCTGGGCGCTGGCTCATCCCGCGGTGACCGCGCGCATGTCGGATTTCCTGGGACACGTCGGTGCGTGGGCGCCCAAGCCCGAACAGGTCGCGACCGCTGCATTCCTCGCCGACGCGGGCGCGTTCCACGAGTTCCGCGGCCAGATGGCGGCGCGACTGCGCGTGCGGCTGCAGGCGCTGTTCGACGGCTTCGCCCGCATGCGCGCGCGCGGCCTGCCGGTGGAGGCGGTGGAGCCCGAGGGCACGCTCTACCTCTCGGTTCGCTTCGCCCTCGGCGGCAGCGTGCGGGGCCGGAAGCTCCAGGCGAACGAGGACATGCGGAAGCTTCTCCTCGAGGAGGCCGGCGTCGCGGTGGTGCCGTTTCAAGCCTTCGCGCTCCCGCACGAGGACGGCTGGTTCCGCCTGTCGGTCGGCGCGGTCTCCGTCGCCGACATCGAGCGCGGGCTCGAGCGGCTGGAGCGCGTGCTGGGCGAGGCGCGCACGCGCTGATCGTGCGAGCGGCGGCCTCGCTGATCCGGTGCCGGCGGGCGCCGCCACCACCCCGCGGGTTCGCGTCACAGGCACGGTCCTGTCCCGGGAGGGCATTGCGGCGGAGCTTGCCCTCGCCGGCGGCGGCAATCTCCGGCAGGATGGTTTCAGGTGAGGGGACTTCGATGATCCGCAAGCTTCCCGATGGCCGCTACCGGCTCTACTCGCTGCGCACCGATCCGCGCACCGGGCGCAGGCGGAACCTCGGCACCTTCCGGACTCGCGCCGAGGCGGAGGCGCACGAGCGGGCCATCCAGTTCTTCAAGCACCGGAAGCTCCGGGGAACCGGCGGCGCGTGATGCTCCGGGCAGTACCCGCTCCATGAATCGCAACGCCCTCACCGTGCTCGAGCGCCGCTATCTCCTGCGCGACGAGAGCGGGCGGGTCACCGAGACCCCCGCGGGACTCTTTCGCCGGGTCGCGCACGCCGTGGCCGCCGCCGACCGCGGGCACGAAGGGGGCGTGGCCGGCGCGCGCAGCGAGCAGGAGTACTTCGAGGCGATGGAGGGCCTGCGGTTCCTGCCCAACTCGCCCACGCTCATGAATGCGGGCACGTCGCTCGGCCAGCTCGCCGCCTGCTTCGTGCTGCCTGTCGGCGACAGCATCGACCAGATCTTCGGCGCGGTGCGGGACGCCGCCGTGATCCACCAGTCGGGCGGAGGGACCGGCTTCTCGTTCTCCGATCTGCGCATGAAGGGCGACCGGGTGCGCGAGACGGGTGGCGTCGCCTCCGGCCCCGTGTCGTTCATGCGCGTGTTCGACATGGCGACCGAGGTCGTCCGGCAGGGCGGCCGCCGCCGCGGGGCGAACATGGGCGTGCTCGCGATCTCGCACCCCGACATCCTCGAGTTCATCGACGCGAAGCACGACGCGTCGGTGCTCCGGAACTTCAACCTGTCGGTGGCGGTCCCGGACGCGTTCCTCGGCGCGCTCGATCGAGGCGGCGCGTGGCCGCTCGTGAATCCGCGCGACGGCAGCGTGGTCCGCACGCTCGACGCGGCGGACCTGTGGCAGCGCCTCGCCGCCGCAGCGTGGCGGAACGGCGAGCCCGGCGTGCTGTTCATGGACGAGATCGAACGCCACCAGCCGACGCCGAGCCTCGGCCGGATCCAGGCGACGAACCCGTGCGGCGAGCAGCCCCTGCTTCCGTACGAGGCGTGCACGCTCGGGTCGGTGAACCTCGCCCGCCTCGTCGGGCCGAGCGGATTCGACTGGGAGCGGCTGCAGCAGCTGGCCCGGCTCGGGGTGCGCTTCCTCGACGGGGTCCTGGACGTGAGCACCTGGCCCCTGCCGTCGATCGCCACGATGGTGCGCGCGAACCGCAAGGTCGGGCTCGGGGTGATGGGACTCGCCGATGCCCTCGCCCGTCTCGCGATCCCTTATGCCTCGGACGAGGCGCTCGCGTTCACCCGCCGCGTCATGCGGACGCTCGGCGACGCCGGGCGCACGGAGTCCATCGCGCTCGCCGCGAGTCGCGGGGCGTTCCTGAACTATGCCGCGAGCGTGTGGCCGGCGCGGGGCGTCCCGCCGCTGCGGAACGCCACCGTGACGACGGTCGCGCCCACCGGCACGCTCAGCATCCTCGCCGGCACCTCGAGCGGCATCGAGCCGCTGTTCGCCCTCGCCTACGTGCGCCGCGTGCTCGACGGCACCGAGCTCCCCGAGGTGAACCCGGTGTTCGTGGGCGAGCTCGAACGCCTGGGGCTGCCGGTGGACGACATCGTGCGGCAGGTTGCCGTGACCGGCTCCGCACGCGACGTGGGGGCGCTGCCGCGGGAGCTCAGGAATTGCTTCGCCACGGCGCAGGAGATCGCTCCCGACTGGCACGTGCGAATGCAGGCGGCCGCTCAGGAGTACACCGACAACGCGGTCTCGAAGACGGTGCATCTGCCGGAGAGCGCGAGCATCGACGACGTGCGCGCCGTCTTCGATCTCGCCCGTCGGCTGCGCTGCAAGGGGATCACCGTGTACCGATCGCACTGCCGACCCGAACAGGTGCTGGACCTGGCGCACGTGCCGAGTTTCGCGGTGCGCGAGGCGCGCGCCTCCGCGCACGCGGAGTACTCGGGGGAGTGCCGGCGCTGCTCCACGTGAGCCGTTCCCGCGCCCCCTCGCGCACACCACCGCTGCCAAACCCACCTCCGGGGGCTGTCAACCTGACAGCCGGGGGCGTTCTCCGGCGCGGGCTCCGCCCGCTCCAGGTCGGGCAATGCGGCGGAGAATGCCCCTGCGCGAGGGCCTAGACCCCTCGCCGCCCGGCGGCATCGCACTTGCCTCCACGAAGTGGGTCCCCGGACGGGGCGCCAGGGGCTTGGGGGAGTACTGGAGCCGTGTCCGCACGGGCCATGGTGCACGCGGCGCCCGGCGCGGCCGGGGGGAGGGCGACATGACCGCCAAGAAGGTGCTGTTCCGATCCGAGGCCCGCGAGCGGATCCTCGCGGGCGCGACCACGCTGACCGAGGCGGTGCGTGTGACGCTCGGGCCCCGGTCCAAGTCGGTGCTGATCCACAAGCGCTTCGGCTCGCCGATCGTGTGCAATGACGGCGTGACGATCGCGAAGGAGATGGAACTCGAGGATCCGGTCGAGAACCTCGGCGCCGAGATGCTCCGCGAGGCGGCGCAGCGGACCGGCGACGAAGTGGGAGACGGCACCAGCACCAGCACGATCCTCGCCCACGCGATCTACTCGCTGGGGCTGCGCAATGTCGTCGCCGGCGCGAGCGCCATCGATTTGAAGCGCGGGCTCGACCGCGGGGTCCAGGCCGCGATCCGCTCGCTGCGCTCGCAATCGCGTCCGGTATCGACCCGGCGCGACAAGAGCCAGGTCGCCACGCTCTCGGCTCACAACGACACCCGGATCGGCGAGCTGGTCGCCGACGCCATGGAAAAGGTCGGGAACGAGGGTGTCCTCTCGGTCGAGGAGTCGAAGACCACGGAGACCCAGCTCGAGGTGGTCGAAGGCCTCCAGTTCGATCACGGCTACATCTCGCCCTACTTCGCCACCGATCCCGCCCGGATGGAGGCGGTGCTCGAGAACGCGCGGCTGCTGCTCACCGACCGCAGGATCAGCTCGATGACGGAGCTGCTGCCGCTGCTGGAGCAGGTCGCGCGGCAGGGGCAGCCGCTGCTGATCATCGCCGAGGACGTGGACGGGGAGGCGCTCGCGACGCTGGTGGTGAACAAGCTGCGCGGCACGCTGCCTTGTTGCGCCGTAAAGGCCCCCGGATTCGGCGACCGGCGGAAGGACATGCTGGAGGACATCGCGGTGCTCGTCGGCGGCCAGGTGGTGACCGAGGCGCTCGGGTTGAAGCTCGAGAAGCTCGACCCCGGATCCCTGGGCCTCGCGAAACGGGTCGTGGTCGATCGCGAGCACACGACGCTGATCGGCGGCGGCGGGGACCGTGCGGCCCTCGAGGGCCGGCGCGAGCAGCTCCGGCAGCAGATCAAGAAGGTCACCAGCGATTACGATCGCGAGAAGCTCGAGGAGCGGCTCGCGAAACTGTCCGGCGGAGTGGCGGTGATCCGCGTCGGCGCCCCGTCCGAGGCCGAGATGAAGAGCCGGAAGGAGGCGCTCGACGACGCGATCAGCGCCACCAAGGCGGCGGTCGCCGAAGGCATCGTGCCGGGTGGCGGGCTGGCGTTGATCCGCTGCACCCGCGCGCTCGAGGAACTCGAGGCCGCGTGCGAGGGCGACGAGCGCACGGGCGTGCTGGTGCTGCGCCAGGCGCTCGAAGCGCCGGCCCGCCAGATCGCGGAGAATTCGGCGGTGGATGGCGGCGTGGTCGTGGATCGGATGCGCTCCGGCGAAGGCACCATCGGCTTCGACGCGGCGCGCAAGCAGTACGTGGACCTGATGAAGGAGGGAATCGTCGACCCGACCAAGGTGGTGCGGGTAGCCCTGGAGAACGCCGTCTCCGTCGCCAGCCTCCTGCTCCTCACCGAGGCGACCATGACGGAGATCCCGGATCCGAAGAAGGAGATGGAGCCCGCGCTGGCCTGACCGCGACCGGACCCCGCGCGGCGTCCGTCCCGGCCGCGCGGCCGCCATGCCTCGAGCGAGCGATGGACCTCTGGCGGAACGCGCCAGGGTCACGGTTCGAGATTCAACATCCGAGAGGAGAGATCCCATGAAGATCCAGGACATCATGACCTGCCCGGTGGAGAGCTGCGGGCCCGCGACCGACCTCGCCGCGGCCGCCATGATCATGTGGCGGCAGGACTGCGGCGTGGTGCCGGTCGTGGACACTCAGGAGAATGTCGTCGGCGTCATCACGGACCGCGACATCTGCATCGCCGCCGCCACCCGCCACTGCCGTCCCGAGGAGCTGAGGGTCGGCGACGTGATGGGGAATCGGCTGGCCACGGTCCGGCCGGACGACGACGTCCGGGTGGCGCTCGACACGATGCGCCGCGAACGGGTCCGCCGGGTTCCGGTCGTCGGCGCCGACAAGCGGCTGCTCGGTATACTCTCGTTGAACGACCTGGCCCAGGCCGCGAAGCCCGTCACCGCCCGCGCGACCAGCGAGCTGAACGCGAACGACCTGCTCGAGGCGTACAAGACGATCGGCATGCACCCACTTCCGGTGCGCATTCGCGAGCCCGAGGTCGTGCACGCCGGCTGATCCGCCGGAACGGCCCCGCCGCGGGTGCGCCGCCGCCCCGGCGGGGTTGGCGGTTCCGCGCCGTGCGCCTCCAGTGCCCGCGGGGGACCGAACGGATCGAACCCACGGGGAGCGCTGCTGAAGATGGTCACCCATCGTGCGGACCGGGGGGTTCCCCGTGCGGCGGCCTGGCTTCCATGGCTCCTCGGCCTTGCGCTGCTGGGGGCCGTGATCGCTGCGGCGCTCCACTACTCGGAAGAGCAGGCGTTCGTGAAGCTGGCGGAGCGGGCGCAGCCGGGGTGGCTCGTGCTCGCGATCCTGCTCCAGACGGGAACCTACGCGGCGCAGGGCGGGATCTGGCGTCGCGTGACCGCCGCGGCGGGGAGCCACCTGCCGGTCCGGTCCGCGTTCGAGTTGAGCCTGGTCAAGGTGTTCGCCGACCAGGCGCTGCCCTCGGGAGGATTGAGCAGCGGCATCCTCGTCGCCCGGGCGCTCGCCCGACGCGACGTGCCGCCCGCGGCCGTCCAGGCATCGGTCCTCGTCAACGTCGCTTCGTACCAGCTCGCCTACGTCGTCGGGCTTGCGGCCGCGCTGGTGATCATGGCCTGGCGGAGGCAGACGAGCGCGCTGGTGCTCTGGATGGCCACGCTCTTCCTCCTCTTCTCGCTGGGGGTGAGCGCGCTCGTCCTGGCGCTGGCCGGGCGGCACCACGACCGCCTCGTGAACCGGCTCGATCGCTTCCCGCTCCTGCGCCGGATGGTCGCGTTCGTTGCCGGTGCGGATGCCCGGCTCGTCCGAAGCCCGCGCGTCCTCGCCGAGGCGATCGGCCTCCAGGGTGGGATCATGCTGCTCGATGCCGCGACGGTTTGGACGTTGATCCGCGCGCTGGGGGTGACGGCCTCTGCCCCCGGCGTGTTCGCGAGCTTCATGGTCGCGAGCCTGTTCCGGGCGATGGGGATCGTCCCCGGCGGACTGGGAACGTTCGAGGCCACCTCGGTGCTGACGCTGCGGATGCTGGGCGTGGACCTGGCAGTGGCGCTGTCGGCGACGCTGCTCTTCCGCGGGCTCAGCTTCTGGCTGCCGATGCTCCCCGGCTACTGGTTCTCCCGGCGCGCGCTGGCCGCGCACGCGCACCACCCGGCCGCGAGTTCCCGCTCACCCCGGGGTTCGAGCGGACCGCGCGTGTAACGGCGATTCCCCGAGCCAGCGAGAGGCGCGCGGCACCCGGCGCGCGCGCAGGCCGAAATGCTCGATCGCGTGAACCTCGAGGTGTCGCATCGCGGCGTCGAGGTCGTCGGTGACGAGGACGAGGTCGAGGTCCGCGCGCGCGATCGTCTGCTGGGCGGCCATCTGTTCGAGCAACTCGACCAGCGGCCGCCAGTAGTCCTTGCCGATCAGCACCACCGGGAAGTGCTCGATCTTCCCGGTCTGGATGAGCGTGAGCGCCTCGAACAGCTCGTCCACGGTCCCGATCCCGCCCGGGAGCGCCACGAAAGCGTACGAGTACTTGAACAACAGCACCTTCCGGACGAAGAAGTGGCGGCACGTGACCGAACGATCGAGGTAGGCGTTCGGGCGTTGCTCCACTGGAAGCTGGATGTTGCATCCCACCGACCGTCCGCCCGCTTCGCGCGCGCCGCGATTGGCCGCCTCCATCAAGCCCGGTCCGCCGCCGGTCATGACGGTGAAGCCCAGGCCGCAGAGCCGCCGCCCGACGTCGCGAGCCAGGGCGTAGTAGGGATGGGCCTCCGGGAATCGCGCCGAGCCGAACACGGTGACACAGGGGCCCACGAAGTGGAGCACGCGGAATCCGCGCAGGAAGTCGAGCAGCGCGCCGGTGACGAGGCGGAGCTCGTGGCGCCGCGAGTGCGGGCCCTCGAGGAGGATGCGGTCCGCAAGGGCGGCGTTCGGCGTCGTGGGCGCAGGTTCCATGCGACTACCTTACGCGCGCCGGTGGCGGCGCAGCCACCCGCACGCCCTGAGGAAGGCCGGGGCGGCAGCTGGCGGGCGCGCCGCGTCAATCTCGCCCGAGCAGTTCCGCGGGCACGAGCACGGTGATCTCCCGGCGGCAGGCGTCGCAGCGGAACGCCAGCTGCGGCCGGGCGCCGGTGTTGAGCGGCTGGCGCTGCGCCGCCCCGCAGCCGGGGCAGGCGCCGCTCACCTCGAGCACGCTGACGCGCTCGCCGAGCCGCGACAGCGCGAGGAGCGGGCCGCCGATGAAGAGCAGCGGCACGAGCACGAAGTGGAGCACCGGAAGGAACACCGCGAGGATCGCGCAGCCCCACCCGGCGAGCCAGGTGAGGATCGCGCGGCGCGTCCGCTGGCCGGCGTTCCGCACCAGCACGCTCAACTCCGCCGGCTGATCGGGCCGGCCGAGGTAGCTGAGCGTTGCGGCGTGCGGGGTCGGGAGGGGACGCGACAGGGCTGGCAACTCCGTGCGGCGGGGACGCCCACCGCGGCGTGCGGCGCCGCGCGGTGAGCTGCAGTCAAACTACACCCGCGCTCTCCGCCGGTCACACCCGCTACTGACCGAGGCGTGCCGTGCCGGTGTGCCGCGTTCACCTCGCGTTCGCGCCCGCGCTGTGGTTTCCTCAATCCGCGCCCTCGTGCCGTCCTCCTCCGCTCACGCCGCCATGACCGAGCCAGCCGTTCCAGCCGGTGTTTCCGCGCCCGCCGCGTTCGTTCATTCGGCACGGGCTGCGCTCACGCGCACGCCGGACGGTGTGGACCCGTGGTTCCACCGCTACCACGGCGAGCTGCTCGACGACCGCGCGCTCCGCACCTGGGTGCGCGCGAAGCAGCAGCTCATGGAGCTGGTCGGCGGCGTGCGCGGGAAGGTCGTGGTGGACGCCGGCTCGGGCTTCGGCATGGTCGCGAACCTGCTCGCGAGCTGGGGCGCCGAGCGCGTGTGCGCCCTCGAGGTGCACGCGCCGATGGCGGCTTCGCACGCGCGGGTCAACGCGGTGCACTTCCCGCAGCTCGCCGGGCGCGTGCTGCACCTGCGCGGCGACGCGGGCCGCATCCCGCTCCGGAGCGGGAGCGCCGACATCGTGCTCTCGATCGAGGCGATCTCGCACTACTACGACGTGAACGCGTTCCTCGACGAGTGCGCGCGCGTGCTCCGCCCGGGCGGGGTCGTGGTCGTGTCGGACGGCAACAACGGCGCCAACCCGCGCATCCGGGCCCACACGCTGGAACTCTGGAAGCGGTTCGAACTGGGACCCGAGGGCATGCTCGGCCAGCACGTCGTGCCCGAGCCGATGATCCGCCGGCGCGAGCGGGTGCTGCGGCAGGGATTCCCGCAGCTGCCCGAGGCCCGCGTGCAGGAACTCGCCGGCGTCACCTCGGGGATGGACCGCGCAGAGATCACGCGGGCGGTGGCGGCGCACCTCGCCGGCGGCCCCGCTCCGGCGAACGCGTACGAGTACGGACAATGCCCGCGCGACCCGGAATGGGGCTACGTGATGGAGCAGCTGTTCGACGGCCGAGAGCTTGCCGCCCGGCTCGCCCGCCGCGGGTTCGATGCGCGCGCGCTGCCGCACTTCGGCGGCGCGGCGAGCGACTGGATCCGCGCGATGAACCTGGTGCTCCGGACGCTGCCGACGCACCGCTGGGCGCGGGCCTATCGCGTGGTGGCGTGGAAGCAGGAGCGCTCGGCCGGGTTCACGCCCCGATAGCCGCGGCGCTCTCGAACAGCGCTTCGTAGCGGCGGATCATCTCGCGCTCGTCGAAGAGGAGTTCGGCGCGCCGACGCGCGGCGGCGCCCAATCGCGAGCGGAGCGAGGGGTCCGCGAGCAGGCGCACGATCCGCTCGGCGAGCGCATCGGCATCGCCGGCCGGCACCACGAATCCGGTCTCGCCGTCGGCGACGACGTCGGCCACCGATCCCACCGCGGTCGCCACCGCGGGCGTGCCACACGCCGCCGCTTCCATCATCGTCACGGGCAGCGTCTCCACGATCGGGTGGGACGAGAGCACCGCAACGTCGAGCGATCGATAGAGCGCGGCCACGTCCTGGCGCGTGCCGAGCATCGCGACCCGCTCGCCGAGCCCGGACTCGCGGCACAGCCGCTCGACCTCGGCGCGGGCGGGCCCGTCGCCGGCGATCACGAACCGCGCGGCGGGCATGCGCGCGAGCACCCGCGTCGCGGCTGTGAGGAACAGCGCGTGATTCTTCTCCGGGCGGAGCGCGGCGACGATCCCGACGAGCGGCGCGCCGGCCGGGAGCCCCGCGGCGTGGCGGGCGTCCTCGCGCGAGACGGTGACGTCGAAGCGGGAGAGGTCCACGCCCGAGACGATCACCTCGAACCGACGCTCCGGGACGTGCAGTTCGCGGGCGAGGAACCGGCGGTGCGAGTCGGCGAGCGCGACCAGTCGATCCGCGACCGGGATCGCCGAGCGGCGCGCGAGGAAGTGCTGCAGGCGATTGCCGAGCTGGCCCGTCGAGTGGAACCCGATCACCAGCCGGGGACGCTGCCGACTCCGACGAACTTGGCCCATCCAAAAAAGCGGCAGTGCGCTGTCGTAGACGTAGACGACGTCGGCGCGCGCCGCATCGAGCGCATGCGAGAGGCGCGCCCCGACCCGCGGGTCGAGGCGGGACGAAGCCAGGCGATTCGCCATCGGCCAGCCGGCCGCCATCATCTGCTCGCCGATCACGCCCGGGCCATAGAGGTTGACGATCGAGGGCTCGATGCGCGAACGGTCCATCCGCTCCGCGAGCGCCTGCACCAGGCGCTCGGCGCCACCCACGGTCAACCAGGCCTGGACGAACGCGACCCGGATCACGGGCGGCGCCTCTCGCGAGCGGCCGGCCGCCCGCGCCGCCCGGCTCGCGGCACGCGGGCGCTCCCGGGGTAGCCCCCTGCGGGCGGGGAGTTCATCGGCGGATTCCGGTCGGCGGGCGCAAGGTGGGCGCACAGTAGCCGTCGCGCCCGGGGAGTCACAAACCGGGCCGGCCAAGGCCCCTCACCGCACGCCTTCGATATCCTGGCGTACGAGCAGAGCTCAACGCGATCGCCGTTTCCGGGTTACCCTCGACCTCCAGTGCCCTGGAGCGCCGGGGTGAGCAACCCCCCGTCGGCGTCCACCGCCAGGAGGGAAGGTCGATGGCCACCGTCAAGGCCCTGGACACGCGATCGCTGTGCCAACGATGCGATCCGTCGCTGTTTCGGTTCGCGACCACGGCCGAGCTGGCGACCACGACCGAGTTCGTGGGTCAGTCCCGCGCGGTCGATGCGTTGCAGTTCGGCATCGACATCCAGCGCCCCGGATACAACCTGTTCGTCCTGGGCGAGCCCGGCAGCGGACGTCACTCGGTGGTGCGCCGCATGCTCGGCGCGAGGCCCACGTCGGGCGCCCCGCTGAGCGACCTGTGCTACGTCAACAACTTCAGCGATGGGAACAAGCCGCGCCTGCTCCGCGTGCCGGCCGGCAGGGGGGCGCAGTTGAGCCGCGACATGCAGCAGTTCGCGGTCGAGCTGTCCAAGGCCATCGAGGGCGCGTTCGAGGGCGACGAGTACCGTGCGCGTATCGAGGCCATCCACTCGGACTTCAAGGAGAAGGAGGAGGGGGCGCTGCGCGCGCTCGGCCAGGAGTCCTCCGAGCATGGAATCGCCCTGCTGCGCACCCCGATGGGCTTCACGTTCACTCCCATGAAGGGAGAGGCGGCCATGGAGCCCGAGGAGTTCGCGAAGCTGCCGGAGGAGGAGAAGACGCGCCTCGGCCAGCTGATCGAGGGCTATGGCGAACGGCTCAGGCAGCTCATGGTCGAGCTGCCGCGCCTGCGGCGCCAGATGCAGGTCCGAATCAAGGATGCCAACCGCGAAACGTTGCGAGCGGCGGTGGGGCATCTCGTCGAGGAACTGAAGGAACACTATCGCGATCTGGAAAGCGTCCTGGCGTTTCTCGACGAGGTCATGGGCGACGTGATCGAGATCGGCGAGCAGTTGCGCGAGAGCGCCAAGCCGGAGGGCGAAGTCCAGAGCCTCCCGATCGGCGGCAACCGCTCGCTCGCCCGCTACCAGGTGAACCTGCTGGTGGACCATGCCCAGACCCGGGCGGCCCCGGTCGTGTACGAGGACAACCCGACCTATCCCAACCTCGTCGGTCGCGTGGACCACATCGCCCAGCTCGGCACCCTGGTCACGAACTTCACCCTGATCCGGCCCGGTGCGTTGCACCGCGCGAACGACGGGTACCTGGTGCTGGACGCCATGAAGGTGCTGCTCCAGCCCTACGCCTGGGACGGTCTCAAGCGGGCCCTCCGCTCGCAGGAGGTGCGCATCGAGTCGCTCGGCCAGGTCCTCGGCGTCACCAGCACCACGTCGCTCGAACCCGAGGCGATGCCGCTGTCGGTGAAGGTGGTGCTGATCGGCGAACGCAGGCTCTACTACCTGCTGAGGTCCGCCGATCCGGAGTTCGCGGAACTGTTCAAGGTTGCGGCGGATTTCGAGAACGACCTGGAGCGCGATGCCAGCAGCATGCAGCTCTACGCCGGGTTCATCGCCACGCTGGCGCACGGGGCCGGCCTGCGCCCGCTCGACGGCGCGGCCGTCGCGCGAGTCGTGGAATACGGAGCGCGACTGAGCGGAAACGCGGACAAGCTCACGGTCAGCCGGCGAAAGATCGGCGACCTGCTCCAGGAGGCCGACCACCAGGCGGCGCGGGCCGGGCGCGCGACGGTGACCCGGGACGATGTCGTGGACGCGCTCACGGCGCAGGTCCGCCGCATCGACCGGCTGCGCGGCAGGGTGCAGGAGGAGATCCTGCGCGACAATCTGCTCATCTCCGTCACGGGTGCCCACACCGGCCAGGTGAACGGTCTTTCGGTCCTGATGCTGGACGACTTCGCGTTCGGCCATCCGGTCCGGATCACGGCCGCCATGCGCATCGGCGACGGCAACGTGATCGACATCGAGCGCGAGACCGAGCTGGGTGGAGCGATCCACTCCAAGGGCGTGATGATCCTGGCCTCGTTTATCGCGTCGCGTTACTCGCGCGAGATGCCGCTGTCGTTCTCGGCGAGCCTGGTGTTCGAGCAGACCTACGGCCCGGTGGAAGGCGACAGCGCGTCGCTCGCGGAACTGTGCGCGCTGCTGTCGAGCATCGCCGCGCTGCCGCTCCGGCAGTCGCTCGCCGTCACCGGATCGGTGAACCAGTTCGGGCGCGTGCAGGCGATCGGCGGCGTGAACGAGAAGATCGAGGGGTTCTTCGATATCTGCCGGGCGCGCGGCCTCACGGGTGAGCAGGGTGTGATCATTCCCGCCTCCAACGTGAAGCACCTCATGCTGCGCGACGACATCGTGAGCGCCTGCGCGGACGGGAAGTTCGCGGTCTACGCCGTGGAGGACGTGGACGAGGCCATGGAGTTGCTCACGGGAATGCCGGCCGGCGTGCCGGACAAGAAGGGGCAGGTCCGAGCGGGCACCGTCAACTTCCGGGTGGCGGCTCAGTTGGCGGAACTGACCGCCCTGCGTCGCGCCTACGCCGCGGTGGGACGGGAGGCGGGAGGTCGAAAGGCGGTCGCCGGCCGGAGGATGCGGCGCAAGCGGAGGAAGGCGACATGACCGCCGCTCCCGGCGCTCCACCCGCGGCGAAACCCTCAGCCGCTGGCGTAGGTGCCCGTGAGCGTGGCCTCTGCGAGAACGTGTCCGCGTACCGCGTCTAGCACGACCTCGCGGGTGAGTTTCGGGGCCAGCCCGAGCCTGGCGTTCAGCGCCAGCAGCCGGAAGCGGTAGTGATGGGCAGGCCCGGGTGGCGGACACGGACCACCCCAGCCGAGGCGTCCGAAGTCGTTCATGCCCTGGGTTCCGATGTCCTTGACCGTCGGCCGAGTGGGGACGGCCTCGGGAAGGTCCCGGCGCGCTCCGGGAATGTCGTAGAGAATCCAGTGGACCCAGTCGCCGGCCGGGGCATCCGGGTCATGGACAATGAGCGAGAACGCGACTGTTCCCGCCGGCGGATCGTTCCACGAGAACGCGGGCGAGCGATCCACGCCATCGCAGGTGTACCTGGCCGGGATGCTCCCGCCGGCATGGAATGCCGGACTCTGGATCGTGAAGCTCATGCGGTTCTCCTTGCGTGGTGAGACATGTATCCGTGCAGGTCTCGAGCGAGGCGACCGAATCTTGGCGCGGTTCGGCTCATCGGAAGTGCTGGAGGTGAGGTCGACGGAGCGAGCAAGACCCGATGCGCTGTGACGCACCGCTTGCCCAACCTGAGGAGAGGCGCAAACTCCGGAGACCGAGCCCCACAGCCCCAATGGTCACTTGGCGATGCGACGCTGAGGTTGATGGGCCCGCCCGCCTGGAGCATTGACTCCCCCGCGACCATTGCCGCCGACCCGCCGAGGCGCCGAGCACACGCCTCGGCGGGATCGTGTTTCAACCCTTCACGCTGCCGATCGGCCGCGGTCGCGCCGGTCATGTCGACCGCGCAACCGACGATCACGGTCTCATCGATGAACCTGAGCGTTTCCGTGACCGGTCGCACTGGCGGCCGTCACTGCCGGCCCTGGGAGCGGACCGGACGGACCTGCGAGGCCTGCAGCCCGCGATCACCCTGCTCGATCTCGAATTCCACGGGGTCCCCCGGTTCGAGTTTTTCGAAGTCCAGCCCGTGCAGGGCGGCCCGGTGGAAGTAGACATCCCGCCCCGGCTGGTAGTGGAGGAACCCGTACCCGCCGTCCCGGAAGATCCGCTTGATGCTGCCCTCGATGCGCGCGCTCCTGTTCTTGGTGACTTCCCTGCGTTGCTCATGTTGCCGTTCGAGTTCGACCTGGAAAGCCTCGAATGCCGCATGGATCGCGTCACGCACGGACTCGGCCGACTTCTCTGCACGCAGGATCACTCCCTCCGTGTTCGCGAGCAGCGTCACCGTTTCGGCGCCGTTCCGGTGCTTGGGCGCGTGCTTGAGCGTGACGTGCAGCCGGAGCGTATCGGGATGGCGTTCTCCCAGACCGGCGGCGTACTCCTCGATTAGGGTGCGCGAGACGTGGTCGAGCGTGAGCTGCTGGGTCTGGATTTCGAGGTCCATGCCACGATCCTCCTCATCGATGGACGTCCTCACCCGGCTCCGGGATCTCCGTCGGGTAGGGCCCCGGGATCTCGTTCGGTTCCGCTGGGACCTCCCGCGTCGGCCCGGGCAACTTCTCCGGCACAATCGGGAGCTCCGCGGGTGGAACCCTGGGCATCTCGTCGGGCGGCTTCGGCCATCGGTCAGCGACGCTGAGCCGCGTCGCACCGATCATCCTGCCGGGGCACATAGGCCCTCCTCGGCGGTGGTCCCGCCGTCTTGGCTGGCCTGCTCTGCTGCAAGGCCGGTGCCATCCGCTCGGCAAGCCAGAGGCCGGGAACGGCTGCAGGGCAGGAGAGCCGCGATGGTTGAGGCAGTGGGGGTTACCGACGCGAGCGATCGGCGGCCGGGTGCCCCCTGTCGGACGCACCCGTGGCACGAGCGATGACAGGCCCATGCCTTGGCTGCCAGCCTGTCATCCAGCTGCCTGCGCGCTACACCGAGCATGGTGGCTCGGTTGCGGAACATGTCGTCGCGAGTGACGACGCGCTTCGAATCGTCCGAGCTCGTGCCCGCGAGCAGCACGACCTCGCGGTCTCGCACCGGCGTCTGTCAGGTCTGCGATGGGACACCGCGGCCGGGCGTGGCGGGGCGCTCCGCCGCATGTACGGAGCGCGCTCGCAGGTGCTCCCCGAGCAGCTGCACGACGCGCTCGTCGGATACCTCGGAGAAATCCCGGTAGAACTGCCCGACGGCCCAGAACGAATCGGGCACGCTGAGGCACACGACCCGGTCGCACAGCCGCCGGATCTCGGCGAGCCGATCCGGTGGCGCCACGGGCACCGCCACGATGAGCTCGAGCGGTCCGCGCGCGCGCACGGTCCGGAGCGCCGCGATCATCGTGGAACCCGTGGCGATGCCATCGTCGGTGATGATCACGGATCTCCCGGCCACGTCAGCTCCCGGTCGGACGGCGCGGAAGAGTCCCGCGCGCCGCGCGATCTCGGCCATCTGCCGCGTCCGCTCGTCCTCGAGGTAGCGCATCGCCGCCTCGCTCATCGCCATCGTGTCGTGGTCCAGGTGGACGTCGCCCGACTCCGACACGGCCCCGAGCGCAAGCTCCGGCTGGCCCGGTGCCCGGAGCTTCCGGGACAGCACGACGTCGAGCTCGGCGCCGAGCGCATGCGCGATCTGTGCGCCGACCTCGATGCCGCCGCGTGGGATCGCCAGGACGAGCGGCCGCGACAGCGTGAGGTCCTTGAGCCGTTCGCCGAGAAGCCGGCCCGCGTCCTCCCGGTCCTCGAAGATGGGATGGGTCATGTTCGGGCTCCCTG
>CAYSWZ010000077.1:0-3588 GCA_964434945.1 uncultured bacterium | reverse complement strand
AGCAGCCGCGCCTCGAGCGAGCCGGTCTCGTGCACCGCGAGCGAACCGAGTCCCTCGGCGTCGGCGCGGCGCCGGCGCTCGGCCACGGGCTCGATCACCGATCCACCGCCCACGGTCCGGGACGGCGAGTACGAGCGGATGACGAAGCGATCGCCGCGCGCGGCCACGGCCGCCCGCTCGAGCCGCAGCTGCGCCAGCGCCGAGCCTCCTGCGGGCAATGGCTCACCGCGTGCGCCGGAACCCAGCAGCAGCAACCGCCCGATGATCTCGGACGCCCCGAGATGGAATCGCACACGGGTATCCGCCTTCCACTCACGCGGATAGTCCGGCAACAACTCGAAGCGCACATCGAGTACGCGCGACGCGCGCAACGAACCGGGCGCCACCAGCCAGTCGCCACGTGTCACTTGGTCGCGTTCGACACCATGCAGCGCGAGCGCGGTGCGCTGGCCGGCGAGCGCTTCCTCGACCGTCTCGCCGTGCACCTGGACCCGTCGCACGCGCACTTCGCGACCCAGAGGCAACAACTCCAGCACGTCCCCCGTCCGGACGCGGCCACGCCACAGCGTGCCGGTCACCACGGTGCCGAAGCCTTCCACCGTGAACACGCGGTCGATTGGAAGTCGCGCGGACTCTGCGAGCCCGCGCTCCGAGAGTGACGCCAGCTGTGCGTCGATTGCCGCCAACAGCTCCGCGGTACCAGCCCCGGTCACCGCAGAGAACGCCACGAGCGGCGCGTCTGCCAACAAAGTGCCCGCGACCAACGCCCGCACGTCGCGCGTCACGAGGCCCAACCACTCCGCTTCCACGAGGTCCGACTTGGTGAGCACGATCACACCGCGCTGGACGCCGAGCAGCTTGACGATGGCGAGATGCTCGCGCGTCTGGGGCATCACACCTTCGTCGGCGGCGATCACCAGCAACACCAGGTCCACGCCGCCGACGCCGGCGAGCATGTTCTTCACGAACCGCTCGTGCCCGGGCACGTCCACGAGGCCCACGCGCACTCCGGCGGGTGTCACGAGTGGCGCGAAACCGAGGTCGATGCTGATGCCGCGCTTCTTCTCCTCCGGCAGCCGGTCCGTGTCGACGCCGGTCAGCCGGCGGACGAGCGCGGTCTTCCCGTGGTCGATGTGACCCGCGGTTCCGACCACGGCGAGGCGGCGGCCGGATGCCGCCACCGGCGTGGGTGCTCGGGGGTGCAAGGGCATGGGAAAAGGATAGTAAGCCACCGGCGCGCGCACCCGTAGCGAACGCCCCTCCGCTCTCACGGGTCGAGCGGTGGTTCACGAGAGCCAGACATTTTCGCGCGGAAAGTCGCTTCGGGGCTGAACCGCGCCGGCCGGCCCGCCGATAACCGGGGGTGAATCGAACCCGACGCACCCGAACCTCTCTCGGCCTCCACCCACACCCTCCGGACACGACTCCGTGAACGCCGAAGACGCCTTCTCTCCGACGCGGGATCGCGCACACTTCTTTGCCAGCTCCGTGGCAGAGGTCGTGCTCTCCCAGATGCAAGCGGGACTCGACCACGAACTCCCCGTCATGCTGGTGATGGGTGAGCCGGACGTGGGCAAGTCCTCGGTCGTGCGCGAGGCCTGCGCACGCTGGGGCGCGCGCGTGCGCGCCGAGTGGCTCACGCCGCCGGGTGCGTCGTCCGAGGGGCTCCTCGAAGCCATCGTGCGGCTGTTCGGCGGCAAGGCGCGCGGTGACGACTCGCGCACGGGCTGGCTCGCCGCATTGAGCCGCGTGCTCGGCATCGTCTCCGAACAGGACAAGCTCCCGGTGCTCATCGTCGAGGACGCGAACACGCTCTCGCCGCAGGCGCTGGTGGAGCTCTCCACGATCCTCAATGCTGCGAGCGCGGCCAAGCGTTCGCTTCGCATGATCCTGCTCGGGACAGGGGAGCTGGAGGCGAACATCGACGACCTGGCGGCGGACCAGCTCGCGCAGTTGATCGGTGTCCGCTCCCGCCTCGCACCACTGCCACCGCAGGACGTGCGACACTACCTCCACCACCGCATCGCGGCGAAGGGCGGCGACGGCGACCGCGTGTTCTCGCGAAAGGCCGCGCGCGAGTTGCACACGGCTTCGGGCGGCGTGCCGGGCACACTCGATGTGCTGGCGGCGGAGTCGATCCGTTGCGCCCGGAACGCGGGCACGAACACGGTGGGACAGGAGCACGTCCGCGCTGCCGTGACGGCGGTGCGACGCTTCACCCCCGCGCCCGCGGCACCGGCGGAGTCGGCGCCGGTGGTTGCGGCAACTCCGCCGAGCCCGCCGCCAGCGCCCGCGCCGAAGGCGCCCCAGAAGTCGGCAGCGAAGGCCGCGACCAGGCCCGCCCCTCCGGCCAAGGCGGCTGCGAGCGCCCCGGTGGAACCGAGCGCACCGCCACCGCCACCTCCACCCGCGCCCCCGGCGGCGAAGGCCTCGCCGTCCAGGGCCGAGCGCGCTCCCGCGCCCGGCAACGGCAAGAAGACGCCGCGCGCGACACCCAAGGCGCCGGTCGCTCACCGCCCGTACAAGGAGCCCTCGCCACTCGACTCGCGGCACCCGCGGGTGAAGGAGTGGGTGTCGCGCTTCACCGAGGGCGATTCGCCCACCTGGTTCGGCGCGCGCCTGAACCTGCCGCCGATCACCGACCCGGACTCGCTCCCGACGCTCGACGCCTCGGCCACCGGCGCGGAGCAGCCGAGCGAGCCGGCGCGAAACCCCGCGCCCGAAGCCGTGCCGGTGACCCAGGAGCCCCAGCCGATCGAGCCGATCGAGCCCGAGCCCCTCGTCATCGTGCCGGAACCGATCGTCCTCGAGCCCGATCCCATCGTGCTCGGACCGGAAGCGGTCTCTCCCGTCAACGAGCCGCCCCGGCCAGCGCCGCAGGTCAGTGCCAAGGAGAAGAGAAAGGCGCGTCGCCAACGTGAGCGCGAGTCCGCCGCGGCGCAGGCGTCGGCGGCCGCTGCTCCCGTCCCCGCTCCCACCCCGAGCAAGGCTCTCCCGGCTCCCGCTCTCAAGTTCTCCCGCTCGGCCGCACCCGCGCGGCAGGTCCCGAGCGAGCCGGTCCCCCAGGAGGTGCCCGAGCCCTCCGAGTTCGATTCCGGCGAGCCGGTCCGCATGCTCACCGGGCCGCGGGCGCCGGCGCCGAGCAGGTTCTTCCACGTGGTGGTGCCGGGCGTGCTCATGCTCGGTGTCGCGGGCGTCGCCATCTGGGCCGGCACCCGCGGCGGATTCGAGAAGGACACGCCGCGCCCCGTGACCGAGGTCAGCTCGTCCGCCCCGAGCGAACCGGCGCCGGCGGACACGCTTCCGAGCGCGCCGGCGGTGGAGGACACGAACGCGTTCGACCAACTGGCGACCCCTCCGGCGGCGCCCCAGGCGCCCGCCGAGACGGTCCTGGCACCCCCGCACGCCGAGCCGGGTCCGCCGCGCTTCTGTCTCGCCGTGGGCACGTACCTCTTCAGCGATCGCGCGCGAATGCTTTCTCGACAACTTTCCAAGCGCACCGGGCTCGATGCCTGGGTCGAACCCGGCGAGGCCGGCGGGGCACGCAATTACAAGATCCTGCTCGGGGGATTCGCGACCCAGGACTCT
>CAYSWZ010000076.1:0-5514 GCA_964434945.1 uncultured bacterium | reverse complement strand
CGCGAGCAACGACGCGGCGGCCAGTGCCCGCCCGATCCAGCCTGCGTTCATGTTGACCCTCTCTTTCTCGTGAGTGATCGGGATGATCCAGCGGTAGGCGTTGCCGGCGTGATTCACGCGAACGCCGGCGGGCGCTTCGTGTGCCAGTCGGTGCGGGACTGGTAGACCGCTCCGAGCGAACACAGCGTCGCCTCCGAGAACGGCGCGCCCATGAACGCGATGCTCGTCGGCAGTCCGTTCTCGCCGTAGCCGTTGGGCAGGGCGAGGGCCGGGAGCCCGGTGAGGTTGCCGGCGGCGATCACCGGAGGACCGCTGTTGATGCCCGGGTAGTTGTCCGCGAACGGCTTCTCGGCCGAGTAGGCCACGGTGCCGCGCGTCGGCGTGGCGACGATGTCGTAGCTCTGGTAGAGCTTCTTCATCGCCGCCCGCATGGGCTTGCGAACGCGCATCGCGTGCAGGTAGTCCACCGCGGGCAGCAGGAGACCCGAGTAGCCGCCGGTCTTGTCCGCCGGGCACTTCAATTGCGTCACGTCACCGGAGTCGATCAGGTCCAGGAACGCGCTGGCGCCCTCGGCGGTGACGATGGCCCCGACCGCGGGTCCCCACGGCAGGTCCGGAAAATCGACATCTCGCGCGACGACGATGCTGTCCGCGAGCTGCTTCAAGGCCGCCTCGAAGTTGTCGCGCACCGCCGGCTGCACCTTCTCGACACAGCCCTTCGGCACGGCCACGCGCAGCCCGCGCGTGGGCTTCTGCAGCTCCTTCCACGGAAACGTCCGTCCCGAGACGGTCTCGTCCGCGGGGTCGGGGCCGGCGATGGCGGCCAGCACAAGCGCGCAATCGTCGGCGGTGCGGCCCATCGGGCCAACCTTGTCGAGCGTCCACGACAACGCCATCGCGCCGTGGCGCGACACGAGCCCGTACGTCGGTCGCAGCCCCGTCACGCCCGAATAGGCGCTCGGCGTGAGGATGGAGCCCGAGGTCTCGCTGCCGATCGCGAACGGAACGAGGCCGGCGGAGACCGCGGCTCCCGGGCCGCTCGACGAGCCGCCGCTCCAGAACTTTGTGTTCCACGGCGTGAGCCCGGGCCCGGTGAACGAGGCGTCGGGGTGGTTGTACCCCATGCCGCCCGCGAGCTCGACCATCGCGAGCTTGGCGCACAGCACGGCTCCCGCCCCGCGGAGCCTCGCGACCACGGTGGCGTCGTGGTCGAACACCTGCTTTCGATACGGCTCCGCGCCCCAGGTCGTGGGCACGCCCTTCGTGGCGAGCAGGTCCTTCACGCCGAACGGAATGCCGTGCAGCGGGCCCTTGTGGTGGCCCTTCTGGATGTCCGCTTCCGCGGCCCGTGCCTCGCTCATCGCGGATTCGCGCATCAGCGTGACCACCGCGTTCAGTTGCGGCCCCAGCTTCTCGAGCCGGTCGAGGCACACCTCGGCGAGCTTCACGGGCGAGACCTGGCGCGACTTGACGCGCGCGCCGAGTTCACGGACCGGCAGGTACATCAGATCGGAGTCGGCCATGGAGTCCTCAGGGGCGGAAGGTGGCGTCGGGTTCGTCGCCGTTCGCGAGCTTGGTCGCACGCAGCCGCTTGGCGCCGGCGAGGCGGCCGTCCATGTCGTTGACGATGCTCGCCCACTGCTCTTCCTTGAAGCGATCGGGATAGCGAGCGCGCAACACCTCGGTCAGGAGTCTCGCTTCGCTGCCGGAGTGCTCGGGCGGCGCCGGGGTCGCGGGCGCCGCAGGCGTGGCGGCGGGCGCTGTCTGCGCTGCCGCCACCGCGGGCAGCGCGGTCACGGCGCCGGCGATCAACTGCAGGAAGCCACGGCGATCGAACGCGCGCGGCGCGATGGGTTCGGACATGGCGTGCCTCCCGGTGGGCCTGGATGGGTTACCGTGGAGCGCGCAGAGTAATGGAGTCCGCCGCCGTTCGCACCGTCCCGCTGCCGGCCCGTGTTCCCGGCCCGGAGGCCAGCCCGAGATGCCCGCCGAGGGGCCCATGCAACCACGCGATGAGGGCTACGAGCCCCGGGTGCGCGAGAGCTTCGCGCGCCAGGCGTACATGGCCACGCTCGGGGCGAGGCTCGCCCGCGTGGCGCCCGGCGAGGTGGACATCGAGCTGCCCGTGCGCGAGGCCCTCTCCCAGCAGCACGGCACCGTGCACGCCGGCGCGGTCACGTCCGTGCTCGATTCGGCGGCCGGCTATGCCGCGTTCACGCTCATGCCGGCCGGCGCGGCGGTCGTCTCGGTCGAGTTCAAGGTAAACCTGCTCGAGCCCGCGCGCGGCGAACGCATCCTCGCGCGCGGGCGTGTCCTCCGCCCCGGGCGCACGCTGTTCGTGTGCGTGAGCGAGGCGTGGGCGATCGCCGGGCGAGGCGAGACGCTGGTCGCGGCGTTCCAGGGCACGATGATGTGCCTCGTCGGACGCGGCGTGAGCGGCTGACGGTCGCGACGGTCAACGCGACGTGTCGAGCAGCTCCGTCATCCGCCGGTGACAGGCGTGCGACAGCGGGCAGCAGCTCGTCCCCGCCGACGGCGGGTCGAGCCCCACCGACTCGTAGCGGTCGGCCGAGTCCGGCCACACCGTGGCGACGGGGAGCCCCGGTCCCGCCAGGCGCGCGGCCGCGAGCAGGTTCGCACCCGCGCTCAGGCCCACGCACCAGCCGTGGTGGGCGCGCAGCCGCCGGCACTCGGCGAGCGCTTCGGCGGTGGACACCCGGATCACCTCGTCGACGCGCGCGAGGTCCACGATCGGCGGCACGAATCCGTCACCGATCCCCATGATGCCGTGCTCGCCGGCGGCGCCCCCGCTCATCACCGCGCTCTCGCTCGGCTCCACCGCCACGATCCGCACGCCGGGGAACGCCTCGCGCACCGCCTCGCCGACGCCCATCAACGTCCCGCCCGTGCCGACGCCGGCCACGAATGCATACAGGCGCAGCACCCCGCGGTCGAGCAGTTGGCGCACGAGTTCGGCCCCCGTGGTCTCGCGGTGGCAGCGCACGTTGTCGGGGTTCGCGAACTGGTCCGGGATCCAGTAGCCGGTGCGCGACTGGTACTGGTCGCGGCGTGCGCACGCGCCCGCGAAGCTCTCCTCCCGCGGCGTAAGCCGCACCTCGGCGCCGGCGCGCTCCATCATGCGGACGCGCTCGACGCTCATGTGCTCGGGCATGAAGATGAGCGTGCGGCACCCGAGCTCGCGGGACACGAGCGCGAGCGCGATGCCCGTATTGCCGGACGTGGCCTCGACGACCGTATCCCCGGCGACCAGGTCACCGCGGCGCATCGCCTCGGTGAGCATGAATGCCGCGATGCGGTCCTTCACGCTGCCGCTGGGATTCGCGCACTCCATCTTCACGTACACGCCGTCGAACTCGACCAGTGGCGTGCCGCCGACGCGCTCGAGCAGGGTCGGGAGCATGCTGCGGTCCTCCGGGTTGGGCTGCCCGCCCGATGTTGGTAGCACGAGCCATGCCCAGGGTCCGCCCGGGTCGCGGAGCCGCGTCAACTCGAAGCGCGCGGCCCGGCGCGGTCTCGCGCGTTCTGACAGGCCCGAGCGGATGAGCGACACTTTGGCAGGTGCCCTGCCGGGCCGTGCTCCGGCTCACCGAGCGGCGGCCGATTCACGAGGGGCCGGAGTGGACGCCCCAACCACGCAGGAGTTCGGGAAGCGGCCCGCAGTCCCGAAGGGTCGCGGCGCAGGCGCCGGCCGGCTCCCCCGGCACCAGTTCGACGCGCCAGCCGCCGAAATCGAGCGCGGTGGCGCCGTCGGCCCGCACGCCCGGAACCGCGCCGAGCGCGTCGCCCAGCTCGAGCGCGGCCGTGGGAACGATCGGCGCCCGAACGCGTACCACGCTCACGCCGCTCGCGCCGTTCGCGTGGGTCGTCGAGCGGGTGTCCCTCGGCACGCGGCGTTCGCGCGGCGTGCGGTCCGCGATCCAGTAAGGGTGGAGCGGCGAGTCGGGAAGCAGGAGTTCCCACTCGAGCGTGTCGCCGCCGGGACGCTCGCGGCGCATGCGCACCGGGCCGCTCGCCACGAGACCGAGCGACCGGAGCCGTGCGGCGGGGCGAGCGAGCGAGTCCGCATGCAGCACCCAGTCGGAGACGCCGTCCGCGCCCGCCAGCCGCGGGAGGAGGCGCCGCGCCACAGCGGAGACGCCGCGCAGGTGGCGCTCCCAGCCGTCGCTCGCGCGCAGTGCGCGCAGTTCGTCACGCGTACTGGGATCGCGCAGCGCGAGCAGTTCGAGGTAACCGCCGTCGGCGAAGCATACGAGGGCGTTCTCGGTCGGCAGCACGTCGTGACGGCCGCCCGGGAGCACGGTGAATCCCGCCCGGGTGAACTCGCCGGTGGCCTCGGCGAGCGATTGCACGACGATCACCACGTGATCGAATCGCGGGTTCATGGCTCGAGCCCAGCGTCGCGTCGAGGACCGTCCCGCGTCAAGGCCTGCGAGCGCGGAAGCGAAACGGCCGGCCCCTCGCGGGGCCGGCCGAACCGTGATACCACGAGGCTCGAGTTGCGTCCGCGCACGGGGCGGACCGCTCGAGAGGACGGACGCTAGTGATAGAGCTTCTTGATCTCGGTCCAGGTCTTCGACTTCGTGGCCACCGGCGGCGGTGCGAGACCGATCTGGTAGATCGGGTTCGCCGGGACGGGTGGGTTGCCGATGTTGTAGAAGCCCGAAAGGCCGCCATTCACGTCGGCAGCGCTGATGAACATCGTGTTCGGGCTGGAGCCCACGGTCGGCGGGGTCTTGGACGCGATCCCGAGCTTGGTCGCCGTGCCGGTCTTGCTGACCACGGACTGGAGCACGAGGACATCCGTGACGGGCAGCAGGATCACGAGCGGATCCAGGCCGGTGACCGTGATCGTCGCGAAGAAGCCGGGGTTGAGGCCCGCACCGAAGTTGACACTCGCCGTGTACGAGCCGAGCAGCGTCACGGTGATCGCGTCGTAGATCTGGATGCCGTAGGTGGCCGTGAGCAGGATACCGCTCGTGCCGCCGTTGAAGGACGAGAACTTCTGCGTCGAGAGAAGGCCGGTTCCCGTCGTCAGCAACTCGTCGCCGAAAATCGCGGCTGGATCGGTGGACGAGAATCCGAAGTTCGTTGCCGAAAGCGTGTTGTCGTAGACCACGGTGATGGCGTTCGTGGCCTGGCTGCCCTGGCTCCGGACCGCGGGAGCGCTCGGGATAGCGTCGACGTTGCCGAAGAATCCGGTAATCGGATCGGGTGCGAGCTGCGCGTGCACGGTGCCCATCGGCACGAGGCACAGCGCGGCGGCGGCGAGGAATGCACCACCCGCGATAGCAATTCTCATGTTGTCCCCCCGGTGATCCGGACGAAGCCTGCGGCCTCGTCCGGTTCGTGCGCCCGTTCCGTGCAGCGGGCGAGTGAGCGAGATGCGATCCAGTCCGTGCATTCGGAAGACGCGCGAACCCACCGGACACCACTCGCGGTCGGCTCGTCACACGGGGCCCATCCCGATCGAGGTAAGGGACCCCGTGCGACGTG
>CAYSWZ010000075.1:0-49966 GCA_964434945.1 uncultured bacterium | reverse complement strand
GGACCAGTTCTGCTTCACGCGCTTCGAGCCGCACGGCCGCGTCGAGGGGCACGACAACATCAAGGTGTCGACGAGCGTGATCGACTACGTGTTCCGCGTGCTCGGCTACGAGTACCTGAACCGCACCGATCTCGCGCACGTTATCGACGAGGCGCCGCAGGGCCAGTTGCTGCGCCGCCCGCACGCCATCGACGTGCCGGTCGGCAAGGAGCATCGCGGCCCGCACCCGCTGGGCGTCACGCCGGCACGACCGGTGGTGACGCCGTCCCCGCGCGGGGTGGACGGCCGCATCGCGGACGCCGAGGACATCGGCGCCGCGAGCCTCGCGTACCAGAACAAGAAGCTGCTCGGCGACGCGCCCGCGTGCGACAGCTGTGGCCACATCACGATCCGCAACGGCACCTGCTACAAGTGCCTCAACTGCGGGAACTCGATGGGGTGCTCGTAAGCCGAAGCGCCCGTCGCGAAGCCCGATGTCTCTCGGCGGCCGGCACCTTCGGGTGGCCGGCCGCCAGCGCGTTCGATCGTCGCACGAGCCGCCCCGCGAATGAAAAGGAACGCTACCGCCCGCTCAGCGCCCCCGCGCATTCGACCACGAACAGGTGCTCGCGATTTCGCGCCGGCCCGGGCGTGCCGACCCTCTCCCCCTGCGGGTTGAAAACGCCCAGCCGGTGCCCGATGTAGCGCGGATGGTCCACGGAGGCCTCGTGGACCTCGCCGCGTGTGGCCAGCAGTTCGCGGAGCCGCGGCAACTCGAGATAGCCCTCGTCGTTGAACGACACCACGATGCGGCGCGCACGGACGCGCTCGAGCACGGCGGCGAACGCGCCCGCGATCGAGCCGCGGCGGTTGAACGCGCTGCCCCGCTCGCGCACGTCCACCCGTTTGCACGCCGTGCCGTACACCTCGGGCACGTCCCAGCGCACGATCGTCTCCCAGACGTGGTAATTGCCGAGGTAGCTGTGCTGGTTGTAGGGCGGATCGAGGTACGCCACGTCGGCCTCGAACCGCCCGGCCGCCTCGGCAGCGTCCAGGCACGACGCCGAGCCCTCGCCGTCCAGCAGGTCCGGGAGCCGCAGGCGAAGCGGGTTCCGCGCCCGTGCGGCCCACTGCTTCAAGTACGCCATCTGCACACCCACCGTGGAGTCCACACGGTCCGCGGCCTCGACGAGGCTCGTGAGCGCGATGGCTTCGAGTTCCGGCTCGAGCGCGAGCGTCGAGATGCGGGCCCGGATCGCTTCCACGCGCGCGCCGTTCTCGGGCATGAGGTAGCGCGAGCGCACGCAGTAGGTGTCGGTGAACCACCCGGGCTCGCCCGGCAGTGCGTCGAGCTCCGCGATGAGCCGCGCCGCCGGAGCACGCCAGCGGCGCGCGTCGGCGGCGACGTAGCAGCGCGCGAGGGTGTGCGCGTACGCATTGTGATCGTTCGCGTGCACGCGCAGGCCCTCGCGCTTCAACGCGTGCCCCACCCGCGACGTGCCCGAGAACAGGTCCAGCGCGCTGTGCGTCCCGTCCGCGCGGATCGCGCTCACGAGCTGGGGCAGCAGCAGTCGCTTGGAGCCCAGGTACTTGATCACGCGGACCTCCGTGTCGGCGGATGATGCGTACGCGTGCAGCGTAGGGCGGGTCCCGGGCAATTGCACGTCATGGCCCGCTCGTGCACATTGCTGCTCCCATGACCGCCCAGACCAAGCTCGCGCCCACCGGCTTCACGCCGCAACGCCTGATGCAGCTGCTGTTCGTGTTCGCGGCGCTGGCCCCGCTCGCGGAGTTCATGCACGCGGGAGCGCTGGTGGTGTTCATGTGCAGCGCGCTCGCCATCCTGCCGGTGGCCGGCCTCATGGGTGGGGCGACCGAGCAACTCGCATCCCGGCTCGGGCCCGGTATCGGCGGGCTTCTCAACGCGTCGTTCGGAAATGCCGCCGAGCTGATCATCGCGCTGGTCGCGCTCCAGCACGGGCTCTACGACGTCGTCAAGGCGTCACTCACCGGCAGCATCATCGGCAACATCCTGCTCGTGCTCGGTGCGGCCATGGTGGCGGGTGGCGTCGGTCGCGAACGCCAGAAGTTCGAACGCTCGGCGGCGGCCGCGTCCTCCACGCTCCTCGCGCTCGCCGCGCTCGCAATGCTGGTGCCGGCGGTGTTCAACTTCGTGCTCCAGGGGCCGGCGGCCAGGGCTGCGCTCACGCCGGCGCGCGAAGCGCGCCTCGAGCACGGGCTGTCACTGCAGATCGCGATCGTGCTGTTCGTGGCCTACCTGCTCTCGCTGCTGTTCATGCTGCGCACGCACCGGCATCTCTACGCGGGCGCTTCGGCGCACCCTCCCGACCACACCATCGGCGTTCGGCGCCCGTTGTTCACGCTGCTCGTCGCGGCATTGCTGGTGGCGTGGATGAGCGAGTTGCTGGTCGGCGCCGTCCAGGAGACCTCGCACGTGCTGGGGCTCACGGAGGTGTTCGTGGGCGTGATCGTCGTGGCGGTGGTGGGCAATGCCGCAGAACACTGGAGCGCGATTCGCGTGGCGATGCAGAACCACATGGACCTGTCGCTCAACATCGCCATCGGCTCCAGCATCCAGATCGCGCTGTTCGTGGCGCCGGTGCTGGTGTTCGCGTCGTACGCCATGCCGCACGGTCCCATGGACCTGCATTTCAGCCCGCTCGAGGTGCTGGCGGTGGTCGCGGCGGTGGGCGTGGTGAACCTGGTGGCGGCCGACGGGGAGAGCAACTGGCTCGAGGGCGCCATGCTGCTGGCCGCGTACGTCGTGCTCGGGCTGGCGTTTTTCTTCATGCCGTGACGGGGGAGGCGGGCTCAAGGATCGGAGCGGTCGACCGCACGCCACCGGACCGCGGTCGAGTCGAAATCCCAACTCCACTTGAGGCTGTTCTTCAGGTTCAACAGTCCCGACACCGAACTCGAGACGATGATGTCCAGCCGACCGAACCTGCGCGGGTCCGCTCGCAGGCTCTCCGCGGCGATCTCCTCCATCTGCGTTGCGCGTTCCTCATTGAACGCCGCCCAGGGCACCTGGATACGGATCTGCAGGGCGTGGACCGGTAGCTTCCCGGTCCGGGCGGTCAGCACCTGCTCCCCCGAGACCTTGCTGCGGACGCCCAGTCGGCTCGCGATGCGGCGCTCGATCGCGCGTGCTTCGGGGTCGCTCTCTTCCGGAGTCCGCACCAGTCGTTTCCAGTCGAATCCGTGATCGGACCAGGCGGCGAGGGGCAGGGCGAGAACCGCGCACGCGAGGATCGAGACGAGGACGAGGCGATTCCAGGCCGGCGCCGGCGCGACAGACGGCGCTGGGGCCGCGGCCTCTCGCCGAACGACGCGCGTTCCGCTCCACAGGTCGTGCAGCAGGCAGGTGTCGCGGCGGAACAGCATCGTCGCGATCGCCATCATGAGGTATCCCATGTCCGCGCCGGAGGCGGCCAATCCGATCCCGGGGGGAATGCGTCCTGCACCGAGGAGATCGAGAAGCTCCGCCGGATTGAGGCCCAGGATCGCCGCGACCATCGCCCCGCGCCCGAGCGTGGCGCGCAGGCTCGGCCGTCCCCCCTCCGGGCCGACCGGGTGGATCCCGAACAGCGCCATGCCGGCGCTTCGCCCGAGCGTGCGTTCGAACCCGACCAGATAGGCGAACCAGAAGCCGGCGCGGACCAGGCCATCGACGCCGGGATGCAGCGGGCCCGTGATCTGCCCGAGCGTGAGGTCCGCGCACTGTGTGACAATGCTGATGTCGAGTGCGAACGCGAACACGCGTCGCGACCAGTGGGTCGTGGTCCTGGACTCGAGCGGGTCGGGCGGAATCATCGGAGCGGCCTCCGGATCATCCCCGGAACGTCTCCCCTCGCGGGAATTGGGTTCGGGATCCCGGGGACGATATCCCTCTCCGCCCGCCGAGGGGAACCCTCGCGGACACGAACGTCCCGAGCCCTTCAGATTCCCTGTGGCGGCCCGGACGCGGCCGCGACTAGACTGTAGGCGTCCATTCCCCAGGGAGGTTCCCCATGTCCGTCGCCCCCAGCCTGAGCAACGCGCGCGTGCGCGAGCTGGTGCGCCGGCTCGACGAGGCCATGACGCCGCGAGACGACGCCGGCCGTTGCCGCATCGTGAAGCGGGTGCTGGAAGAAACGTTCGCCGCCGGCACCGAGTTCCTCGACGCGCGGTTCCTGGTCCCGAACCCCGAGCGCTATGCGCGCCGGCTGGTGCACCGCGACCCCGCGAATCGCTACACGGTCATCGCCATGGTGTGGAACGTCGGCCAGGGGACGCCGCTCCACGACCATGCCGGGATCTGGTGCGTGGAGTGCGTTTACTCGGGCCGCATCCGCGTCACGTCGTACCAATGCCACGGCGGCGACCCGGAGCACGACATCGTGCAGTTCCAGCAGGAGACCGTGATCCACGCCGGCGTCGGCCAGGCGGGCGCGCTGATCCCGCCGTTCGAGTACCACGTGCTGGAGAACGCCGGCGACGCCCCCGCCGTCACGCTCCACGTGTACGGCGGTGAGATGGACCACTGCCACATCTTCGAGCCAGTCGGGAATGGCTGGCTCCGGCGGTACCGCGAGCTCAGCTACACGGCGTGACCCGCGCCGCAGAGGTGCTGCCCGGGCTGGTGGTGAGCGTGCTGCTCGCCACCTCCGCCTTCCTGCTCGCCGACCAGCCGTTCGTGAGGGACACGCTGCACCTGTCCGCGCTGCTGCTCGTGATCCTCGTCGGCATGGCGATGCGCAGCGTGATCCCGTTGCCGGCGTGGGCCGGCCCGGGCGTGCGCATGGCGCAGCGGCCGCTGCTGCGCTGGGCGGTGGCGGGGCTCGGATTCCGGCTCTCGCTCGGCGAGATCGCCCGCATCGGCGCACCGGCGCTCGTGGTCGTGGTGACGAGCACGGCCGTGGCGCTCGGCTTCGGCTGGTGGACCGGGCGCCGGCTCGGCCTGAACGACAAGCTCGCTACGCTCCTGAGCGTGGGGGGCGGGATCTGCGGGGCGTCGGCCGTCGTGGCCGCGGACAGCGTGGTCCAGGCCGAGAAGCGCGACTCCGCGCTGGCGGTCGGCATCATCACGCTCCTCGGTACGATCGGCATCGTGCTCTACCCCTACGTCGGACGCGCGGCGCACATGGGCGACTTCGTGTTCGGCGTGTGGGACGGCGCGAGCATGCACGAGATGGCCCAGGTCGTGGCGGCGGGCGCGACGTTCAGCAAGCAGGCCACCGCGGTCGGCACCGTGGTGAAACTCGTGCGCATCACGCTGCTCGCGCCGGTCGTGCTGTTCCTCGCCTGGCGTGCGCGCCGCATCCTTCCCTCGGGCTCCGGGGCGAGCGAACGCGGTCCGGGCCGTCCGGGGCCGGGTAGCACTCCGCCCGTCACGCCCGTGCCGTGGTTCCTCGTCCTGTTCGTGTGCTTCGCCGCGCTCAACACCACCGGCTGGCTCGCCCAGTCGCTCGTACAGCAGATCCAACGCGCCGACCTGTGGCTCCTGTGCGTCGGGATGGCCGGCGTCGGGCTGCAGACGAGCTTCGGTGACATGGCCCGCGCCGGCTGGGCCCCGATCGCGGCCGGCGCCGCCCAGTGGCTCGTGCTCGCCGGGCTGTCCTACACGCTCGCCCTGGCGCTCTGCCGCTAGCCTCAGCCCCGCGAGGCTGGGCTCCACGTCACGCTGCCTGCTCCTCGTCCTCCTCGCCGCCCGGCTCGAACTCGCCGTCGCACGTGACCACTCTCAGCGCGTCGTAGCAGCGCGGGCAGAAGCCCCGGGCGCCATCGCGATCCATGATCGCGAACACCTCCTCGGAGGGCAGCGCCTCGCGATACGGTCGCGGCGCCGACAGCGCGTCGTACACGTCGGCGACCGCCAGCACGCGGGACAGTTCCGGCAGCGAATCGCCGCCCAGCCCGCGGCAATAGCCGCTGCCGTCCATGCGCTCGTGATGCGAGGCGCTCGCGAAGGCGAACCACTCGAAGCCCTTGACGTGCTCGAGGATGCGCTCGGTGTAGAGCGCGTGCATGCGCATGATCTCCCACTCGCCGGGATCGAGCGCGCCGGGCTTGTCGAGGATGCTGTTCGGCACCGACAGCTTGCCGAGGTCGTGCAGCAGTGCGGCCGCACGCGTCTCTTCGACGCGCACCTTGCTCCAGCCCAGGTGTTCCGCGATCGCCACCGACACGTCGGCCACGCGCTGGGAGTGGACCCCCGTGAACGGCGACTTGGCGTCCACGATGCCGGCGAAGACGTGCGCGACGCGGCGGAGCGTGGAGGTGCCCGCGAGCAGCGAGGCATGGCCGGGCTCCGCCTGCGAGACCTCCTCGCGCAGCTCGCGCGTGCTCATCGCCAGCCAGCGGGCGAGCATGGGTTCCATTCCGAGGCAGGCCTCGACCACGGTCGGGTCGAACCACTTGCCGGAACGGCGGCGGACGAGCGCGAGCCCGGCATAGGGTCCGCCGCCCGCGCCGAACACCTCGAGGATCTGGGCCAGCCCGAGGACGCGCGCCGTGAGCGGGATCTGCTCACCCTTCAATCCGAGCGGGTGCCCGTGACCGTCCCAGTGCTCCTCGAGCGCGCGCACGGTCTCGGCGGCCCCGCGCCCGAATCCGAGCTGCATCACGATGTCGGCGCCACGGTCGCAGCGCACCTGCACCAGCCGGGCGGCCGCGCGCGTGCCCTGCTTCGCCAGCGTGGCCACGCGCTTGGCGCGCTCGAACCACGACGCGCCGGGCGCCGCGTGCTCGAGCGCGTACATCGCCGCGCGCACGTCGTTGGACCAGTCGGTCACCATCCGCGCGCGCTTGGCGGCGATGTCGTCGGTGCCGAAGATCTCGAACACCCCGGCCGCGTTGCTCGAGCAGCCGGCGTCCTTGAGGAGCGACGCGTAGTAGAGATCGCGGCGCATCTGGAGCGGCAGGTCGAGCCGCGCGGCCAGCTCCATGCCGATGAGACCGGTGCGGAGCGCGTGTCCCATGGGCTGGCCCTCGGTGAGGTCCAGCGCGAAAGACAGCGCGGCGAGCACGTCCGTGAGCGGGACGGTCTCGGGGGGACGGATGCGTTTGGCCGACGGGGTCACGGACCGGGTATCGGAGTGCGCGCGGGCGTGCTTGAGGGGACCGCGGAGGGCGCGCGGCGGTGTTCTCGCGCGCGCCCGCGATGCCCCCCCCGGACGCTGATCGTCATGGCGAAACGCAATCCCCGCACGCTACACTCGTGGGTGGCAAGAAGCCCTTTCACGTGAACGTGCGGACCACCGGGGAGAGGATCCGGCAAGCGGGCTGGAACGAGTTCCTCGGCGGCCTCAACGCCATGGAATCGGGCCAGGGGGCCGCGCCCGGCGTCAGGCCGCACGTGGTTCGACTCGCCATCGTACCCTGACGTGCACCGGTCGGGCGGCCCTCACGTGGGCCGCCCGGCCGCAACCCGACCTTTGGGTGAGGACCCGAAAGCGATCATGAAGCCCACCGAACGACTGCACCCGGTCGCGCGCCGCGCATTGGGCCTCGCCGCGGTGCTGCTCGCCCTGCACGCGCCGCCCGCGCACGCATTGCGCGTGGTCACGTGGAACCTCGCCGTTTACGACGACGCGGCGGTGCCGATGCGCCGGCCGTGGATGATCCAGGTGCTGCCCGGACTGGACCCGGACGTGATGGTCGTCCAGGAGATGCACACTTCCGAGGCGGCGGATTCGTTCGCGAGCCTGCTGCGCGCCGCGATGCCGGCCAAGGTGTGGAAGGGTGGCACTGCCACGTTCCTGAGCACGACGGAGAGCGCGATCTACTACGACTCGCTCCAGGTGACGATCAGCAACCTGAGCGCCGTGGCCACCGGCGGCCCACGCCAGGTGCTGGTGGCGCTCGTCCGGCCGCGGGGCTATCTCGCGAACGCCGCGTCGTTCCGGATCTATTCCATCCACTTCAAGGCCGGCAACGGTGCCGGCGGCACGTCGCCGCCCTCGGACTCGTCGACCCGCACGCTCGAATGCACGAATCTCCGCAACACGCTCAACCTGGCCCCGGCCGGCACGAACATCCTGATGGGCGGCGACACGAACTTCTACGGCTCCTTCGAGACCGGCTACACGCGGCTCACGGAGTCGCAGGCCGACAACGACGGGCGGCTGAAGGACAATCTCAGCATGCCGGGGATCTGGAACAACCCCGCGTACGCGCCCTACCACACGCAGTCTCCCTGCGCCGGGCTCGGCTGCCTCGGCAGCAACGGCGGCATGGACGATCGCTTCGACATGGTGCTCGGCACGTACTCGATGAACGACGGCGCCGGCCTGGACCTGGTGCCGGGCGCACTGCCGGGCGGCTATGGCCCGTACGGCAACGACGGCCAGCACTACAACCAGTCCATCGACGGTGGCGGTTTCAACCTCGCGGTGCCGCTCGCGGTCGCCACCGCGCTCCGGCTGTCGTCCGATCACCTCCCGGTCATCGCCACGCTGCAGCTGCCGGCGAAGCTCGCCACCGTGAGCGAGCTGTCGTTCGGCGACGTCCTCGTCGGCGCCACCGCGACGCAGGACCTGAGCGTGGACGATGCGCCCGCTCCGCCGGCGGCGTCGCTGCAGTACTCGCTCACGGCGCCCGCCGGGTTCACGGCGCCCTCGGGCACGTTCACGAACGCCGCTGCGTCCGCGCCCGACGTTCGCACGCTCGGCTTGTCCACGGGCTCGATCGGGGTCCGGACCGGCACGCTGACCGTCAACTCGAACGACCTCGACACCACGGCGAAGGCGGTCCTCCTCTCGGGCCGCGTGCTGGCGCACGCGGCGCCCACTCTTGACTCGACAGTCAGCAGCGCCACGGCGACGCTCGACTTCGGCACGGTCGTACTCGGCAGCCACACCGAGCGCTCATTACGCGTATTCAATCTCGGTTACTCGAGCCTCCAGGCCCGGCTCGCGCGCAGCGCCGAGTTCGTGGCTGGGGAGTCGCGGTTCGCGTTCCAGGCCCAACCCGGGCTCATCACCGACGTCGCCACCGACGCCGTGACGTTCGACGCCACCGGGGCCACGCCCGACGCCGACTACCAGGCCGAGCTGCGGATCGCGACGGCGGACGAACCGCTGCCCGGGGCGCTGGCGCTCGACACCCTGCGCGTCGCGCTGCACGCGAAGGTCTCTGCGACCGATGGAGTGGCAGGTCTGCCGACGGTGCTGCGCTTCACGCCGCCCGCTCCGAATCCGTTTTCGCGAACCACGATGTTTTCGTTCGACCTGCCCCACGACGCCACGGTCTCGCTGGCGGTGTACGACGCCAGTGGCCGCCGGGTGGCGGACTTGGCGCATGGCGACCGCTCCGCCGGGCACTACCAGCTGCGCTGGCAGGCAGCGGCCGCAGACGGCTCTCCGCTCGGCGCCGGGCTCTACTTCGCGCGCTTCAGCACTCGCGGGCTGACCCGCGTCGCTCGGCTGGTGCTGCTGCCGTAAAGCATCCCGTCACTTCCCCTCCCGCGAACGATCTTCGGTCGCGGAGGGACCGGGGCCGCCGGGCTCGCCGGGCTCGAATCCGCGGCAGGCGAGAACGGGCAGATGTGGATAACGGTCGTAACTGGCGTCGTCGCGTGACCTTTCGCACAGCCAGAATCGACTCCTTGGCGTCTGGACGCGCCGCGCATGGCGGCAACCGGCGCAGAGACCGACCTGGGAATGCGTTTCGTGGGTCATGGCCGGAACCTCTCGAACGGAGTTTCGCGTGGACTGTGTCGGTCCCGCCGACGCTTTGCGCCGGGAAGGGGGCCCGCCCGGCGGCCGCTGAACGCGAGGTACGGCGCTATCCATCTGCACGGCACCGGATTCGCGAATGGCATCGGATTCTGGCCCAGCGCTTGCAATGCTAGCACGCCGGTCCTGAAGCTCTGACGTGTCTGGGTGGTGCAGCGGTTCGAGATCAAGCGGGTGGCCTGGCGCCGTCGGGCGGGCCGGGCGAGATGTTCCCCTGCCAGGGGCCGGCCGAGCGGATGAGGCGAGCGCCGTCCGGGGTGTCCCTCCTCTCGATGGGGAGGGTTGGGAAGCAAGGCAGTTGAGATGGATGGCGCTGTCTCCCCACGGGCGCCATCCGCGGACGAGATCAACCGGGTCTCTCTCTCCCTACCCGGTTTCCGGCGGCGGGGCCTCGCGGTCCCGCCGCCGTGTCCGTTTCCTGGCGGCGAGAAGCCGCTGTGGATAGGGCCGCCGGGAGTCGCGCGGCACGCGGGGCGTGCCTTCGCTAGAATCCACTTCCATGCCCTCCCACACTCCGAGGCCGTCGCCCGCGTGACCCGGAACGCCCGCCCCACCCGCGCTTCCGCACCCCCGCGCCCCACGACCTTCGCACTCCACGCCGACCGCACCGCGGCATGGCCCGGCATGCGCTGGGCGGGCTGGGCCGTGATCGCCGCCTACGCGGTCCTGGCGCTTGCCATGGTGTTCGGCCCGCACACCGTCGGGGATGTGTTCACCGAGACCGATTTCTACGGATCGTACGGTCCCGGGGCCCGGCTGCTGCAGCATGGGCACATGGACGCCGCGCGCTACGGCGTGGTCGGGCCGCTGTTCGAGATGCTGCTGGCGCTCGTGGGCTTCGCGGTCCGCGACCTGTTCCTCGCCGCCGAGCTGATCGCGGTGGCCGCGATGACGACGACGCTCGTGTGCTGGCACTCGCTGCTCGCCCGCCGCGCCGGGCCGGCGGTGGCGCTCCTCGCCGTAGCGTTCATGGCCGCGAACGCGCAGTTCTTCCGGTTCGGCTGGTCGGTGACCACCGACGCGCCGGCGCTCGCGCTCCAGGCCGCATCGCTGTGGACGCTGTTCGGCACCCGCGACGGCGTGGCCTCCCCCCGCCGGCTGTTCGCGGGCGGCGCGCTCGCGGGACTCGCGTTCCTCACGCGCTACAGCAGCGTCGCCCTGCTGCCGGCCGGAATCGCCGCCGTGGCGCTCGGGTGGACCGGTGCGCCGGCCGGTGCGCGCGTGCGCCATGCGCTCCTCCTCGCGCTCGGCTTCCTCGCGCCGGTGGCGCCGTGGCTCGCGTACTCGGTCACGCACGGCGGCGCGACCCGCTTCCAGCTCCAGCACAACATCGCCTTCGAAGTGTACGCGCGGCCGAAGGGGATCGTGTGGGACGTGTACGAACGCGACATGGAGCCGCAGTTCCCGACGCTCTGGTCGGTGCTGGCGCGCGATCCCATGGCGGTCGCGACCCGCATGCTGTTCAACGTGTTCGACCACGTGCGCCTGGATGCGCTCAAGCTCACGGGACTTCCGCTCGCGTGCGCCGCCGGCGCGGGGGTGTGGTTCGCGTGGAAGGACGGCGTGTTCGCGCGGGTGAAGCCGCTGCTCCTCGGCGTCGCGTTGCTGTTCCTGACGCTCGTGCCCGCGTTCCATTCCGAGCGCTACTCGCTCGCGGTGCTGCCGCTGTGGGCGCTGCTCGCCGCGTGCGCGTTCGCCTCGCCGCGTTTCGCGCTCACCGCGGGCGGCATGTGGCTCAAGCTCCTGCTCGTGCCCGCGGTGCTGCTGCCGATGCTCGTCGCCACCCGGGCGTTCACCGCGCGCGTCATCCTCGAGCTGCCGGTCGAGGTGCGCGAGGTGGCCGCGCAGGTGAAGCCGTTCGTGCGGCCGGGCGACAAGGTGCTGGCGAGGAAGCCGCACTTCGCGTGGTACGCCGGGCTGACGCCGCTCACCCTGCCGCTCGCCGACACGCTGTCGGACTGGGGGGCCGCGGCGCGCAGCACCGGCGCACGCTGGCTCTACTTCTCGTGGCCCGAGGCCGAGATGCGCCCGCGCTTCGAGTGGCTGCTCGACTCCACCAGCGCGGCGCCCGGCCTCACCGTGCGCGCGGCGACCACGCACTGGCCTTCGGTCCTCTACGAGATCGGTCCCGGGTTCGGCGGCGAGCCCGCGTGGATCCACAGCGACACCCTGGTCGCCGTCCACCGGGCGCGGGCGCGCGCGCTCATCAACGACCGGAACGTCGAGGCGCGCCTGTTCCTGGCCATGCACGAGTTCGCCCTCGGAAATCACGACGAAGCGCAGCGCTGGATCGACCAGCTGCTCGCGCTCTCACCGGACGACATCGACATTCTCATGCTCGCCGCCGAGAACCGGCTCCACCTCCAGGATCCCGACGGGGCGCTGTCCTACTACGACCGGGCCGACCGGCTCCGCCCCGGCACCGCGGAGATCCGCATCGGGCGCGGCTGGGTCGCCGCCATGAAGGGCGACGAGGCCGGCGCGGCCCAGTACTGGGGTCCGGTCGTGGGTGCGTCCGGCGACCCCGCCACGCTGCAGCGTATGATGCTGACGTTCGCACGCGTGGGCGACGCCACGCACCTGGCGCAGGCGCGCGACGCGTTGCGTGCGGTGAGAGGGAGTCCATGATTCGCGAGTTCGTTGCGGGCCGCATCCGCGGTCCTCGTGCCGTCGTGCTGCTGCTGCTGGCCGCGGGCCTCGGCGCGTGCGCCAAACACGGTCCGAACGGGATGCGCGCACCCGCCCTCGCGCCCACGCCACCCGCCGTGGACTCCGTGACCGTCGGCCTGTGGCGCTTCGACGAGCGCGCGGGCATTCATGCCCTCGATTCGTCGCCGTTCCAGCTCACCGGCATCGCGGGACCGGACACGCGCCTCGACTTCGGGCGCTTCCGGAGCGCGCGCACGTTCACCGCCACGGCGCAATCGTGGGTGTACGTCCCGTACAACCCGGTCATGGAGTCCCCGCGCGGGTTCACGGTGGAGGCATGGATCTACCTCGTCGACATCTCGACCTACGAGCTGTCCGGGATCGCCATGCGCTGGACGCCGGTGCCGAACGAGCAGAGCTGGCTCCTCGGCGTGGTCGGCAACCAGCTCGGGCCGCCCACGATCAGCACGTCGAGCCCCGGCTGGTTCACCGACCAGGTGGCGAGATTCAGCGCCGGTCACCTGGTGTTCGCGTTCCGCCCCGAGCTCGCCGCCGGGGCCCAGAGCTTCGCGTCCACGGCCACGCTCCCGATGCGCACCTGGGTGCACGTCGCGGCCAGCGTGGATGGCGAGGTGGTGCGCCTGTTCATCAACGGCCGGCTCGACGTGCAGGTGGCGATCGCGAACGCCATCCATCGCTCGACTGCGCCGCTCGTCGTGGGCAACGCGCTCGACCCGCGGCTTCTCACCGACTTCGGCGGGGACCTGCGCCAGGATCCCGCGAACCTGCCGCTGCCCTACTATGCGCTCAACGGGATCGTGGACGAGCTGCGGTTGTCGAACGTGGCGCGGAAGAGCTTCGAGAGCGCCGACATGCGGTAGCGGGCACGAGACCGCGCGAGCGTCCACGTCGTCGCCGCTCCGTCCACGCGCTGCCCATGGCGTCTGCTCCGGCCTCGGCGGTACGCTGGCCGGGTCCACGCCCCCCGGCACCCGCCCCTCGTCCGGCATCCATGCGCGCTTTCGCCAGCACACTCGTCGCCCTCTGCCTCGCCACGCCCGCGTGGGCGGGCGATCCCGCCCGCGAACTCGTCGTCCAGTTGTCGTCGGCCGCGCTCGCGCCCGGGGGCATCGCCGCCCGAGCGGCGGAGCCCGGCGCGCTCCCGGCGGCGGTGCGCGCGCGGTTCGGCGCACTCGGCCTGCGCGCCTCGCGCGCGTTCGCCGAGCCGCTCGACCGGCCGCGCGTCCCGCTCCCCGACCTCTACGGATTCCATCCCGAGCGGATCGTACTCGTCGAGGCTCCGGACTCTGCGCTCGCCGCCTCGGCGCTCGCCGTGCTCGGGAACGACGCGCTCGTGGACTGGGCGGAGCGGAACGTGATGCGCAGCGCGATGCTCGTGCGCCATTCCCCGGCGCGCGCGCCGGCCGGCCCCGATCGAACGAACACGCTCGACACGCTGGCGAGTGACCCATACCTGCGGAGCGGCCGGCAGTACGGCCTCTGGAACATCGGCCCCACCGGCTTCTTCGGCGGCGTCGCACGCGCCGACGTGCACGCGCTCGAGGCCTGGCGGGTGTCCGTGGGCAGCAACGACCTGAAGCTGGCGGTCGCGGACACGGGCATCGATCCGGACCAGCCGGAGCTCGGCGGGCTCATGCCGGATGGCAGTCCGCGCATCACCGACGCGCTCAACGCCACCGACGATCCCGATCGCTCGGTCACGGACCTCTATTCCCACGGCACGATCGTCACCGGGGTGATGGCCGCGCGCACGAACGACGGCGCGCACTTCGCGCCGGACGCAGGGGTTGCCGGTGTCTGCGGCGGCGACGGCGCCGGGAACGCGGGGTGCCGCATCGTCCCCATCAAGGTCGCGCCCGGGCACTCGGGCGAGGCGTCCTCGTTCGACATCGCGCGCGCGATCCGGCACGCCGCCGACGTGGGCGCCCGCGCCGTCAACCTGTCGTTCGCCGGTGACGCCCCGAGCCGGGTCGAGCGCCTGGCACTGACCGATGCGCTCTACAACGGCTGCATCCCGGTGTGCGCCGCGGGCAACTCCGGATTCGACGAGCCGAAGCTGCTGCTCTTCCCGGCGGCGTACGCGGCGGACGGCCTCTGCATCTCGGTCGGGGCCAGCGACTCGTTCGACCAGCGGGCGATCTTCTCGTCGTATCCGGACGGGCTCGATCTCGTGGCGCCGGGGCTGAACATCTACAGCACGTACATGACCTATCCCAGCTTCTTCGGCGTCAGCTACCCGGGATACGTGGTCGATTCGGGTACATCCCTCGCGGCGCCGTTCGTGACCGGCGCCGTGGGCCTGCTCGCCGCCGCGCGCGGCGACTTGATCGACACCGACTACCAGCACGTGATCCGCGAGTCGGCCGACGACATCGGCGCGCCCGGGTTCGACGAGCAGACGGCCCACGGGCGGTTGAACCTGCAGCGCATGCTCGCGCGCGTCGGTCCGGAGATCGGCGTCTGGCACGACGAGGTCGCTGCGGATTCGTTCACGGTCGAGGGCCAGGGACCGCTCTCCGTGGGTGAGGCCTCGCCTGGCACGATGGGCCTCCACCTCGGCACGCACTGGAGCACGCGCCTCGCGGCCTACGGCACGGCGAGCATCCCCGACAGCTTCCTCACCGTGACCGGCGTGTGGCTGCGCGTGGCCGGCACGCTCGCCGCGCGCGGGGACTTCTCCCTGCCGTACTTCGCGCCCAGCGCCTCGGTGCTCCGCTCCAGCACCACGAGCGTCACGTTCCGCGGCTACGTCTACCGCGTCGAACAGGACTCGTGCGACGTGTGCGACGATCGCTACGTGCCGCTCGCGCCGAGCAACGTGCGGTTCGGCTTCAGCGTGATGGGTGTCGTCGACCGGCCACCGGTGGTGACGATCTCGCAGCCGGCCGCGGGCGGCGCCGGTTCGCCGGGCGACCCGCTCGCCGTCGCCTGGACGGCCACCGATCCCGACCAGGTGACGCGCGTGCGCGTGTCGTTCGCGCCCGATGCCGGCGGCAGCGTGCCGCTCGGTGAAGCCGCGGGATCCTCGACCGGCGGCGAATTCACGCTGCCCTGCCTCGGGCCCGCCGACACGCCGGGTCAGCTCGTCGTGACCGCGTACGACGAGCACGGCCACACCGACCAGACCAGCGTGTCGGTGCGATTCACGCTCCGCGCCGGCACGTGCCCGGCGCCGCTCGTCACGTTCCGGGTCACACCGACGCCGTTCGTCTCCTCGCTCGACGTGTTCGCGCCCGGCGCGGGGACGCTCCGCGTGCTCGACGCGAGCGGGCGCGTGGTGCGGCGGCTCGATACGCACGGCGGTGCGGCGCGCTGGGACGGGCGCGACGAGCACGGGACCCTCACCGCCGCCGGCGTCTACTGGGTGCGCTACGACGGCGCGGCGGGGACGGTCACGCGGCGCGTGGTGAAGCTCGGGCGGTAGCCCGGGTCGCGGCAGCCGACCCGCGCCGCCACAAGTCCGTGACGGCGCGCGGGGCCGTGCGTGGTAATGCTCCATGGGTGGGGGCGCGTGCCGCGCCCGCCCCGGAGGCCGTCATGCGCCTTGGAGTCCTGACACTGCCGCTCGCCTTGCTCGCGCTCTCCTGCTCGCCCGCGCCACGGGCCACGCCGTGGCAGGACGTGCGCGAGTTGACGCCCGAGTTCCTCGCCGACGCGCTCGCCTCGGATCCATCGCTGGCGCTCGATGCGCGCGGCCACGTCGCGCTCACCTGGGTGACACGGGACTCGCTCGGCGGCGGCGATGCGTGGCTGGCGGTGAGCGCGGACTCGGGCGACCACTGGTCGCGGCCCGTACTCCTGAACACCGCGCCGCATCGCGTCGCGAGCAATCCCGAGAGCCGGCCGGTGGTGGCGTGGGGAGCGAACGGCCTCCTCGCGGCGGCGTGGGCGGCGACGCGCCCCGGCGCCGGCGACGCCGCCGACATCGCCGTGCGCGTGAGCGCCGACGGCGGGCTCGCATGGGGCCCGGTCAATCTCGTCAACGGGGACCGGAACGATCCCAGCTCCGGATACCACGGCTTCATGGCCATCGACGTGCTGCCGGACGGGCGACCGTTCGTGGCGTGGGTGGACGGCCGCGCCTCTGCGGGCCTCGAGCCGGAGCCGGAGCGGGCCGAGATCTACGCCAGCGCCAGCTCCGACGGCGGCGCGACCTGGGCGCGCGAGACGTGGGTCGCGGGCGAGGTCTGCCCGTGCTGCCGGATCGCGGTGGAGAGCGCGCGACGGGAGAGCGGAGCGATCGACGTCGCGGTGGCGTATCGCGGCGCCGCGAACGACCTGCGCGACCCGCGCATCGCGCTCTCCTCCGATGCCGGCGCGACGTTCGCGTTCGACACGCTCCTGTCGGCCGACCGCTGGAAGCTCCGGGGCTGCCCCTCGGTGGGCCCGGCGGTCACGCTGGACGTGGGTCGCGGGCACTACGCGTGGTTCACCGGCGAGTCTCCGGACGACTCGCTGCTTCCCGGCCGCCCGGCGCCCGGCGTCTACCTCGTGAGCTGGCGCGTGGGCGCCGGCGCGGTGGGGGTGAAGCGCGCGCTCGGCGACAGTCTCGAGCGGGTGACGCGCCCGATGCTCGCGCGGCTCGATCGCGGCACGCTCGTGGGCGTGCTCGGTCGCGCGGCCGGCCCACCGCGACACCAGGTGCTGGCGCTCCGCGTGCTGGAACTCGACGGAACGCTGACGCCCTGGGTCTACCTCGGAAGCGACGTCCGGAGCGCCGCCATCGCGGGTCGGGGCGCACGCGGCGCATGGGCCGCTTGGGCCGAGGCGACCGCGGGCGGCACTCGCGTGCGGTTGGCGAGGCTCTCCGGGCCCTGAGGGGCGCGCTTCCGCACGCCCTTCACCTGCCTCCCGTCGTCAATGGTAGAGCGATTTCACGGCACTCCACGTGACGTTGCGCACCGCGACCGGAAGGTCCTGCTGCCAGCCGACGACATTGCCGCCCGCGGGCACGGTCAGGATCTCGGGCGAGGGGAATCCCGCGCGCAACGCGGTCAGCGTGATGGCCACCGGCTCGAGGCATCCCGCGCAGGCTCCCGCTCCGGTCGACAGCGCGTGACTGATGACGAACGCGTACGCGAAGTACTCCACCCCGCCCACCAGCGGCGTATTCCCGGCCTGTGCTGAAGCCGTCAGCACCATGTGGTCCGGAGTCGGGTAACGGTAGTCGTCGCGAATGGCCACGACCGGGTTCGAGCCGAGATCCCGACAAGTCAGGAGGGGAGTGAGGGGCACGCTGCCGATCGTGGCCTGGTTCCTGCGACAGCTGCTGAGGGTGGCGAAATCCCACCACACCGGCAGCGTCACGCCGGAGCGCGTCTGGATGTCGAACTGGATCTCGAGCAGACCTCCCGTCGAGTGGCTGAACGCAGGCACGAAGGACGCCACGACCATGTCCACACCCGTGTTCCGGTCGCAGGCGAACAGCTTGCGGACGACCGGCGGGGCGTCGCCGTAGCACTGGTCCCAGGCCAGATTGAGCCCGAAGGCCTGCGCTGCGTTGGCGAAGAGCACGAGTGACAAGAGGGCCAGGCACGGTCGTTTCATGCGTACCTCCGGAGTGCTGCCTTGAGACCCGGTCCTCAGCCACTCTGGCACTCGAGGGGAGCATTGGGAAGGCCGATCTGCCGCGGGCACCGCGTTGCCGCAATCCCCGCAGCCCCGCCGGCCCCGGAGGGCGGGCGGGTGCTCGAGACGTCCGCTCAGTCCCCGACGCGCTTGGCGGGATAGATCTCGCTGCCCTGCCGCCAGTCGAGTCGTGTGAGCTTCGCATCCGCGCCCGGCACCGCCTTCACGGTGCCGTAGTCGCGCGGCGAGTAAAGCCCGCCGTCCGCGGTCGGCTGCATCACCCAGTCGTTGGCGTAGAGCACGCCGTCGCGCACGCGCAGCTCGATGCGCGGCCCGTGCTCGATCTGGTAGACGCCCTCCCAGCGGCGCAGCTCGCTCTCCGGCGCCGGGGTGTGGCGGAGCTCGGGGAACAGGGGCGGCGCGACCGGCTCGCCGCGCACGATGTGCGCGAGGTCGGCTCGCAGCGCGTCCGGCGCTCCGGTCGCGTAGTTGCCGACGAAGATCGCCTCGACGCCGCTCGTGCTGTCCCAGCGCGCCCAGGCCTTGAAGCCGCCGGTCCGCCCGTTGAAGTCGAGATCACCGTCACCCGCGAACGATTGGCGCGGCCCCTCGCCCAGCTTCCCGTCGAGCACGGCGTCGACGAAGCGGTGCAGGTCGCGTGCGGTTGACCACACCGAACCCGCACCGACGAGCCCGGAGAGATCCTGGAGCGCCGCGTTCTCCATGCCGGTCGCACCCGGGACGTAGGGCGCGGCGCGTCCCGGCAGGAGTCCGCGGCTGTCGGCGTGCGCGGAGTGCGTCATGCAGAGCGGGCGGAACAGCCGTTGCTCGAGCAGCTCCCCGTAGCTCCGGCCGCCCGCGAGTTCGAGGACACGCGCCAGCACCTCGAAGCCCCCCGAGCTGTAGCTGTTGCGCGATCCCGGAGGGAAGTCGAGCGGCAGCCGCATCGCCCGCTGGACGATCTCCGCTGCGGTGAACGGCCGCGTCATGGCGCTGTCGGGCACGACTTCGTGCGGGATGCCCGAGCGATGGCGGAGCAGGTGCTCGACGCGGATGGAGTCGCCGTTCGGGAAGCCGGGGATCCAGCGCGACAGCGAATCGTGGAGACCGAGCCGGTGCTGGGTGATGAGCTGGATCGCGAGCACCGTCGTCATCGGCTTCGTGACCGAGGCGATGTTGAAGCGCGTCTCGGGCGTGACCGCGATGCCGAGCTCGGCGTTCGCCTGGCCGTAGCAGCGCTCGAGGAGGACGCGGCCGTGCCGCGCCACGAGCAACTGGCCGGAAAGGTCACCGTGCGCCACGAGCGGCTGGATGCTGGCTTCGATCGCCTGGACCAGCGCCCGGTCGCCCGGGGGCCGTGACTTCGGCGAAGCCGGCGCGGGCGTCGCGGCGCGGGCGCCGGCTGCGGCCAGTGCGAGGAGCAGTCCGAATCGTGCGACGACGTGCGGCCGGGTCATGCGGTGTCTCCGATCGGGGAGCGGCATTCGCGGGCAGGATACGGCGCGTGCGGGCCCGTGTCTTTCACGCGGTGAGCGCGTCGCACGTCCAGGGAGCCGCTGCGGGACCGCCGCGCGGAGGCCCGCGCGCGTGCGGCCCGTCAGGCGTGCCGGCGGCGCAGTGCGCGGCGGTAGGCCTGCGGCGGCACCCCCCACTCGCGGTGGAACCAGCGCGTGAGGTGGGACTGGCTCGCGAAGCCGCACTCGAACGCGATGTCGGCGATGGGCTGGCTCGATGCCTCGAGCGCACGCCGGGCGTGTTCGAGCCGGAGCCGGCGCTGGTACGCACCGGGCGTGCTCCCGACGTGCCGCCGGAACCCCCGCACGAGGTGCACGCGATGCACGCCGGCGAGCGCCGCCAGCTCGGCGAGCGTCACGCCGCGGGCATGATGCCGCGCCAGGTGCTCGCGCACCGCGCCGATCCAGCCCGGAGCCGGCGCCGGGTGGCCGGACGAGGCCGTGCGGAGCAGTGCGGACAACAGTTCCAGGGCACTGCCCTCGAGGCCGAGTGCGGAGGGCTCGTCGTCCTCGCGGAATGCCCGGTAGCAGTCCGCCGCGAGCGCCGACAGGGCGGCATGGGGCCGCGGTCGCGCCGCGGTGGCCCTGCGTGCGAGTTCGCCCTGCGGCACGATGCTCAGGCAGACGAGCCCTTCCGGCCCGGTCCGGCCGTCGTGAGGCTCCTGCGAGCCATGGAAGTGAACGCTGCGAGTGGGGAACTCCGTCTGCGTGCGCCCCTGCCGCTCCCGCAGCCGCCCGTCCACGACGAGCGAGAAGTAGGCGAGCGGGTGGTGGTGCGCCGGCACCGCAAGTCCGGCGGGATAGCGCGACAGGCGGAACACGAAGTCCCCGACGCGCCGCGTGCGGAGCACGGTGCCGAACCGTTCGCCGGCGGAGGGGATCAGGTGGCTCATGGCCGCAGCCTGACCCGAACTCCCACGAGGCTCAAGCCCGGGCACACGATCGGGGGCAGGATCGTGCCGGGTGCGACCCGGAGCGTGTCGCCCGCGCCCGTCGTGCCCGTTTCCGCGCACGGGTGGTGTCTTGGACGCGCGTCGAAGCGCTTTGCTACGCTCCACCGTCACCTCCTGCCGCGGCCGGGTGCGGCGCCCGAGCGGCGCGTGCATCCGGCCGCATCGTCCACACCGAACCGGCCCCGGGCGCGCGCCGCGCGCAGGCGGGCGCCGGCCGAGCCACCCGAAAGGCGACTCCCACCGTGCCCGGCACCAGCTCCGACCTCGAAGCCGTCCAGCGGTTGAACCAGGCGCGCGAGCGCATCACCGCCGAGCTGCGCAAGGCGATCGTCGGCCAGGACGAAGTCATCGAGCAGCTCCTCACCGCGCTGTTCGCGGGCGGCCACGTGCTGCTGGTGGGCGTGCCGGGGCTGGCCAAGACGCTGCTCATCTCGAGCCTCGCCCGCGTGCTCGACTTGAACTTCAACCGCATCCAGTTCACTCCCGACCTGATGCCCAGCGACATCACCGGCACCGACGTGCTCGAGGAGGACGCGTCGACCGGCCGCCGCGTCATGCGCTTCATTCGCGGCCCGGTGTTCGCGAACGTCGTGCTCGCCGACGAGATCAACCGCACCCCGCCGAAGACGCAGGCGGCGCTGCTGCAGGCGATGCAGGAGAAGGAGGTCACCGCCGGCGGGCACACGATGCCGCTCGAGCTGCCGTTCTTCGTGCTCGCGACCCAGAATCCGATCGAGCTCGAGGGCACCTACCCGTTGCCCGAGGCGCAGCTCGACCGGTTCATGTTCAACGTCCGCGTGGACTACCCGTCGGCGAGCGAGGAGGAACAGATCGTCGCCACGACCACGTCCTCCTACGTGCCGGCACTCGAACAGGTGCTGTCGGCGAAGGACATCCTCGAACTGCAGCAACTCGTGCGCCGCGTGCCGGTCACCGAGCACGTCGTGCGTTACGCCGTGCGGCTCGCGCGGGCCACGCGCGGCGGTGACGGGGCCCCCGAGTTCGTGAACCAGTGGGTGAGCTGGGGCGCCGGCCCGCGCGCCTCGCAATACCTCGTGCTGGGAGCGAAGACGCGGGCGGTGCTGCACGGGCGGTACGCGCCGGGCATCGAGGACGTTCGCGCCGTGGCGCCGTCGGTGCTCCGCCACCGGGTGGTGACGAACTTCACCGCCGAGGCGGAGGGCGTGAAGCCCGACCGTATCATCGCCGATCTGATCTCCGGCATCTCGCCGGACTGAGCAGGAGGAAGGCATGGCCGCCTCACCCGGCATCGAACTCAAGCGCCAGATCGGCCTGTACGCCGCCACCGCGATCACCGTGGGCAACATCATCGGCTCGGGCATCTTCCGCTCCCCGCACTCCGTAGCACAGGAGCTGCCGGGATTCCTGCCCGTGATCCTGGCCTGGGTGGTGGGCGGTGTGCTGTCCATCTGCGGCTCGCTCGTGCTCACCGAGCTCGCGGTGCGGCATCCGAAGACCGGCGGCCTGTACGTGTTCATCCGCGAAGGCTTCGGCAACGCCTGGGCGTTCACATTCGGCTGGGCGAACCTGTGGGTCATCAAGCCCACGGTCATCGCCAGCATCGTGAGCGTGTTCGCGCTCTACTTCTGCCAGGTGACGGGGTGGGGGCACGCGCGCGAGTTCCCGGTGGGCTGCGCGGCGATCGTGCTGCTGACATTCATCAACTGGCTCGGAGTGCGCGAGGGCGCCGGAACGCAGTCGCTGTTCACCACCGCGAAGGTCGTGGGCATCCTCGGCGTGTGCATGGCCGCGTTCCTGCTCACCGCGAAGCACGCCGCCACGCCGGTCGAGCACCCGGTGCTCGCCGGCAACCTGGGGCACCCGCTGATGCTCGCGTTCGCGCTGTCCATGATCACGATCCTGTTCGCGTACGACGGCTGGACGGACTCCACCTACGTCGCGGGCGAGGTGCTCGACCCGCAGCGCAACATGCCGATCGCGATCCTCGGCGGCACCTGGCTCGTGATCGGCGTGTACGTGCTCACGAACTTCGCCTACTACCACGTCCTCACGCCGAACGAGGTCGCGAGCTACCCCGCGGTGGGCTCGGAGACGATCGAGCGCCTGCTCGGCGACTGGGGGGCGCGCGCGCTCGCCGTGCTGGTGGCCGTCTCGACGTTCGGCACCACGAACGGCGCCATCCTGACCGGCCCGCGCGTCACGCAGGCGATGGCCTCCGACGGCCTGCTCTGGAAGCCGCTCGGGGGCGTGCATCCCAAGCGCGAGACGCCGGCGCTGGCGCTGTGGATCCAGGCGGTCCTGTCGTGCGTGTGGCTGTGGTTCGCGAACGGGTTCGACGACGTGTCCGGCTGGTTCGTCACCACGTCGTGGCTGTTCTACGGCGTCACCACCGCCACGATCTTCACGCAGCGCGCACGCGAGCAGCGCGGGGAGCAGGGTGCGGCCAGCTATCGCACGCCGCTCTACCCGCTCACGCCGATCGTGTTCCTGGTCGTCACCGGGGTCATCATCTGGAGCGACTTCTCGAACAGCGGGGCGATCCCGCACACGATCGTCCCGCGCGCGATGGCCGGCGTGCTCATCGCCGCGACCGGATTCCCGGTGTACTACCTGTGGCGTGGCCGCAAGCGTGCCTGAGACGACGGTGAGCGGCGCCGGGTACTACCTCGACCCCGAACTCTACGACGCCGTCTACTCGGACGTGGTCGCCGACATCGCGCCGCACGTCCGGCGGCTGCGCGCGGCCGGCGGCCCGGCGCTCGAGGTGTGCTGCGGCAACGGCCGGCTGCTGCTGCCCACGCTCGCGGCGGGGGTGGCGTGCGACGGCCTCGACGTCGACGCGAACATGCTCGCGAGCCTGCACCGGAAGCTCGCGGCCCGCGGCCTGCGCACGTCGGTGATCCAGGGCGACATGCGGGACTTCTCGCTGCCGCAGCGCTACGCGATCATCGTCATCCCGTTCAATTCCTTTCTGCACAACCTGACCCAGCAGGACCAGCTCGCCACGCTGCGCTGCTGCCGGCACCACCTCGCCCCCGGCGGGCGGCTGGTGATCATCGCGTTCCACCCGAGCGCCGAGAAGCTGCTCCAGTGGACGGGCGAGGAGGCGTTCCTGAAAGAGCTCCCGTGGCAGGACGGCCACGTCCGCGTCTGGGACCGCGCCGACGACGACCGCGTGGAGCAGATCCGCCGCATGACCCGGCGCATCGAGTTCTCCGACGCGCAGGGGCAAATGACGCGGCGGGTCGAGGTGAAGTTCGACCTCCGCTACGTCTACAAGCCGGAGATGGAGTTGCTGCTGCACGTCGCCGGGTTCCCGCGCTGGGAGGCCCACCCGGAGCTTGCGGACGACGCGGGCGCGTCGTCGATCGCCGGTAACCGCCCGCTGCGCGAGGGCGACAACATCGCGTGGACCGCGTGGGGGCATTGAGATGAGCGAGCGCGGCTCCGGCATCCCGAGCGGCACCCACGGCACCGCGACAGGCGCGGCGCGCGGTTCGACCGGCGCCCGGCCGGGCGGCCGCGAGGGCCGTCGCTGGCTCGACCCGTCCGTGGTCGCGCGGCTCTCGCACCTCGACGTGCGGGCACGGCTCGTCGTGGAGGGATTCATCGCCGGCATGCACCGTTCGCCGTTTCACGGTTTCTCGGTCGAGTTCGCGGAACACCGGCCGTACATGCCGGGCGACCCGCTCAAGAGCCTCGACTGGAAGGTGCTCGCCAAGAGTGACCGCTACCTGGTGAAGCAGTACACCGAGGAGACCAATCTTCGGGCACACCTGCTCCTCGACTTGTCGGGGTCGATGGGCTTCCGCTCCGAGCGCGCGTCGCTCAGCAAGCTCGAGTACGCGCGCTCGCTGGCTGCGGCGCTGGCGTACCTGATGATCGGCCAGCAGGATGCGGTGGGCACGATGCTGTTCGCCGAGCGCGCGCTCCAGTACGTGCCACCGCGCTCGGTGCGCTCGCACCTGGACGTGGTGTTGAAGAGCCTGTCGCAGGGGGAGCCCTCCGGGCCCACGCGGCTCGGGTCGGCGCTGCACGAGCTGGCCGAGCGCATCAAGCGGCGCGGCCTCGTGATCCTGCTCTCCGACCTGCTCGACGCGCCGTCCGAGGTGCTGTCCGGGCTGCAGCACTTCCGCCACCGGCACCACGAGGTGATCGTGTTCCACGTGCTGGACCCGGACGAGATCGAGTTTCCCTACACCGACGCCTCGACGTTCGTGGACATGGAGACCGGCGCGCAGCTGACCACCGAACCATGGGAGATCGCGTCCCGCTACCGCGAGAAGCTCGAGGCCTGGCGGGGGAACTACTCGCGCTCGTGCCGCGAGCAGCGCATCGACTACGTGCCGCTCAACACCCGCATGCCGTTCGACAAGGCGCTGCTCGCCTACCTCGAGAAGCGGGCCACGCTGCTGTGATCGTCCGCTCGCTCGCCGTCCTCACCTTCGCCGCCGGCGCGGCCGTGCTGGTGGGCGCGCTCGCGATCCTCGGCCGCGCGCCCGGGCTGCCCGAGCACACGCGGCACCTGCGCGCGATGAAGGATCGCGAGGACCCGCCGTCGCAGGTGCGCCTGTTCACCATGGGCGACTTCGAGGCGCTCCCGCACCATCTCCCGCTCGCCGAGCGCAGCGCGCTCGAGGCCCACGGCGTGCAGATGTCCGGCTGGGTGCAGCGCATCGTGCTTTCGGGCGACGGCGACCTGCACCTCGAGCTCGCCCAGAACCGGCGCCGGCTCGAGGATCGCGACACCGCCTACGTGGTGGCCGAGGTCACGCCCCCGTGGCGCGGGCAGGCGAGGGGCTGGGCGTACGAGTCGCTGCTGGTGGCGTTTCGTCCCAACCTGGGCGGGCGCGCACCGTGGGACGCCGGCCCCCGCCACGTGCGGCTCACCGGCTGGCTGATGCTGGACCAGCCCTACGACCGGCCGGTGAGCTCGTGGATGCTGCAGTTCGGCACGCCGCGGGTCACGGGCTGGGAGATTCATCCGGTCACGCGCATCGAGATGTGGAACGACGGAGACGGTACGTGGCGCGAGCTCCGGCGATGAAGGCGTGCCCGTGAACTTCCTGAATCCGCTGTTCCTGTTCGGGCTCGGCGCCGCGGCGATTCCCGTTCTCATCCACCTGTTCACGCGCCGCCGGCCGCGTGAGGTGCGCTTCCCCTCGCTCGAGTTCCTCGCCGAGGTGAACCAGAGCGAGATCCGCCGCCTGCGGCTCAAGCAATGGCTGCTGCTGCTGCTGCGCACGCTCGCCGTGGCGTTGCTCGCGCTGGCGCTGGCGCGCCCGTCGCTCCAGGGCGGGACGCGCGGCGGGACCGCGGCCAGCACGTTGGTCGCACTGGTGGACGTCTCGGGCAGCATGGGCGCCCCGGACGGCGAGGGCCGGCCGCTCACCGCGAGCGCGCGCCGCGTGGTGGAGAGCCTGCTCGCGACACTCGGTCCCGCCGACGAGCTGCTGCTCGTGCCCTACGACCGCACGCCGCGGCCGCTGTCGGAGCAACCCCTCGCCGATGCCGGCCGGTTGCGCGCGGCGGCGCAGGCACTGGTCCCCTCGGAATCCGCGACCGATCACGGGGCGGCGCTCGAACTCGCGGCACGCGCGCTCCAGAACTCGCACGCGTTGAACCGCGAGCTGTTCTGGGTCTCCGATTTCCAGCGGACGGGATTCGGCGAGCGCGGCTTCCAGCTGCCGCCCGGACCATGGGCCAGCGCACGCGTCTACCTGGTGCCGCTCGAGCCGCGGAGCCGGGCCAATGCCGCGCTCACGGGCGCCGTGCTCGCGCCCGCGGCCGACTCCGGCCAGGCCCCGGCGCTCGAGGTGGAGGCCGTCTCCTACGACGCGGTCGCCGGCACCGGCACGCAGGATTTCGCACTCGAGGCCCGCGAGCTGTCCCCCGGCGGGGCCGGCGGCGAAGCCACCCTCCCGGCCGGTGCCGGAGGCACCGAAAGCTCCAATAACCCGTCGCTGGGGCGGGGCTTCGTCTCGCTCGGTGCGCGTGGGGAGGGGCGCGCGCTCGTCCCGCTCTCGCGCCTGCCCCAGGCGGGTGGCGAGGTGCTGCTGCCCGACGACGCGCTCGGGCTCGACAACCGGCGGGTCTTCGCCGCCGGCCGCGCAGGCACGCTGCGGGTCATCGTGCGCGAGGACGGCTCCGCGTCGCCGTTGCGACTCGCGCTCGAAGCGGGCTCGCCCGCGTCCGGCTTGAGCGTCCGCACGCTCGATGCCTCCCAGCTCGCCGCGGGCACGGGCGATGCCGACCTCGTGGTCGTCGGCGACGTCGAGCGCCTGGGGCCGACGGAGCTCCAGACGGTGCTCGACTTCCACCGCGCCGGCGGCGGACTGCTGCTCGTGCCGGGTGCGCGCGCCGACCTCGCGTTCTGGAACGATTTCCTCGGGCAGCTCGGCGTGGGCACGCTGGGACCGGAGGATGCCGCCGCCGCCGGCGCGGCATGGCGGCTCCTCCGCGCCGTGGCCGGGCACGCCGTGCTCGACGGCTTCCCCGCTCGGCCGGGCGAGCCGCTCACCCAGGCGCGCTTCACCCGCGTGCACGTGTTCACGCCGCACGCCGGGGCGCGCGTGCTGCTGCGCTTCGACGACGCGCACGCGGCGCTCGTGGAAGCGCCGCGCGTGCTCGCGCTCGCCACGCCACTCGACGCCGCGCGCGGCGACTTCGCGGTGTCCGGCGCGTTCCTTCCGCTCGTGCACCAGGCGGCGCTGGTGCTCGCGCGCGGCACCGCGGCGCCGTCGCTGACACCGGGCGACACGTGGAGCGCGCCCGCTTCCGCGGAGTGGCGCGTCGAGGACGAGACCGGGCGCGAGGTGCCGGTGCGCGTGGAAGCCGGAAGCGGCGCGGCGCGCGCGGTGAGCGTGCCGCTCGAGCGCACCGGGCTCTATCGCGCGTTCGCGGGCGGCCAGCTGCGCGCGAGCTTCGCGGTGAATCCCGATCCGCGCGAGGGCGACCTCACCCCGCTCCCGGAGGCCGCGCTCGTCGGTGCGTTCCCCGCCGGTCGCGTGCGCGTACTGCGCATGGGTGACGACCTCGCGCTGCGCGTGCGACAGGCGCGCTTCGGCCGCGAGCTGTGGCCGGAGTTCCTCCTCCTCGCGCTCCTGCTCCTCGTGGCCGAGTCGGTGATCGGACGCTGGGGCATGCCGGGCGGCGGGTGGAAGTCCGCCTGAGCGGCCGCACGGGCGCCGGACCCCGGCCCCGTGGGGCCACGCGCGCGTGCGCGGCCCCGGACCCGAGCCCTGCGATCAGTGCTGCTCGACCTTCACGTTCTTCGGCAGCACCTCGGGATTGAGCGCCTTGATGACGACGCGGCGGTTCCGCAGCCGCTCCTCGTCGTTTCGCTCCTTCGTCTCCGGCTGCGATTCGCCGTAACCCTTCGCGACCAGGTTGTCCTCGCGCAGGTGGAAGTGCGCGAGCAGGTAGCTGCGCACCGACTCGGCCCGCATCTGCGACAGCTTCATGTTGTGGGATTTCGAGCCACGCGTGTCCGTGTGGCCCTGGACCTCGACCCGGAGGTCCACGAACTTCTCCAGCACCGACCCGACCTCGTCGAGCGTCGCCTCGGACTCGGGCAGCAGCGTGGCGCTGTTGCTCTCGAAGTACACGTTCTCGAGCCGCACCCTGCCGCCTTCCACCAACTGGCGCTCGGTCTCGCTCACGGGCGGCGCCGGCGTGGGCGGCGGCGGCGCCGGTGCGGGCGCGGTCGGGGTCACCTCGGACGCGTGCATGGCCGTGAGCTGGGACTGCGAACAGCCGTTCCGGTCCACCTTCTCGCCGGCGGGCGTGTCGGGGCACTTGTCGAGCCCGTCGTAGACGCCATCGTGGTCGCTGTCGATCGGGCAGCCCCACTCGTCCACGACGGCGCCGAGCGGGGTGTTGTCGCAGCGGTCGATCCGGTCGAACACGCCGTCGTGGTCGAGGTCCACGGCGGGCCAGCGGAAGCAGGGCGCCTTGGGATCCACCTTCTCGAGCGTCTTGGGCAGGCCGGCGGATGCCGCCGGGGCGGCGAGCAGCGCGATCACGAGAACGAGACCGAGCCGGGACAGCGAGCGAGCGGTCAACGTGCACCTCCGGAGAAGCGTGGGCGAGGACTGTGCCGATGCGGCGTCGAGACTAATCGAGCGACAGCCTCTCCGCATCAGGCTCCGCGCGGCACACGCATCTGGCGCGCCCGCAGTGGGATGCGGGCCCGCGGGTCGGCGGTCTCAATCGTGCTCGTACGCGACCTCGATGAGGCGTCCGCGCCAGTAGGGCAGCGCGCCCTCCGGCAGGAGCCACGCCACCTCGCCCGCCACGGGAACCAGCAGGCCGGCTCGGCGCTCGTAATGCAGCCAGCGCCCCTGCCACGGCGTCGGGATCGAGTGGCCGTGCACGTCGCGTCCGCGCGCCGCGGCGTAGACGCGCGTCACCAGGCTGTCGGCGCCGAAGTGAAAGTCGAGCGACACCATGGTGCTCGAGTCGCGGAGCGTCGCGCGGGCGGTCGAGTCGTCGAGCGCGCTCCACACCACGCCCTGGCCCGGGAGCAGTGCGGTCGGGTACCACGCCGCCTCCGCGAGCCAGCGCAGGAGCGCGCCGCTCGCGATGTCCGGCGTGTCGTGCACGTCGGCGAGCGTCAGCACGCCCGCGAGCGACGCCTGCATGCGTCCCGCGCCGCCCACGTAGGCGTCACGCACGCGCACGGCGAGCGCGGGCGCCATGCGGATGCGCGCGTCCCACACGAATCCGGCCGGCGCGACCGTGGCGGTGTGGATGGCGCGGAACGGCTGCCAGCCCGACGGAGGAGTCATCAGGAACGTGCCGGTCTGGTGAAGACGGGCGCGGCGAACGTGCGGGAAGCCCTGCGGGATCACCTTCGTGAGGTAGCGCTGGACGGGCGCGGGCAGGCCCGCCAGCTCGCTCGCGTCAAATCGGGCTGTCCCGCCCCGGCGCGATTCCGCCAGCATCCGCTCGACCATGGCGTCCGTGCGCGCGCTCCAGCGCCGGGACGCGGCGAAGGTCAGCAGCACGATTCCCGCAAGCACCGCGGCCACCAGCCCGACGAACACTCGCACGGCACCCCCCGCGGTCCACCCCGGCTCGCCCGAAGCCTGCCCGCCCACATGCCGAAATGCAGCGCCTCCTTTAGTCTATGCCCCATGCGCTCCCTTCGCTCCGCCTCCCGCCCCGCACGCACGCCTCGCGCGCTCGGCCGCGCGTGGCCCGGACTCCTCCTGGCGTGGATGGTGTGCCACGCGCCCGCGCACGCGGCCGCCTCGCCGAACGCACACGCAATGACCGCCCCGCCCGATGCCGATTCGCCCGCCGAGCTCATGGACAAGCCCGCGCGTGCGTGGACCTTCGATCGCTGGGTGGACTCGCCGCCGCTCACGCTCGAGTCGCTGCGCGGCAAGGTGGTGCTGGTGCGCTGGTTCAACACCAACTGCCGCTTCTGCGGCAACACGCTCCCCGCGCTCGAGACGCTGCGCACGCGCTACGCCGCACAGGGCCTCGTGGTGGTCGGGGTGTTCCACCCCAAGCCCATGGGCCCGGTGAGCGACTCGCTCGTGCGGCGCACGGCGCGGGGGCTCGGGTTCAACGGCCCGCTCGCGGTGGACGAGCACTGGAGCACGCTCGACCGCTGGTGGCTCGCGAACCATCCCGAGCGCAACTGGACCAGCGTTTCGTTCCTGATCGACCGCGAGGGATTGGTGCGCTGGGCGCACGGCGGTGGCGAGTACCACCCGTCGAACGATCCGCGCCACGCGAGCTGCGACGCCAGCTACCACGAGCTCGATCGCACGATCCGCCAGCTGCTCGGCGACCGCGCCCCGGCGCGCTGAGCCGGGCGCGCCCATGAGCACTGCCGACGTCTTCCTCAAGGACGCGCTCGCCGAGTCGCTGCGCGCGCGCGTGGGCGGGAGCGCCGCGGCGCGCGATTTGCTCGCGCTGTTGCGCGCGGGCGCGGACCGCGGCGCGCCGGCGCGCGAGTCGGGTGGCATGCCGGGCGGCCGCCGCCCGCGCGCCGCCGTGCGCGGGCTCACCGGCTCGGCGCGTGCCTGCCTCGTGTCGTGGCTCCAGCACGAGCTCGACCGTCCGCTCGTGTACGTCGTGCGGCACGGCGAGCCCTGGGAGGCGGCGCGCGACGACGTGGAGTACTTCCGCGGCCGCGCCGGGACGTTCGCGTTCCCCGAGCCCGACGCGAGCCCCTACGATCCCTCCTCGCCGCATCCCTCGGTGACCGCCGAGCGGCTCGACACGCTGGCGCGGCTCGCGGCGGGGGAATCGGGCGTGGTCGTGGCCACGGTGCGCGGCGTGCTGCAGAAGGTGCCGGCGCCGGAGAAGCTCGCGCGGGCGCTGCTCTCGTTGCGCACCGGAGCGGAACTCGACCCGCAGAAGCTGGTCGAGCGCCTGGTGTTCCTCGGCTACGAGCGCTACCCGGAGGTGGAGTCCGTGGGCCACTGCGCACGGCGCGGCGGCATCCTCGACCTCTGGCCGGTGGGCTGGAACGATCCGCTGCGCGTCGAGTTCGACGGCGACAGCATCGCGTCGCTGCGGCGGTTCGATGCCGGTACGCAGCGCTCGCTCGAGAAGCTCCAGTCGGCGCGCGTGCTGCCGCGTTACGAGATCGTGGTCGAGGTCGCGGACGCCGAGCGCATCGCGCAGCGCCTGCGCGATGCAGGCGACGAGGCTGCGAAAGGAGGCGCGGCCCTCTTCCACGAGGGCATGGAGCGCTTCGCCGGCTACTACGACCCCGACCTGCGCGGGCTCCTCGACCACCTGCCCCCCGACACGCCGGTGGTGCTCGACGACCCCGCCGCCCTGAACGAGCGGGCGGAGGACCTGTGGGACGGCATCCGCCGCGGCTTCGACGATGCGCGCGCGCAGTATCCGCTGATCTCGCCGCCCGAGCAGTTGTGGCTGCCCGAGGACGCGTGGGGAGAGCTGTGCGCCACGCGCCCGGGCGCGGATCTCCTGGGCCCGATCGCCGCCGCGGGCGAGGCCGTGCGCTACGCCGGCACGCTGGTGGTGGACTGCAACCCGCCCGAACCGCTGCAACGTTCCATGGAGAAGCTCAAGAACCACCTCGCCGAGCTGGGTGCGAACGGCGTGGCGCCGGTCATCCTGTGCGACAACCAGGGACAGCGCGACCGCCTGGCCGAGCTGCTCGGCGATTCCGGCGCGTCGCTCGGCGTCGGCCTCGTGTCCTCCGGCTTCACGTGGAAGGACGCGGGGCTGGCGCTCCTCACCGACCACGAGATCTTTTCCCGCTACCGGCGCCGCCGGCGCCGGTCGAGGCGGACCGGCGGTCTCACGGCGGCCGAGCTCTCGGCCTTGAAGCCCGGCGACTACGTCGTGCACGAGGATCACGGCGTCGGGGTGTACCGGGGCATGAAGCGGCTCACGTTGTCCGGGCAGGAGACGGACTGCCTCGAGCTGAGTTATGCCGGAAAGGACGTGCTCTACGTGCCCGTCCACCAGCTGGCGCTGGTCTCGCGCTATTCCGCCGGGGACGGTGCGCGCCCGAGCATCCACGCGCTCGGCAGTGCGCAATGGGCGAGGACGAAGGCCCGCGCCAAGCGCGCGATCCAGGACATGGCCGACGCGTTGCTCAAAGCCTACGCGGCGCGCCGGGCGCTGCCCGGCCACGCGTTCCGCCCCGACAGCGTGTGGCAGCGCGAGCTCGAGGCGTCGTTCCCGTACGACGAGACGCCCGACCAGCGCGCCGCGATCGAGGACGTCCGCGTCGACATGGAGACCGCATCGCCCATGGACCGGCTGATCTGCGGCGACGTGGGCTACGGCAAGACCGAGGTCGCGATCCGCGCCGCGTTCAAGGCGGTGCAGGAGGACAAGCAGGTGGCGGTGCTGGTGCCCACGACCATCCTCGCGCAGCAGCACGGCCACACGTTCCGCGAGCGGCTCGCCGACTTCCCGGTGAAGGTCGAGGTGCTGTCGCGATTCCGCAGCGCGAAGGAGCAGAAGGACGTCGTCGCGCGCCTCGCGAGGCGCGACGTGGACATCGTCATCGGCACGCACCGGCTGCTGTCAAAGGACGTGAAGTTCGCGGAGCTGGGACTGGTGGTGATCGACGAGGAGCACCGCTTCGGCGTGGCGCAGAAGGAGAAGATCCGCCAGCTCACCCGCACCGTGGACGTGCTGGCGCTCACCGCCACGCCGATCCCGCGCACGCTCAACCTGTCGCTGGCCGGCGCGCGTGACATGAGCGTCATCGAGACGCCGCCCGCGAACCGGCTGCCCGTCCACACCGAGGTGCTCGAGTACGACCCCGACGTGGTCACCGACGCCATCCTGCGCGAGGTGGACCGTGGCGGGCAGGTGTTCTACGTGCACAACCGCGTCGAGACCATCTACAACACCGCGGCCCAGCTCCAGCTCCTCGTGCCCCAGGTCCGCGTGGTCGTGGGGCACGGCCAGATGCACGAGCACGAGATGGAGCGCGTCATGCTGGACTTCACCGAGGGCCGCGCCGACGTGCTGGTGGCGACCATGATCATCGAATCCGGCATCGACATCCCGAGCGTCAACACGCTGATCGTGGACCGCGCGGACACGCTCGGCCTGGCCCAGCTCTACCAGCTGCGCGGCCGGGTCGGCAGGAGCTCGCATCGCGCGTACGCCTACCTCATGGTGCCGAGCCGTCGCGTGCTCACCGAGGAGGCGGAGAAGCGACTGCGGGTCATCGAGGAGTTCGACGAGCTCGGGGTCGGCTTCAAGGTGGCGCTGAAGGACATGGAGATCCGCGGCGCCGGAAACCTGCTCGGCCCGGAGCAGCACGGCCACATCGTCGGGCTGGGCTTCGACCTCTACGTGAAGCTGCTCGAGGAGGCCGTGTCCGAGCTGCGCGGCGAGGTCGAGGCGCTGGCGCCCGAGCCGCGGCTCCTCACCGACTGGAGCGCGTTCCTGCCCGAGGAGTACGTGCCGGACGAGCACGAGAAGCTGGCGCTCTACCGCCGGCTGGCCGAGGCGCGCACGCCCGAGGCGATCGACGATTTCACGCTCGAGCTGCGCGACCGCTTCGGTGCCATGCCCGCGCCGGCCGTGGCACTGGTCGAGTTGCGCCGCGTCCGGGTGCTCGGTCGCGGGACACCCGGGTCGGCGCCGGTCGAGACGTTGAAGGTGTTCCAGTCGGTCGCCGAGGTGACGCTCCGCCGGGCCCTGCGCCCGGACGAGATCAAGCCGCTCGTCACCGGACTCGACTTCCAGGCCGAGTTCTTCACCGGTCGCGAGTTCGGCCTGCGCGTGCGCGGCGAGGGCATCCTGCTCCTGCACCGGCTCCGCGCGGCGTTGCTGGCGCTGGCGAGCGCTCCCGGAGCCGCGCCGGCAGCGCCTGCGACCAGCCCCTCCCGGGCGACACCGATCGCGCGCAGCTGAGGCCCGGCGGCAACCATGCCCCGGTGAGGGAGAGTGATCGGGCCTCGCGCGCTCGCATTACCCTTGACCCATGCGCGTGCGCGGTGAACAATTCCGCAGCGCCGCTTGCAGCCCCATCCCGGCTCCGCCCGGGCCCTCCTCCGGGGGCTGCGTTCGCGGGTGCGGTCCCATCGCTCATTCCCCCGCGGCCCCCCACCGTGACGGTCCAGCCACCGAATCGTTTGGAAGGGAGTCCCGGGTCATGCGTGGACCTCGGCCGTGGAATGCCCGTTGGCTCGCGGGCGGGTGCGCGGCTTTCAGCGCGGTGGTGTTGCTCGTGCTCGCCCCGCGCAGCGCTGCCCAGACGCTGCCCGCGGGATTCGTGAGCGACAACGCGTTCCCGACCGCGACCTTCTCGCTCCCCACGCAGATCGTGTTCCTGCCGGACGGCCGCAAGCTCGTGGCGGAGAAGTCCGGCGCCGTGTGGGTGATCACCGCCGCGGGCGACAAGCTGCCCACGCCGTTCATCGACCTGTCGGCCAAGGTGCTCACGAACGGGGACCGCGGGCTCCTCGGCGTGGCGCTGGATCCGGATTTCTCGAGCAACCGCTGGGTCTACCTGCTCTACACCGTCGACCCGGACTCGAACGGGGTCGACAACGATCCGAACGCCTACTCCCGGCTCGAGCGCTACCAGGTGAACGCCTCCGATCCCGACCACCTCGATCCCGCCACCCGGCAGGTGCTGATCGGCGTCGACTGGCCGAGCGGCATCCCGTGCGTGTCGTCCGACGGATCGCACACGATCGGCACGATTCGCTTCGCGCAGGACAAGACGCTGCTGCTCTCGAGCGGAGACGCGGCGCACTTCAACGCGGCCGACCACGGCGGTCTCGATCCCACGGCGTTCGGCCCGGGTCACACCGACCCGTCCGAGGACATCGGCGCGTTCCGCGCGCAGAGCATCCAGAGCATGTGCGGGAAGATCCTGCGCGTGGACAAGGACACCGGCCACGGCTTGCCGAGCAATCCCTACTGGGACGGCAACCCTTCGTCGGCGGCCTCGCGCGTCTGGCTCTACGGCCTCCGGAACGCATTCCGGTTCTGCGTGCGCCCGGCGAGCGGCAGCTCGAATCCGGCGGAGGGGCACCCCGGGCAACTCCTGCTGGGCGAGGTCGGCTGGGGAACGTGGGAGGAGCTGGACGTCGCCAATACCGGGGGCATGAACTTCGGCTGGCCCTGCGTCGAGGGTCCCTTCCCCAACTCGAACTACGTGAACGGGGCGCAGCCGCCCGGCGTGGGCTGCACGTCGTACGGCTCGGCGCTGGACCCCGTCTCCCCCACCGGGCCGCAGTTGTGGTGGAACCACTTCACGGCTTCACTGTCGAATCCGCCCGGCGCGACGGGCCACGCGATCGTGGGCGGGACGTGGTACAGCGGCACGCAGTACCCCGCGGCCTACCGGGATCGCCTGTTCTTCGCCGACTACGTGAGCGGCTGGATCCGAACGGCACAGTTCGACGCGAACGGGCAGGTGACGGGAGCGCAGGACTTCGTGAACTCCGGCGCCGGCACGCCGGTGGATCTCGAGAACGACCCCGCCACGGGGGACATCTGGTACGTGACGATCGCGCCGGGGGGCATCCATCGCATCCGGTTCGTGACCGGCAACCACGATCCGGTGGCCGCGGCGAACGTTGGGCCGCAATACGGATTCGCGCCGCTCGCGGTGACGTTCGACGCCTCCGCGTCCACCGACCAGGACAATGACCCGCTGTCGTTCGTGTGGCGGTTCGGGGACGGCGACAGCGCCCAGACGGCGCTCGCCGCGCACACCTACACGGTGAACGGCGTGTATCCCGTCCAGCTCGACGTCCGTGACACGAACGGTGGCCTCGACCGCCGCGCGTTCACGATCGTCGTGGGGCAGCTTCCGCCGGTGGCGCACATCCAGCTCCCGGTGGACTCCAGCTTCGCCACGCCCGGTCAGGTGGTGACCCTCACGGCCGCGCCCGCGGACACGATCGCAGGACCGGTGACCTACCGCTGGGACATCGACGCCGGCGATCCGGGCGACGTGCAGCTCTCGCGTGCCGTCGCGTTCGGCCGGGTGTCGTCGTTCCCGTTCGTCGAGCACCAGGCCGACGAGCCCTACTTCGACCGCGTGCGCCTCACGATCACGCAGGGGCCGTTCACGACCTCCGACACGGCGTACGTCTATCCCCAGTGCGACGCCCGGGCCGGGAGCACGGCCGTGTCCCCCGCCGAGCCCCGTGTCGGCCGGCCGTTCACGCTGACCGCGTGGGTGGCGAGCCAGGACGTGGTGGGCGTTCCGGAGACCGAACTCGACCTGGTCGAGAACGGGCTCGTCCTCGCGAGCGCCCCCATCGGGTTCATCGCCAGCGGCGACAGCGTCCTCGCCCGGCTGAACGTGCCCGGTCTCCCCGCGGGCGATCACGTGTTCCAGGTCGTCGTGGATCCCGACTTCGAACTTCACGAGACGAACGAAACGAACAACGTGACCGCTCGGGTGGTGCACGTCCGCGCGGCGGGTGAACCGTTCGCCGAATGGCGGGCCGACGCCGCGGACGGGAGCGGTCCCTATCCGGACGGCTCCACCACCAGCCCCTGGCGCGAGTTGCGCAGTCACCACGACGCCGTGCTGCCCGCGGTCGACACGCCGTCGTGGCGCGGCGATGCGAGCCCGGCCTCGCCCGAGCGCCTCGAGTTCGCCGTGACGAGCGCCCCCGTGGCGCTGGCCGCGCCGGACAGCCTCCCCGAGTACTCCGCCATCAGCCCGGCGTCCGCGGAACTCTGGCTCCGCACCGGCGACGACGTGGTGCGCACGCAGACGGTGCTGGAATGGTTCGACCACGATGCCTCGCCATGGCCGGGGCTCGCGCTCGGCGTCGAAGCCGGGCACCTGCGCGCGTGGGGAAGTCCGTGGCGTGTGGTCGCTCCCGTCGAACCGCAGCAGTGGTACCACGTCGTCGTGAGCCAGGGCCTCGACTCCCTGCGCGTGTTCGTGGACGGCGCGGCAGCGTATGCCGATGGCGCTCCGGTTCCCGGGGCGCAGCATTCCGAGTTGCGGCTGGGGGCGAGTTCGCGGAGCGGCATGGTCTCCGAGCGGTTCGCGGGCGCCATCGGCGCGGTGCGCCTCTACGACGACGCGCTCGGGCTGGCGCAGGCACGGACCGGATTCCTGGCGGACTCGGCGCGGTTCATTCCCGCGCTCGCGAACGCGCCCGCGTCCGTCGTGGTGCTCGCCGCCGACTCCGCCACCGGCACCGGGCCGGCCGCCTCTCCCGGCGCCGCCTCGCCGTGGCACGACGTGTCGGGCGAGGGGCACGACGGTGTCCTCGAGGACTTCGCGACGGTCTCGGACTCGAGCGGATGGACGGGCGTCTCCGCGAGTGACGCGCCCCCGAGGCTCGAGCTGGACGGCGTGAACGACGTCGTGAGCCTTCCTCCCGGCTCGATTCCCGCGCTCCAGTCGCCGCAATCCGCGAGCGTCGCGATGTGGTTCCGGCCCGCGGCCACGCTCGCCCGCGAGCAGGGACTCCTCGAATGGAATGCCGGCGATGCGGCCCGCTCGGGACTTGCGCTCGAGCTCGCCGCGGGTCGGCTCCGCCTGTGGACGGCCACCGGCTGGACCGACGTGTGCGCCGTGACGGCTGCACGCTGGCACCAGGTCGCGGTCGCCGAGACGCACACGCTCGCCACGGTGTGGCTCGACGGTCGCGAGGTCTGGCGCGGGTTCTCCCCGGTGCTCGGGTCGCAGGCCAGTGCGCTGGTGATCGGCGCGCTGATGCCGGTCGCGGGCGGACCCGCCACGGCGTTTCTCCGCGGCGCCGTGGCGCGCTGCGAGCTGGCGAGCGGCGTCTTCCGCGACCCGGACGTCACCGCGCGCTACACCGCCCAGGCGGCGGAGTTCCTGCACGTGGTCACGGCCCTGCCCGCCACTCCCTCCTGCCTCGGAGGCGCGCGCACCACCGTGCAGGTGCCGGTGACGTTCCAGCGGATCGGCACCGCCGGTCTCCTCGGCTTCTCGGTGACGCTCCAGTTGAGCCCCGAGCTCCAGCGCAGTGGCGAGGTCGTTGCGGCCAGCTTCCTCGACGGGCCGGCCTCGACGTTCGTCAACGCCCGTGACGAAGCCGGGAATACCTGCGTCGTGGATGGCGTGCGCCTCGGCCTCGGCTGTGACGCGCCGGCGGTGGGCGAGCTCTTCTTCCTGCCGGTCTCGGCGACGGTCGGCGCCGGCAACGGCACGGTGAGCGTGATCGCGGCGAGCGTCCGCGATTGCGCGAACCACGTGATCCCGCTCGACCTCGGGGACCCGCTCCGGATCCCCATCGCGGGCGACGGCCCCGTGCCGGTCACGGCGTTGAGCCTCACCGGCGTGCCGATCCCGGGACTGGAGACGCAGGCCGTGCGGCTCGCGTTCCAGACCCCGGCCGACGCCGAAAGCGTGACCGTCTACCGCGCGCCGTTCGGCGGCTATCCCGAGTACGACGACGTGCCGGGGACGGGCGAGCCCCCGCCGCCGCTCTCCGATCCGCCGCCTGCGCCCTGGCAGCGCACGAGCGTGCACGAGAGCGGTCACACCGATCTCGCGGGCACGCGCGACGCGTGGCGCTACGTCGCGTTCGCGTGGGATTCGTGCGGCAACCGTTCGGCGGCGTCGGCCGTGACCGCGGCCACCGTCAACTACCTGCTCGGCGACACGCGCGGCGGCGCGAGCGGCTGCACCGGGGACGGCGTGGTCGACGCGCTCGACCTCGCGGCGCTCGTGGCGCACTACGGCGCGCAGCCGGCGAACGGCGATTCGCTGGCGTGCCTCGACATCGGTCCCACCGCGGACGGCCGGCTCCAGGGACGCCCTGCCACCGACGACCGGCTCGATTTCGAGGACCTGATGCTGCTCGCACTCGACTACGGCGCGACCGCGCCCGACGTCGCGCCCAGCGGGAGCGACGTGCTCGAGCTCCTCTACACGCCTCCGCCCGCGGTGGGGGACACGTTCGCGGTGACGGTGAAGCTTGTCGCAAGTGGGCGCGCGCACGGCGTGACCGCTTCGTTCGCGTGGAATCCCGCCATCACCGCGTTCGTCTCCGTCCGTCCCGGGACGCTGCTCGGGCAGCAGGCGTTGCCCTCGGTCGTGCTCTCCGGCAACGGCAGCGGTCTCGATGCGGCGCTCCTCGGCCAGGGGGCCGGCCTCACCGGCGCCGGCCCGCTCGCGACCATGGTGTTCAAGCGCCTCGCGCTCGGCGGACCCGGCATCGCGCTCACCTCGGTGCACGGACGCAGCGCCACGAACTCGGATCTCGCGATCTCGATCGGGGTCGGGAACGTCGCGGTGGCGCCGCGTGTCGTCGCCGGTCTCGCGCTCTCGGAGGGCATCCCGAATCCGTTCCGCGATCGCGTCGCGTTCGACGTGCAGCTTCCCGGCGCCGGCCAGGTCTCGCTCCAGGTGTACGACCTGCTCGGCCGCCGCGTCCGCACGCTCCTGGACGGCAGGCTGCAGGCCGGCGAGTACCACCTGGTGTGGGACGGGCGCGATTCCGGCGGGCACACCGCCGCGACCGGCGTCTACTTCGCGCGCCTGTGGACCGCGGGCGGCGTGCGCGTCAGGCGGCTCGTTCTGGTTCGGTAGGTGGCGGCGTCCACCACACCAGCAGTGCCGGCAGCACCAGCAGCAGCAACAGCGCCGAGAGCGCGAACCCGCCGACCACCGCGACCGCGAGCGGCTTGAGGAGTGCGCTTCCCGCACCGAGGCCGAGCGCCAGCGGAAGCAGCGCGGCGATGCCGGCGAGCGTGGTCATGAGCACGGGCCGTGCGCGGCGGGTCGCGGCCGCGACCGCGGCGTCGCGAGGCGCGGACCCGGCGCGGACGTTCTCCGCATAGGCGAACACGACAAACGTCGCGTTCTCCGCCACGATCCCCACCAGCATGATGGCGCCGACGAAGCTGGAGAGGTTGAACGTGGCGCCCGCCAGGTGCAGCGCCGCGAACACGCCGGCCAGCGACGCCAGCGTCACCGCCAGCACCGCCAGCGTGCCGCGCCAGGACTGGAACGCGACCAGCAGCACGAGCGTGACGGCGACGAGTGCGCCCAGCAGCACCACCAGCAGGCCCTGGAACGAAGTCTGCTGCTCGGCGTAGAGACCGGCGTAACGAATCGTCATGCCGGGGGGCAGCGGCAGCTTCCCGGCCAGGACGCGGCGCACCTCGCGCATCGCCGAGCCCATGTCGCGGTTCTCGAGCCGCGCGGTCACCGACACGCTGGTGCGCAGGTCGTCGCGATGGATCTCGGTCTCCCCGGTGTCCGCCCGCACGCTGGCGACTTCGCTCAGCGGGCGCGTGCGGCCGGGGGCGACGCTCACCGGAAGCGATGCCAGCGCGGCCGTGCCCTCGCCGGTGCGCGGCAGCGTCACGCGCACGGGCCAGGCGCGGGCGCCGCGCACGATCTCGCCCGCGTCGAGACCTGCCACCGCCGGCCGGACCGCGCTGGCGAGCGCCTCGGCGTCCAATCCCAATCGCCGGCCCTCGGGCCCGGGCACGATGGCCAGGTTGGGGCCGCTCACCACGACACCGGGATCGATGTCCACCACGCCACGGATGCCGTCCAGCAATGCCGCCGTCTGCCGTGCGCGCTGCTGCAGCACCACCCGATCCTCGCCGAACAGCTTCACCTCGATCGGCTGCGGCACGGCGATCAGGTCGCCGATCACGTCCTCCACGAGTTGGCCGAACTCGATCCGGAGCATGGGCCACTGCGACTGGATCCGGTTGCGGAGATCCGCGGCCACCTCTTCGCCGGTGCGCTTCCGGCGGGGTTTCAGCACGAGGACGTAGTCGCCGCGGTTGGGCTCGGTGATGAAGAAGCCGAGCTGGTTGCCGATCCGGCCCGAGTAGGACTCGATCTCCGGCGTCGCCGCGAGTTCGTGTTCCATCCCTACGATCAGCTTCTGCGTCTCGACCGGCGACGTGCCGGGTGGCGCGAAGAAGTCGAGGATGAGCGCGCCCTCGTCCATCTCGGGCAGGAAACCGGTGCCGAGCGAGCCGCCGAGCCACGCGGCCAGCAGCACGGCCACGAGTACGGCAACGGGCGCGGCCCAGGGCCGGCGCACGAGCGCCCCCGCGGCGGTCCCGAACGCCGGCCCGATGTGCTCGCGAACGCGTGCGATGCGGCCGCGACCGGCGCCTCCGCCCCCGGCGCGCACGAGCGGTGGCACGATGGTGAAGCACAGCACCAGCGAGGACGACAGCATCACCGCCATGGTGAACGCGAGCACCCGGAAGAACGCACCCGCCACGCCGCTCAATCCGGCGAACGGCAGGAAGATCGCGAGCGTGCAGGCGCTCGAGGCCAGCATGCCGGGCAGGATCTCGGCGAGCGCGGCCGCCGGCCGGAGCGCGGCGCGATGCGAAATGTGCTCGACCACGACGATCGCGTCGTCGAGCACGAGCCCGACCGCCGCCGCGATGCCACCGAGCGTCATCATGTCGAGCCCGAGGCCCGCGAGCCGCAGCACCACCAGCGTGACCGCGATCGCTCCCGGCAGGACCAGCGCGCCGGCCAGCCCGAGCCCGAGGCTGCCGAGGAACAGCGCCACGATGGCGATTGCGACGAGCGCCCCGGTCGCGAGCGCGTCGCGAGCGCTCGCGAGGGACTCCCGCACCAGCAGCGACTGGTCGTAGATGACACGCACCTCGACGTCCGCCGGCAGCTCGCCCCGGTGGGCGCGGAACCACCCGCGCGTCGCGTCGGCGAGTGTCACCGTGCTCGCCGAGGCCTGCCGCAGCAGGTTCACGTGCACCGCCTCGCCGCCCTGCGCGCGGTAGCGCGCGAACTCGGGAACCTCGGCCAACGTCACGCCGCCGAGCGCCGAGAGCGGCACGCGCGTGCCGTCGGCGAGCGGCACCGGGACCGCCGCGAGGGAGGCGAGGTCGTGCGGCCGGTCGTCGGCGAGGCCCAGGTACAGCTCGCGATTGGTCTCGAGCAGGCCGACCGATTCGAGCTGGGTGGCTCGCCGCACCGCCTCCGCGACCGCTGCGGCGTCGAGCCCGCGCGCCTGGAGTGCGCCGGCTTCGAGCGTCACGCGCGCCTCGTAGCGCCGTCCGCCCTGCACGACGACCTCGGCGCAGCCGGGCAGCCGTGCCAGCTCGGGCTGCAGGCGCAGCTCGGCCAGGTCGCGCAGCTCGGCGAGCGATCGCGTGGGCGAGGTGAGCGAGTAGGCGAGCACCGGGAAGAGCGCCGGGCTCATGAGCCGCGCATCCACGGTGGTCCCCTCGGGGAGGCGCCCGCGCACGGCATCGAGACTGGCCTGCACGCGCTGGAGGGTCAGGTCCATGGGAGCGCTCCACGCGCAGTCCAGGTTCATCTCGACCGAGCCGCGTGACGTGGTGCTGCGCAGCTCGCGCACTCCCGGCACGCGCCGCACCGACGCCTCGAGCGGGCGCGTCACCGCGCGCAGCATCTGCTCGGCCGGCAACTCGCCCGCATCGGCGATGACCGTGATGCGCGGGAACGTCACCTCCGGGAGCATCGCCGCCGGTGCGTGCCAGGCCGACCACGCGCCGAGCACCAGCACGGCGGCGAACGCGAACACGATGGCGCGCCGCTGCGAGCGCACGCCCTCGAAGAACCCGGTCACGGCTGCGGTTTCACACGGGCGTGGTCGGGAAGCCCCCGGGTGCCCTCCACCACCACCCTCGTGCCCGCGACCGGTGCGGCGCCGGTGAGCTCGCGCCAGCCGTCGAGCGTGACGCCCGGCGTGACTCGCGTCCACACCACGAAGCTGTCGGGTCCGACGACCGCGACGCGGGCGCTGCCGTCGAGGTCGTTCTCGACCACGGCCGCGACCGGGACCGCCGGTGAACGGCGCGGTGCGCTGGTGCGGAGCTCGGCCGTGCCGAATCGCTCGAGCAGCGGCGTCGCGCCGCTCGTCTGCGGGCTCAGCCAGATGAGCGTCGCCTGGTCGGTCGCGTTGGCCGACGGCAGCACGCGCAGGACGCGCACCGCGCGCGGCGCCTCGCCCTCCACGTTGACTGTCGCGGCGTCCCCGACGTGCACGCGACCGGCCTGCTCGGCGGGCAGGCGCGCCTCGAACACGACCGCCTCCTGCGGCGTAATGGCCAGGACCTCCGCGCCTTCCGCGAGTTCCGCGCCGGGCTCCGCCCCGCGCCGCGTCACCACCCCCGCACGCGGCGCGACGAGCGGCACGCGCACGAGGTCGCGCCGCGCCAGCGCCAGCGCCCGTTCTGCTTCGGCATTCGCCGCCGGGTCGCGCGCCTCATGCACGAGGAGTTCGGCGCCCCGCAACGCAGCCCGAGACTCGCGCGTGACGAGCACGCCCAGCGCCTCGCCCTCGGCGACGCGATCCCCGGGCCGCGGACCCAGCGACTCGACCACCGCCGCGAACGGCGCCGGCACCACGACGTCACCCGATGAGCGCCACTGGCCCGGGGCCTGCAAGACATCGGTGAACGTGTGGATCTCGACGGCCGCCGTGCGCACCGGGACCACCGCGGCGCCGCCGGCGTCGTCCTCGGAGGTGTCGCCATGGCGGGAACAGCCCGCGAGAGCGGCGAGCGCCAGCACGGCCGCGAGCCGGCGCGCGCACGGACTGCCTCCGAACCTCATCGTTCCTCCGCTTCGAGCCGGGCGAGGCGTGTGTCGAAGCGCGCCTCGGCGAGCCGCGCCTGTGCGTCGTCGAGTTCGCGCCTCGCATCGAGCAGTTCGAGGAGCGGCGCCGCGCCGGAGGCGTGCAGGCTCCGGAGCCGGAGCAGGTTTTCCTCCGCGACGGCCACGCTGGCCCGCGCGCGCGACACCCGCCGCGCCGCGTCGCGCCAGCGGTCGAGCAGTTCGAGCGCGGCCCGCCGGGCTTCGGACGCGATGCTCTGCGCACGCAGGGCGGCCGCCTCGCCGGCCGCGACGCGTCCCGCCACGTCGTGCGGCGCCGCCGGGTCCACGAGCGGGAGCCGGAACCGGAGCGCCGCGGAGGCGCCGAGGTCCCGTTGCAGCCGGTCCGAGAACGTGGCGCCGGGCTGCTCGGCGATCAACGCCTGCGGCACCGCCGCGGTGAGATCCGACCCCCACAGCCCCGCATCGAGTGCGAAGCTCAACTGCGTCTCGCGCCGGCGGCGGGCCACGTCGAGGTCGAGCCGCGCCCGTTGCGTCTCGAGCTGTGCCTGGGCCAGCTCCGGAGCGGCCGCGAACACCGCGAGCACGTGCAGCGAATCCCCGGCGCCGGGAGCCTCCGGTTCGCCTTCCGAAGGCGGGCCCACCTCCGGCAGGGAATCGGGCGGGAGCCCGAGCCAGCGTGCCAGCTCCCGCGCCAGCGCGTGGCCCGCGCGTGCGGTGGCCTCGAGCCCGGAGGCGGCGTCGTCCCGCTCGAGCGCCGCGCGCTGCGCGTCGGCCTTGCCGCGCGTGCCGGCGCGGACGCCGGACGTCATGTCGATGGCCAGCCGGTCGAGCCACTCGTACGCCTCGCGCTGCGTGCGCGCCAGCTCGGCCTGGCGCACGCTCGCGAGCGCCAGCTCGCCCGCACGGAGCCCCGCGTCGCGGGCGGCGAGGCGCTGGTCGAGAAGTGCGGCCTGGGCATCGAGCGCGGCGCGCTCGCGGCCGTGCGCACGCACCCCGCCGTCGCGCAGCGGCCACTCCATGCCGGCCTTGAGCTCGTACTCCCCGAGGTTCGTCAGGGCCGGGTCGTAGTAGCCCTTCGGCGCCACCATCGCGCCGCCGAACAGCTCATAGGAGGGGCGGAGGTCGAAAGCATGGAGCAGCGAGTCCTGCCGGGCCGATTCGCGCGTGGCGCCCGCGATCCGAACCTCGGGCGCGTGCTGTCGCGCGAGCCGGACGCAGTCGGCGACGCTGACGGGCGAGGATGCCGCGTCGGTGCCCGCGCCGAGCGCGGCCACGACGAGCATCGGGTACGCGATCGGCCGCAACGCCCATGAACAGCCACCCAGGATCAATGCAGGACCTTCTCGATGTCGACGACCAGGTCGAGGAGCCGGAGGGCGGCTTGCACGTCGGGCGCCCGGGCTCCGCGCGGTGCCGGGACTCGCACGCCGGCCCGTCTCGCGCATTCCCCGGTCGCGGAGCCTGTCGCGCGCGCCGCAAGGGGCACAACGAGGCAGGCGACCGCGACCAGGTGAAGGAAGAGGATTTCGATGGTTGTCGCTTGGCCGCTTCTCACGACAATCTCCTCCGAAGGCTAGCCCGCGGGCACTCGCGCGCACGCGCTCACGACCGCTTGCGCGCGTTCCCCCACTGCCGCGCGGCCGGCGTGAGTCCAGCGGGTGCCGGGATCGCCGCGCTTCACTCCACACTCACCCCGGGAGCGTAGGCCAGATGCCCCGGGGGGTGAAGGCGGAAGCCGTGCGGTGTTCGACGAGCGCACGGCACCCGAGGCCGGGCGCCGTGAGGGCTCCGGCGACCCGGGGCATTCCGGGCGCGTGACCGGTCCGTCCCCAACGCGCGAACACGATCTCCCGGGTAGACTGCGCGAACATGTCCCGCATCGTCCTCACCACGTTCGGCTCGCTCGGCGACCTGCACCCCTACCTGGCGGTCGCGCTGGAGTTGAAGCGCCGCGGGCATCACGCGGTGATCGCCACCCACGACATCTACCGGGCGCGCGCCGAGGCCATGGGGCTCGAGTTCGCCGACGTCCGGCCGCGCTACGAACAGTTCGGCGATGTGCTCGAGGTCATGCGGCAGGCCATGGACGCACGGCGCGGAAGCGAAGTCGTGCTTCACCGGCTGGTGCTGCCGTTCCTCCGCGAGTCGCGCGACGACCTGCTCGCGGCGGCCCGGGGCGCCGACCTGCTGGTGGACCACGTCCTCACGTTCGGCGCGCCGCTCGTGGCCGAGTCGCTGCGAATCCGCCGCGTGTCCACGACACTCCAGCCGTTCGCCATGTTCTCCGCGCACGATCCGCCGGCCACGCCCGCGGTGCCATGGCTCTCGGCACTGCGAGGGCTGGGGCCGATCCCATGGCGCATGGTCTGGGCGCTGGGAAGCGCCACCACCCGGCGATGGTTCCGCGAGGTGGACGCGATGCGTGCCGAGATGGGCCTGCCCGCCCGGCACGAGCACCCGATGTTCCAGGGCGCCTCGCGTGATCTCCACCTGGCGCTCTTCTCGCGCGAGTTCGCGCCGCCGCAGCCCGACTGGCCGCCGGGCACGGTGCAGCCGGGCTTCCCGATCCACGATCGCGGCGAAGCCGGCGAGGGACTGCCGCCCGCGCTGGCCGCGTTCCTCGACCGGGGCGAGGCCCCGCTCGTCTTCACGCTCGGCTCGTCGGCCGTCTTCACCGCAGACGGTTTCTATGCCGCGGCCGCGGAGGCCGCGCGCATGCTCGGCCGGCGCGCGGTGCTCCTCACCGGGCTCGACGGGCTGAACCCGGTCCCGGGTGTGCCGCCGGTGGAACATGCGCCGCCCGACGCACCCGTGGTCCGCGTGGAATACGCCCCGCACTCGGAGGTCATGCCGCGCGCCTCCGCCATCACGCACCAGGGCGGCGTGGGCACGACCGCGCAGGCGATGCGGTCCGGCCGGCCGATGCTGATCGTGCCGTTCAGCCACGACCAGCCGGACAATGCCGCGCGCTGCACGCGGCTCGGCATCGCACGTACGCTCGCACGCTCGCGGCTGAGCGCGTCGACACTCGCGAGCGAACTTTCCGCCCTCCTCGCCGACGGCTCCGCCGCGGCGGCGGCACGTGCCGTCGCCGAGCGCATGCGCCGCGAGCCCGGCGCCGCGGGGGCAGCCGACGCCATCGAAGCGCTGCTCGCCCGCACGCCGGACTGACGTGAGGGCCGTGCGCGGGGAGCGGGCCTAGCTGCCGCCTGGCCGCGTCGGCTTCATCCTGTGGAGGATGTCCCGCAGCGGCTCGACGGTACCCTGCGCCGTCTCCGGGTCGCGGTTCGTGAGCACGATGAGGACGACGTCGCCCTCGTGCATCCACTCCGCCGAAACGCCCGGAGCGCCGCCCGCGAAGCCGAAACCCTGCGGCATGGCCGGCCCGCTTGCCGAGGAGGCCGCGCCCGGCTCCGGTCGCGGCCCGCCCGTCACCCACTCGGACCATTTCGAGCCGCACAGCCGGGCACCCAACAGTGCCTTGTCGAAGGCCAGCAGGTCAGCCGCAGTCGAGTAGCTGCCACCGGCGGCACTGCCGCGCGCCGGGCGCGTCGCGGCGTTGTCACGCTCGCCCTGCGTGGCGCCCTGCTTCGTGTAGCCGCGGGCCAGGCCCCGGGTGCCGTCGCCCTCGATCGGCGCGCCGGTGTCCTTCATCCCCGCCGGCCCGTAGACGTGCTTCGCCATGTAGTCGTAGTAGTCCTCGCCGGAAGCCTTCGCGATCACCTCGCCCAGGAGCACGTAGCCGCCGTTCGAGTAGCGCTCGCTCGTCCCCGGTGCGAACCACAGCGGCTGGTCGCGGATCAACGCCAGGTAGTCGTGGTTGTGCCGGAGCCGGCTCCGGTCCATCGCCTGGTAGCGATCGTTGAAGATGTCCCCCACGCCCGAGCGGTGCGCGCACAGCATGGCGACGGTGATGGAGTCGGCGTGCGGGAAATCGGGCAGCCAGCGCGACAGCTTGTCGTCGAGCGAGAGTTTCCCCTGCTCGGCGAGCTGCGCCACGGCCACGCGCGTGAAGAGCTTCCCGATCGAGCCGACGTTGAACCGCGTCCCGATGGCGTTGGCTGTCTTCCGCGCGCGATCGGCCTCGCCCCACGCTCCGTGGAGGAGCAGCGCGTCGCCACGCGCGAGCAGCGTGACCCCGGAATACTGCCCGGCCGCGGCGCGGGCATCGAGCAGGGCGCGCGCCGCCTGGACGGCCTCGGCGTCCTCGAGCGGCGGTCCGACGGGCGGCGGCGGAGGGCCGCCACGGCCCGGTGTGCCGGCGTCGAGCTTCACCCCCAGGATGCGGTGCGGCGCCGCGGCTTCGCCTTCGAACAGGACCACCACCTCGTCGCCATTGCCCGCCTTGCAACGGACGCCGAACCGGGTGATGCCGTCTTCCACGATCTCGAGCGGCGTCAGTCCGCCCGTGCGCGCGAGCACCGCGGCGCGCCGTTCGAGCCGGGCTTCCGGCCCGGCCTCCGCCATCGCCTCGGGCGCCATGTGCTCCGCGAAGAACTTCCGCGCCGCCGCTTCGTCGGCACCGAGCATCGCGAACCACGCCTGCGCGTGTCCCGAGAGGTCGCTCGCCGGCCACGTGAGGCCCGCACCCCGGGCCGCGTGTGCCGTGCACAGCATCGCGAGGAGGACGGCTCCCGCGGTCCTCACCGCGTTCCAACGCTCCAATCGTCGCATCGATTCCTCCGCTTTCACGTTCGCTCGTGGGGAGCCCGCGCGACGTCGGCGCGGGCCCGGCGATCCGGACGGCGCGGAGTCTCGGCGACGGTCATGAAGGAGGCGTGAAGCCCGCGGCGCCGGGCAGTCGCACGCGGAACTCCGCGCCCTGGCCGGGGGAACTCGACGCCGCGACCTCGCCGCCGTGGAGCTCCACCAGCTCGCGCACGATGGCGAGCCCGAGCCCGGCGCCTCCCTGCCCGCGCGTGCGCGCGGGGTCCGCGCGCCAGAAGCGGTCGAACACGCGCGGGAGATGCTCCGCCTCGATCCCTTCGCCGCTGTCGCGAACGGTCGCGAACAGGCTGCCGTCGCGCGCCTCGACGCCCACCCGCACCTCGCCGCCGCGCGGCGTGTGCGCGAGCGCGTTGGCGAGGAGGTTCCGGAACACCTGGCCGATGCGCGCGGGATCGCAGTCCGCGAAAGCGGGTGGTCCGTCCGCGAGCGAGAGGCGCACGCCGTCGGCCTCGGCCCGCTGCGCCATCGCCGCGATCGCGCTCCCGGCCAGCTCGCGCACGTCCGCGCGCGCGCGCGCGAGCGGCAGGCGCCCGGCATCCGCGAGCGAGAGGAGCTGGAGATCCTCGACCAGCCGCGACAGGAGCAGCGTCTCCTCGTGCAGCGCGCGGAGCGCCGCGGCGTCCGTCGCCGCGAGCCCATCCTGCATGGCCTCGAGCCGGCAACGCAGGTTGGTGAGTGGCGTCCGCAACTCGTGCGCCACGTCCGACACCAGCCTCCGTCGCGTCGCCTCCGAGCGTTCGAGCGAACCGGCCATGTCGTTGAACGCGAGCGCCAGGTCCGCGACCTCGCTCGCGCCGGCCACGGGAACCCGTGCCGCGCGATCGCCGGCCGCCAGGCGGTGGGTCGCGTCGGTGACCGCCCGCAAGGGCGCCAGCAGGCGCGAGACGGCGAAGAACAGCAATGCGATGGAGAGGAGCGCGCCCCCGAGAAGCGGCGCGAGGAGCACACGGCTCACGAGTTCGCGTGCCGGGTCGGCCGGCGTGCCCGGGGCGGGGGCGCGCCCGGTCCGCGGCATGTAGAAGGAGTAGACGACGCCGACGGTCCGGCCGCCTGGAGCGTGAAGCTCGCGGCGGGGAGGCGAATCGAACAGCAGCCGGAGCATCCCCCCCGATTCGTCACGTACAGTGAGCACGATGCCGCTCCTGCCGCCCGACAGCTCCGCGTGGCGCAGGTCCCTCCGCGTGGCGCCCACCACCAGCCCCGACGCTGACTGCAGCACGAGCTCGATGCCGGGCGGATGCCGCACCGTGGCGAGCACGCTGTCGGCGCCGGACCAGGCAGGGCCGCGGGCGTACGGCGCCCACGCCTCCAACCGCCCGGCGGCCTCGGCCACCCAGGTGGTGTCGCTCGCGCCGTCGAAGTGCGCGAGCTCCTCCACGAGCTGGCGCCGGGACGACGCCAGCACCAGCGCCACCACCGCGAGCGTCACCAGCACGATGGCGGCGCTCAACTGGGTGCGCAGGCTCAGTCGCACGGCACGCCCTCGAAGCGGTAGCCGACGCCGAACACGGTCACGACGCGCGCGGGGCGGGAGGCGTCCGGCTCGATCCTCCGCCGCAGGTTCATGACGTGCGCATCCACCGTGCGCTCCAGCACACCGGCCTCGTCCCCGAACGCGTGTTCGACCAGCTCGGCGCGCGTGAACGCTCGAAACGGCTGCGCGGCCATGGTCTCGAGCAGCGCCCATTCGCGCGGCGTGAGCGCCACCTCGGCGCCGTCCACCCGCACCCGGTGCTCGCGCCGGTCGATCTCGAGGCCTTCGAAGCGCAGCATGCCGGCGGCGTCGGGCGAAGGCGCCCGCCGGAGAATGGCGCGCGCGCGGGCCACCAGCTC